>PLUF01000075.1:0-95977 GCA_003164815.1 Candidatus Gagatemarchaeum stordalenia
AGGTTCGGACCCGCAATGATGGTCATGTCGAGGTAGTTCGTGAGGAGGGCGATGTTGTTGTAGATGACCGGGAAGAGGAGAATGAAGAGGACGGCAATCACGAAGTCGAGGACGACGTTCTTCCTCTCGTCTCCCGTGTACGACTTGTTCGCGAGGGCGATGAGGAACCCGCCTCCCGCCAGGATTATTGCAATGATGAAGATGAAATCGTAGAATCCCTGCAAAGGAAGTCCGCAAGGAGATGTCGTCGGGGCGCAGTGGACGGTCGTGCCCAGGGTCGTCTCGTTGAACATGGGCATCTCCATTACCAGCTGGAACATCTGGGTGGACCCTCCGGTCACTGAAACCGTCACCGTGGAGTTCGCGAGGACGCACGGCCCCCCGGTGCAGCCCGGCTGGTTCGAAGCGGCCACCCAATACGTGTAACCGTCTATGACGGGCTGGCAGAAGTTAGAGTCGACCTGCGGGTTGTTGACCGAGGATTGGCTCTGGCTCGGGAAGCTCAAGGGGTTCGGGCTGAAATCAGCTTGCGTGAGGGTCAGAGTCTGCGTCTCGGGCTTGTCCGTCGCCTTGTCCTGGCCGTAGATCGTCATCGAGCCTGTGAGGTACACATTCCCTGAGTAGGTCCCAGACATCCCCACCCCGCCGCTCGCCTGGTAGTAGCCATGGGAGGGGAAGAGAGGGAATCCACAGCCGAAGGGGCTGACAGCGTTCAGGTTAATGCTCGGGGAGAGGTTCAGGGACCCGGGCCCGCTGGCAAGTACCGAGGGGATCGCGAAAGAGGCGAGGAGGATGATGAAGACTGCGAGGCGCGCGCTCTTCCTGTAGTAAGATGCGACCTGCCTGACAGTCTTCCTGATGGTCATCTCTCAAGAACCGTTCTGGTGGATAAAAGAAGGGGAAGGGAGGGGCGCGATCCTCCCGCTGTCCCGCCTAGTCCTCCCTGGTCACGAGCAGGCTCCCTACCAGCCGGATCGCCTCGATCACGGTCACTATCGCGACGATGAAGAGGAGCGCCGTGTTCAGCACCGTCAGCAGCACGGTCGGGAGCGTCGGCCCTCCAGGCAGCCAGAGGGCGCTCACGCCGTTGGCTGAGCATGCGGCGGCTGAGCACGCCGCTATGCCGTATCCCACGACCGGCAGGGATGCGGCTCCCGCTGCGTTCGCCAGTATGTAGACGAAGAACTGGACGATGAGCGGGACCGAGAGTGCCACAAGGAGGATGATTATCCTCTCACGGGTCTGTCCGAGGGTGTTTGCGCTTCTATTGCTCATGCAGCCTTGGTTCGCTTGAGCTTAAAACGGGAGAGATGACGCTCAGGAGAGAAAGTGCGCCGTCGCGCGATAAGAGTAATTCCGATTACGGCAGCCCATATGACCAGCGGGTAGCCGCCTATCCTCTCGAGCAGGCCGCCGATTCCCGAGTGGCTACCGACCAGGAAGCCGAGGGAGCCTATCAGGCCGATGACGCCGAGTGCCTCCGTGAACCGAGCCACGCGTCTGGCTTCGACTCGAAGAGCTCTTCCCACCATTATCATGCCGATATTTCCGAGGACGATTCCCGGGATATCGAGTAAGTGGATGGCCAAGTCGACGTTGGCAGGGCTAAGTCCCGCCGCGACCTTGCCAACGCCTGCGAGCGCAAGAAGAACCAGCCCCGCGTTGCTCGACTTGCTTCTTGGCCAAATGTCACGGGTTAGGCCGACGCCCAGGAAGATCGCCACACCGGTTATCACGAACCCGGCGTTCTCTGCAAGATAGAGGGGCGAGCAGTAATAGCCCGAAAGGCCACCGATTGAGACCGTTCCGCAGACGGTTACCCCGAGGTCGCTGACCGCGTTGCTGACCATACTGTATGAAGGGGGTCCTTTCCACGCGAGTTGGGCGATGGCTTGGCCGACGAAGTACGAGAGCGAGACAATCCAGCTTATCCCACCGAAGAGAGTGGACCTTGTGGGTGTTGTGGGAAAGAGACCTTCGCGTGTCAGCCCTGAGCACCTCAGTGGTTCCTGTAGTGCTCCGTTTTAACATCATCAGTCATTATACTTTGAATGTCTGAATCCATCTGGTGGCCCGATGAGGCATGGTATGAGAGAAAGTCCCTTCCTTTGGGATTCATCACGCTCTCCTTCCGCCAGCTCGGAACGATACTGCTCTCGTTGGCCGCAGCTTTCCTCGTCTCGCTCCCCTTCAGCTTCCCGATAGCTGGCGCAAGTTTCGGAGGGAGGGCAGCCGTCTTCTGCGTCGTCTTCGGCGTCGGGTATTTCATCTCGAGCAGGCCGGTCAGACTCGTGCCCACCGAACTCCAGGTTGTCTATGTCATCAGAACCAAGGGGTTGGTGAAGCTCAGGGCAGTCCTGCGAGGTCGAAATGCCAAAGAGAGCAAGCAGGAGATCGAGAACCGGGAACCTACGGTCCAAGAGATACTCGTTGAGGACTTCAAGACCCCTATTCCCCTCGTCGTATCGGAGACCGTCAGCCAGATGGAGCACGAGGCTATGGCTCAACTCCTCCTCGACGGGCAACTGAGAGGCGAGGATCTCGTATCACCACAGAAGCCAAGATTCAGGTTCGTCTTCAGACCTCTCCCCGAAGACATCGGGACGCATGACCTGACCGTGAGGCTCGAAGGGTCGGGAGTGCCGCTCCTCTGGATGCGCCTCTCGATCAAGGGCAGGAGCGCCGAGGCCAACGAGGCAATCGTGAAGATTGGGTGATCATCGAGATGACGAAAGAAAAGAGTGCGCGGGCCGTTCATCCCTCAGTGGTCTACGAGCTCAGGTCGGTCAACCTCGCCAGCCTTCCCGAGAAGGAGCAGGGCTCGGTGCTCGACAGGTTCGCATCGTTCCTCGACTCCCTGACCGAGCCAATTTCCTTCCACATCGTGCAGGACGAGAGGGAAGTCGAATCAATCGGCGCCGTCTACAGGATCCCGTACAGGAGGTTCTTTCTGAGGACTGAATCTCAGGTGGATTCTCTGGTGGCGACGCTCGGCACCAGGATGACGCGGGTCCACGGGCTCCCTGTAATCACCCCTCGCGTGGTTCATCCGAAGTTCATAGAAGACTCCAGGGGGGAGTTCGTCCAGACGTATGCGATTACGAGGCTTGGAGGCAACATAGCCCCAGGCTTTCTGGCGCAACTCTACCAGATTGCCCACTCGATCATCGTAGATGTCGACCCGGTGGGAATCTACGACGCCAAGAAGACAGTCAGGTCATACGCCCGCTCGCTCGGCTCGAGGCTGATTCTAAGGCAGAATGAGGGCAGGTCGCTGGATCCGGAGGAACAGGCAGAGTTCGAGAGGGCTTCGAGAGCCGCCCAGCTCATCGGCGCGGGGAAGGAGAGGCTGTTCAGGACCCGCATACGAGTTGTCCTGCGCGAAAGGACCTACGGGGACCTCGTCGAGGGCAGGAAGAAGCTCAGGCAACTCGTCGGCGGGATGGTTGGGCGGGTCGACTCTCCATCGTACTTCCAGGAGCCCCTCCTCACGGGTGTAGGTCCGAAGTACGCGACCGGGAGGTGGTTCTTCGTCACCACGTCGGGCGCGCTGAACCTCTTCCCCTTCTGCGGGCTCGACATCGTCGACCCTTCGGGGGCATTCTTCGGGCAGAACCTGCAAACTGGGAATGCCATCCTCTACGACGTCTTTGAGAAGGAGAACTACAACATAGCCGTGATGGGCATGACCGGCCTGGGCAAGTCCACGCTGGTGAAGACGCTGATGTCCAGGATGGCCCTCCTCAACGAGGACTTGATGCTCTACGCGTTCGACAGCATCGTCTCCCCCGAGTACGCGGTCGGCCCGGACGGGACCTACGAGGGCTCGTTCGCGGGCGTCACCAAGTGCCACGTCCACAGGTTCGACCCCAAGGTCGGGGCGGGCCTGGACCCCTTCCGCGTCTTCGGCGACTGCGACCTAGCAGCAAGATTCATCGGCGACATCCTCGACCTTCCCAAAGGGGAGGACCTCGACGAGCTCCACCTCGCCTCGAGGAAGGTCTCGAACGTCCAGGAGCTGTATTCCGTCGTGCCTCAAAGCCTGAGGAAGAAGCTCGAGGCCCGCCTGCCTCCCTACGAGTTCCTCTTCAGGGGAGAGACCACCTTCTATGACAAGATGGTCTTCGTGCTGAACGACATCGAGAACCCGGAGCTGAGGGACGCGGCACTGTTTCTGTCTTTGTCGGCCGTCTGGAGCCTGATCACTAGGACGGAGAACGACGGCAGGAGGAAGGCGGTGGTCATCGACGAGGGATGGGCGCTCGTGGAGAAGAGACCAGGCACGGGCAAGCCCTACTTCCCCATGGCCGTGGATTACGTCCCGAAGATCGCGAGGACAGGGCGGCACTACAGGACGTGCTTCCTTATCGCTACGCAGCTCGTCTCGGACTTCATGGGGAGGGGGAACGAGGTCGGCCCTGGCAGGGAGATGGTCGAGAGCTGCGCGACCAAGATAGTCCTGAGGCAGGACGAGGCTGCCAGCGCGACCCTGAAGGAGGCGTTCAGGCTGAGCGAGGTGGAGGAGAAGTTCATCGTCAATGCGAGGATTGGGCAGGGGATTCTGGTAACTCCAGAAGGTCGATTGCCTTTCTACAACATGTTGAGTGAGGAAGAGAAGAGGTTGTTCACGACGAAACCGAAATAAGTCACAGCTTAGAGAATCCGTCCTACCTTTGATGCACCCATCGATCTATTTCGTTTGATGGTGCTCTTCCTTCGGATGCCGTCTGCGTTATTCCCCTACTTCCATCTTGTAAGTATCTCCTCCCTGCGGAAAGTCGCCCTCGAGACGAAGAAGAGCAGCACATCCACCACGAGCAAGGCTGCTGCGATTATCAGCAGATTGCTGGCTTCTCCGAGATTGATCAGGTTGAGTTCCCCAGCGAGGTACACCCCCATAAACGGAATGACAGCCAGTGCCCCGAGTTGTTGTCCTGTCCTGACGTCGGCCACCCTCGAGGAGACGATGACGTTAACTTGCACACTCATCAACAACGCGAGCGGAAGAAGCAAGAGTATGACAATGGCTGAATTCCAGTCTGGGAAGTAGTAGTAACCAAGCTTGTCCTTGGTGGTCAGGTCCATGAGAAGCATGAAGAGCGCGGAGCCTCCCAGCACCGCGGCCAGCGGCGGAAGGAAGGCAGAGATTCCCTTCCCGAGGAGTATCTCGCTGTCTGTCGTCGGTGTCGCGAGCAGCGGCTCGAGGCTCTTTTCGACCTTCTCTCCGACGATGGTGTAAGAGGCGATGGGGGTTGCGAGGTACGCAGCCAGGATCACATAGAAGAAGAGGAACGCAGGCAGGAACACAACCAGCTCGGCTGGGGACTTGTGGGCGACGTAGCCTATCACCGCCGGGATGAGCACGGCGATGAGAAAGGGAATGACGAACAACGTATAGAGGATGTTCTTCTTCTTGCGGAGGGTCTTGAAATCCTTCGCCGCTATGATCCAAGACTTGGAGAGCCGCACGGTTCCTAACTTCCCCCTTCCCTTACAAGCTTCAGGTAGACGTCCTCTAATGAGGCGCCGACTATCGTCGCAGACTGGATGTGTCCACCGGCCTTGATGATTGCCTCGATCAAAACGGCGTTCTGCTTCTCAGGGTCGCTCAACGCGACCTCTAGCTTGTTCCCTTCTGCTGTGACGTTACCCACACCAGGGAGCTTTCTCACTTCCGCCAGAATAGCGTCCGTCGCTTGCTCCTGAAGCAGCACGACTGTCTTTCTGGTGCCTCCTCCGCTGCTCAGCGCCCTCTCGAGCTCCTGCGGAGTGCCCGTCGCGATGAGCTTGGTGCTCAGGATCCCGATCCTGTCGCATACCCTCTGGGCTTCGTCCAGGTTGTGCGTGTTGAGGAAGATGGTCTTCTTCTCCTTCTTCAGCTCGAGGATGAAGTCCCTGACCGTCTTCGCCGATTCCGGGTCCAGGTTCGCCGTCGGCTCGTCCATGAAAAGCACCTTGGGGTCGTGGATGAGCGAGCGCGCCACCGCGAGCTTCTGTTTCATCCCCTTGGAGAAGGTCCCGGCGGCGACGTCCTTCTTCTCCCACAGCCCGAGCAACTTTAGGAAGCGTTCGATATTCTCCTTCCTTTGCGCCTCGGTGCAGTCGTAGAGCTTCCCGTAGAAATCGAGGTTGTCGTAGGCGCTCAGGTCGTCGTAGAGGCCCACGCTGTCGGGGACGAACCCTATGAGCTTCCTAATCCTCAGTGAATCGGGTCCGTTTCCTACCTCATATCCTCCTATGCTTGCCGTTCCGCTGGTCTTGGATATGAGGCAACAGAGCATCCTAACCGTGGTGGTCTTACCGGCTCCGTTCGGTCCCAGGAACCCAAAGACCTCTCCCTCCTCTATGCGGAGGGTGACCCCGTCGACCGCGGTCAGGTCACCGAATTTCTTGGTGAGGTTAACTGTCTCAATCAATTGAAGTCCTTCTCTTCAAAGAGCATCAGTCCTAGGACTGTAGTGAGGATCAGGTATGGCAGCATTATCGCAAAACCCTCGAGCCTCGAGACTCAGCTTGTCCCAAACGGAGCTCAAGGGGTGCGCAATGCTTCATTGTGAGAAATCAATGGCTTTCGTGAAACTCTGCCCATAAATGTGATTCGACTGGTACAAAATTTGTACCCGAGTCGTCTAGAAATTCGACCTGAAGGTTGAGGGATTCAACTCTCCTCGCATTTACCCGATTCCCGTCCCATCATTGATAGGTAACCAAGATTGGGTCGAAAAGCTGTAATGTTCGGATTCTGGCTGATAGGGTACGCTCTGGGCTTCGTCGCCTGGCTCGTGGCTCCATCGGTCATCAACTCGTTTCAGGGGATCGGCCTCAGCTCAGACATGGCGGGCGCGTTCGTGACTGGTCTGGCCGGGTCGATGCTCATGCTGGTCGGGGTAATAGCTTGGGGCTACTTGTCGAGCAAGCAGTAGCTCCATCACTCACGAGTGACGGGGGATACCCATCCGGCGCGACCTCTGGATGCTGTAGCTAGTCGGCGTGGGTCGTCGTCCAGATTCATTTGTTCTTGCTGAACCTATCGGTAGCATCCGAAAACATGGCCGGCGCCGGCACTTGCACCTTGTTACGAAATAATCTCCAGAACTAGGCAGCAATCGACTCTAGTTTGGCGACCGGGTTCGACGGAGGCAAAAGAGAGGGTGGAGGAGCGATCACAAGGGCTTCGCCGAGTGCCTGGGGGGACAACTAGAAAGTAACTTTCAGATGCAGGCCAGACCAGGAGTATGCCTCGGTCCGGAGAGGTTTCCATTGCGTCTCCTCGCGGAGACCAAGTCGCTGCTAAGCCGGGTAATCCGGAGGCTCTCCGCTCCTGAGCCAATGGGTCGAAGCCGATCCCCGGCGGCCTTTCGCGGTATGACCCTCTCCATTCCGTCAAGGCCTCCCGACGAGAGCCTGGAACCCGACTCGTAGCAAGAACAACCATATCAGAATATGGTGGCTGCCCCGAAGGATGCTCAACTCTTGAGCGGCAGGGGTCGCTTATTCCTCTTTCAGAGGAACAGCGTTGGAGTTACGACCGTTCATGTGATGATGTCGACCATCCATCGTCTCGCTGCGCACGCCGTGTTCACCGCGAGGAGTATCCCATTCTCAAGATAAATGCGATTTGGCTGGTACAAAACTTGTACCCGAAGACTGATTTAGGCTTCACGCGAAGGAACCAATGGCAAGAAGATGACCGAGGACGCGACAATCTCCCCAGGAGAGATCAAGAAACTGGCTGAAAGAGCCCTCGTAATCCAATCATACATCCTGAGAAGAGCCTGGGGCGTACTGTACGCCGCCCTGGGTATGTCGTGGTTTGTCACGATGTTCGTAACATCGGGGCTGAGTCTCTCCAGCGAAGGTAGCCTCATACTGAAGCTTGTGGTGAACATTGCGGCGAGCGGCACCGCCCTTATCGTTATCCTTCGAACGTTCAGACGAGCTCGCTATACTGCGGAAATCAGCAATTTGGTGATCGACAGGAGGTGGGCCGGGCCTTTCGGTTATCGAGTCATGATGCCCATGTGGACCGGGGCGTATGCGGTCGCTATTCTGACTGTCACGTTCTTCCGGGCCGAGGCAGCCCCTGTGATCCTCGCCGTCTTTGTAGTGCTAGTTGCATACCTGTGCTATGCCCTGAGGTTATCCTTCCCCTTGAGACTGCCCCTTGAGGGAATCGTGGCGCTGTCGGCTCTAGCCCTCACCGTTGCGGGCTCGATCGTACTGCTTGCGTATGGAGGAGGCGACGCCGGGTATGCCATACTCTGGGGCTCGACCATCGTCATCTGGCTTCTTGCAGCCGCGTATGCCCGCAGACGGCCTCTACCTGAGCCAGTGGAGGACTCGGCGACTTGACCGATGAACCCACCACGCGCGAGGCTCCAGGTCCATCTCCCGGCGAGACAATCAAGTCTCTGAATGAGCAGCTGGGCGACCCAAGCCTCAAATCGTCGACCAGGATTCTCATCCTCATTCTGCTGACCATGAACAAGAGGATGAGCGCGGCTGAACTTCGGGCCGCGATGGGGCTAGGGAAGGGCAGTCTGGAGAATCACCTTGAGAAACTCGAGTCGGCCGGATATGTCAGGACTCGGAGAGTCAAGTCGTACAGTGGAAGTGGTGTGTGGCAGGATGTCGAGGTGACAGAAGATGGACGGGACGCTTGCAAGGCCCTCCTTCAGAAGATTCGTGGACTGGACCTCTAGATTTCGTAGGGCAGTAACCAGTCTAGCAAGCTACCGGATGATGGAAACCCTCCCGATGAAGCAGAGACTAACGTTTCGATATCCCGTCGACCGCGGTCAGGTCGCCGAACCTCCTGGTGAGGTTTTCAGTTTCAATCAGTTCGATCGCGTCACTGCTGCATAGCGCCATGTTCTCGGTCTCAGGTGCCCGAACTCCGCGCGGGCTTCCCGTCCACAAGCACCTTCAAATCCCTCCTCTTGAAAACTGCAACCAGCGGCAAACTCATTCCTAGTCTGACTTCGACCTTGTGTACCTCAGAGCTTCCTACGTCGAAGGACCATGTCTTCGCACCGAGCGAGTAGTAGTATTCATCGGCCAACTTCTCTCCGTCCAGCTCGACGCGGATATGCTTCGTTAGCCAGTCATGATCTACTGTAAGTGTGTGCTTCTCCTTCTCTCCGATTTCAAATTGCTGTTTCGCCATTCTCTTTCACCTCTATCCCCAGTCACTCACATAAATCAAGAAGAACGTCGAATCCTAAACTTCCATATGCTACCCAAGACTATCACAACCACGGTAAGGACGATTACTAGTTCGATCTGATGAGTACTGATCAATTCATGCGACCAGCTTTAGGATCTTCCAACACCGGATAAATGCAGTTCGACTGGTACAAAATTTGTACCTGGCCCATCATCCTCTGTTTCTTGTTTGGGGTAGAGTTCGTCCTGCAATCTTCCCTAGAAAATAGACCCCGGCCACGAGGAATCCGAAGAATGTCATCAGGATGTACTCCTCGTCGGGCGGGGGAGGTGTGTGGACAACGTTATCGTAGGTTTGGAACACGCTGCTCACTCCCCAGGAGTTGGTGATTCCGAACTGGTATGTCCCGTTCATGCTCATCGGGAACGACAGCTCATAGAACCCGTAGTACCCCGAAGGGGAGGGAGATTCTGTGTTCGGAGTCAATGTCTCATTGACAATCAAGTTCCCATTCGGATCCTTCACCCAGAGATTCGTCACCCCTCCTGTCTGCGGTCCCATGAGGACCATCGCCTGGAAGTCCGTTTGCTCGTTCTGTGCGTTCAGCAGTTTCGCTCCGCCACCACCGAGGTTCGCGTAGATTGTGCTGTTCCCTCCGTAGAGGAACCCGTAGACGCTGCTCAGGTTCCCCGGCTCGTACGTTATCGGCGAGATGAAGCTCGGAGAGCTGCCGTTGTAGTCCCATGCCAGGTAGGGATTGCTCGGGGCGATCAGGCTGAAATTCAGGGGTATGGCGATCAGCTGCCTCAGCGGGTCCAGGTAGTATCCATCCACGCTCTGGAACGGGAGCGATGGAATCAGGGTCCGGTCGATGAGGAACGACGAGAACGCATCTGGGACCATGTAAGAGTAGTTCCCTGAACCACCTGTCACGGTGATGTGGAGGTAGGGCATGGTGGTATCGTTCGTCATGGCGAGGTTGGCGTCGTTGAGGAGGAAGACCCACCTGCCTCCCGAAGAAGAGACGGGCTCGAGGCTCATCACGTTCGAGTAGGCCGGGAAGAGGTCGTCCTCGAAGTCCTTGGCGATTTCCTGAGAAGGGCCGAATGTCTGGTTCAGCGACGACAGCAGGTGCGGGTCTAGCGGGTCCGGCGTCACGAGAGAGATGTTTACCGAGTCCGAAGGGTCGAGGCCCGAGGGCCCGTAGGTGAAGACCGTTAGGTACCCGCTGTAATAGAAAGGCTGGTAGAGGTACGAGGTGTTGAACAGCCCGTAGTCGCCTCCTGCGAAGCCCTTCGAGACGGCCAGCTCTGTGACGTTGAAGTATTCGAGCCCCTGCCCCGTGTAGCCCTGAATCTTCCCCACGTTTGAGGTGAAGTAGATCTTCACGACCCGATGCGCGAAGGTGAGGACGGGATAGGTCGTGTTGGTGGTCTTTGTGCCCAGGTTGATGGTGGTCTGGTTCCAGAATGAGAGGTCCTGACTGATGTCTCCTGAAGCGAGGTTTGCTTTCACCCCCCAAGCCATCGTCGTGAAGTTGAACGAGTTGATCAGCGCCCTCTCGCGGGTGTCGTTCACGGCCACGATCGGCGCTGTGTTGGCATCCCCTCCATACGAGTAGCCCGGGTTGTTCCCGTCGTACCTTAGGAGCGTGACGAAGGGCCTCTCGTAGGCGCTCGAGTTCTTGGAATTGTACTCCATGTACGTGAAATATTTGAAATAAGGTGCGTAGTTGACGACCGCGAAAGGCTGATTCTGTGTCTTTGACCCGAGCAGGGCGCCCTGGTAGTCGAACGCCTTCGCTGTCATGGTGATCTTCGAGGTTCCTGTGGTGTTGGCTACCGTGAACAGGAAGTACCCTGTCGAACTGGAGTTGCTGTACGAGGTCAGCTTTACGAAGCTCGGGTCGAACTGGGGCTCGACGACGACCGTGATGTCGGGGCGCTGCTGCATGAAGAGGAAGCCGTAGGTGTAGTTGACGATGAACTCGTCGTCATGATAGAAGGAACCGTCTGAGTTCCTGAGGACCTGATGGAGCGAGTTAGTGACGTTGCTCAGCTCCGTCTGGAAGGTCAATTCGAACGCGCGGATTTCGACCGACTCGCTGGTCGAGAGCGAGGAGGAGAGAGTGACCGTCGAGTTGCCTGAGGTCTCCACCATGGTGAAGGTCACCGTGATCGTCACGGAGTACGTCCCGGAGACGTTCGCCACGACCTGGAGCAACCAGCCTCTCTGCGCGGCTAGGACGGTGCCGTCGTATGACCACGAGTACGAGTAGGATGTCGTGTTGGGCCCGAGCGAGACCGAGGGGGTCACTGCGAACTCGTCCCCGAGATAGAGCGAACCGTCAGGATTCGAGCGTATGTAGGTGACTGACGAGGAGATGCAGTTCCCGTACACATCGCATGGGTCGCTCGATGCTGAAGATAAGGCAGGAATGATGAGTTGCGAAGCGGCGACTGCAAGCAAAGCAACTCCAATGATAGTTAACTTCACTGATTCTTCGCAGACGTTCGCGAGAGCAGGCTAAAACGCTCCTCTGCAAGGAGACGGTCTGACTACAGATGATTACTCAACCAAGGACGCACGCGAACTGAACTTCCGAAGGGGTGTGAATCACTTGAGCTATGCAGTACTGGCCAGTTGAGAATCTAGCGGCACCATACTGGAAGTATTCCAGCGTGAGAGATTGAAACATTTCTTGACACCTGCCGTTAGAGGGTCCCTCTGGCATGCATCCTAAGCCGTGCGAGGGATAGTCGTAGATAACAGGAACAAGCAATGCGATTAAGGTGAGTGCTAGGGCAAGAGTAACCACAATCACCCCGATTCTTCGTCGTTTCATCTTGCTATCCTCAAACGGGAACCACCCAAGTCACTTTTTACACTTTTCCAAATCCAAGGAACCTGAACCCCTTGCTCCAGCCGTCCCTAGCTCGGCTCGAGGTACTCGTTGAAGACTCGATATTGAGACTTCCAACCCTCGCCGTTTTATCGGGTGGGGCTCCAACTCTGTGTTGCCTGCAGTCGGAAGGAACCACAAAAAAGAGTCGCAGGACCGAGTTCAACAAGAGGATGGGGCGGCTAATCTGTGGCTGAGGCTGGAAGAGCGAGCTCGACAGATTCTTTCTTCAATTGCTCTATTGAAGAGTTTCCAATCGATTGTCGCTCCCTCGCTTCTGAGTCGATGCTCTCGAGCAGCTGAAGCAATGATTTTCCCCCGGTAGTAAGTTGGTACATCCGTACTTTCCCATAGACGACTTCATTATGCACCAGTCCGTGCCGAGTCAACGATGAAATATGCTGATCCACTGCTCTCCAATCCATTCCGAGCTCCTTAGCCAATTGATGTCGGTCCTTCGGTTTACTCAATGCGATCAACAGCCGAAGTCTCGTCTTGCCCCCTTTCATCCTCATGAATAAGCGGAAGACATCGGAATCGAAGCCGAGCCCCTCCCATCTCGACCTAACTTGTCCGCGCCACTTCCATAGTCCGCCAACAAGAAGCCAACTCGTTGGAGCCAGAACAAGAGAATGAATTGAGAAGAACTGAATACCGAATAACAATGGCGCTAACGCCCGCGCGGCTGGATTCGCGGACATCGTAAGTCCTCCAAGGACGGTCGATCCGGTCAGAATTACTATGAACGACGGGACTAGAATACTCAGGAGAAGGAAAAGGCTATTCATCGTCGCGAAGCCGAAGAGCGCCACTAGGACATAATTCAGCCTAGACAAGCAACGCTGTGACCCGATTCCAAGTTAAATAGTTTAGTCAGAGTACACTGACTAAGCTTCATAGGAAACTCACTCCTATGTAATCGATGATGAAAACACATACCAGATTGACAGCAACAATCATGACTACCTTCATCCTTGCGCTCATGGTCTCGGGTACTCCTCTTGCATTCGCTAGCGCCCCCACCTCGACACCAAGCAAAACCGCCCCTGAAGTTCCAACCGCACTGATAAGCTACGTTGAACAGCACCCTGGCACTTATGGATGTGTCAGTGGGACCCTCGTCCCATTCACAATAACGTCTACGACATGCCCTGCGTCGACTAACAACATTCGAGACGGTCTATCAATGAAGACAACATCAATGACCACTCAAAGGGTTGGGCCTGTTCCGGATTCCACGTATTCGATCACATGCACCGGAGTCTGCCTCGCGGGAACTGACAATAGCGGTTCGACCTACTACACATTATGGGATGCCTTCGCCTATGTTCCAACCCTGCCTTCCTCGACATATTCATCTTCGCCCTACGTCCTAGAGTGGATGGGCCTGGCGACGTGCGTGCCCTCCTGCAGCGGCTACCTTGTTCAGGGAGGAAATGCCTATGGAGTGGACGGTAGCAGCAACTCCCAGAACCCAAGCGTCTTCGTGGAGTATGTCTCGTCTTCGGGGACGTGTTCAACCTCCTTCTGCGGGAACTACATTAGCAGCGCTACAGGAGATGACGACAACTGGGAAATGAACTACCTATCGGCTTCTAGCCAGTGGCTGCTCTACGGACAAGACTACACAAAAAGCACCTACACAACGTACTACATACCAGTGGGAGGAAGCGGGAACATGCCCTACAGTAGCCTACATTACGGTCTGACCGCAGTCGAGGGAGGCGCAGCTAACAGTGCAAGCGACTGGCCAGGAACAGTCACGTTCACAAGTGTAGTCGGAGAGGACACTAGTCGAAACTATCAACTGGGGACTCAAGGCACCAACTTCGCCGGACCTTCTGGATCGAGCTTGACAGCCAGCATTTCATATTCCACATCATCCTGCTACGCGGGTACTTGTGCAAGCATTGCCCTAGGGGTCACGTAATCCCTGGGCACCCTCGCCTTTTTTAGATTGCCCGTAATGCTATCTAGTAACTCAACCGTTTCGACGGCCGCCGTTTTATCGCCGCTACACCCATTCCATTCTTGCCCGCGGATGGAAGAAACCACAAGAAGACTCACAGAACAGAGTTCAACAGGAGGATGGGTCGATGGATCTGCGGGTGCGGCTGGAAGAGCCCAAGGATGAACTCTCGGAAGACCTCTCGGAATCTGGTGAAATCAGCCAGGACCGCGCTTGACTGTCCTCAGGAGCTACCCGTCTTCGCGCTCTTGGGCCGGGAGGCTTCGCACGCCGCGCCCTTGATCCAGTGATCCCCGCAGTTCGAGCACATCGTCCCCACCTTCACCCACTTGTGCTTCTGTCGCACGTACAGGTTGACGAGCCTTCCGAACGGTTGATCGCCCGGCTTGCGGTTCCCGTCGCAGAGGTGAGTCTTTGAGCCGATCTTCATCCCAAGGGCCCTCCGGCCGAGAGTGTATACACACTAGGTCGTCGCCGTGGAGAGAGTGTATACGCTCTGACCCACGCGGCCCATTGTGTATACACACTAGGAAGACGGTTAGGACAGAGTGTATACCCTTTCTGGGAGGCCCGCATCACTCCAGGCGCACCTTGGCGGCGGGAATGCCGATGCTGACGGGGACGACCCACTTCCTAGCCCCCTCGTCGTAGCCGAAGTAGGAGTGACCGCCCTCGCCGTCTGGGATGCACTTGAGCCAAGCCCCTTCGACGTCGTCCCAAATGAGCGACCCCCTGCCGCTGTCGCGGGGCTCCAGCTTCTTCTCCAGCATTGAGAAGAACTCCCTCTTGCTGGTGAGAACCGTGCCGTCGTTCCGCTGGTCGAGCATGATCTCGAGCTCCTCCCCGCACTTCTCGTTGGTGCAGGTCCCGAGCAGGAGGGCAGACCGAAGCGTGATGGCCTCCTTCCCGAGGGGTACCGCACCGGCCATCGCCTTCTCCGGTCTCCCGGGCCTGAACATGATTGCATCGGGATACCATGGGAGCTCGATCACGTTCTCCGAGCCGCACTCCGGACAAATCAGGAACTGTGCAAATCTCGCAACAGTCTGGTACCTCGAGGGGCTGTTGTCGCTCCTGTTGGCCTCTTTTTCGACCTCATGCTCCTTCGGACCCGGCGCGCTCCGGACCTTCTCCTGAGTCTCCGGAATGATACTCGGAGGTACGCGGAGCGATGGTTGCGTTGCGCCCGACGGCTTGGGTACGAACTGCCATCCCCACGCCGGCAGGGAAGAGAGAAGTGACTCTAGGCTGAACTTCGACCCCATAGTCTCTATCTCATCGACCTTCCAGTTGTGGTCCGCCGCCTGAATCGCCATGGGGAGCCACTTGGCCTCGTCGAGCGCCACCAGCCTCTCGATGTGCCTGTGGGTGAACCTGAACTCCGAGATGCGCTCGATCTTGTAGAGGCTCTCGATGAGGCCCTTGTCCTGGATCAGGACCGCGAGCGTGACCCTCTCCTTAGCCCGCTTGACCGTGAGCCCGATGTCACCTGCGAGGGCTTCCAGCGAGTGGTGGTTGCGATAGTAGCTCGCGAAGAGGTTGAGCTCCTCCAGGACGCTGAGGTTGGCCCTCTTCACGTTCTCCGTGAGCAGCTCCCTCTGGAGCCTCCCCTCCTCCATGTGGTTGACGACGATGGCCTTGAAGGACCTGAGGCCGGCCTTCCTGCACGCATAGAACCGCCTGCACCCGATGTAGACGAGGTACTTGGCGCCGGCCGCTCCCGCAACGCCGTTTGGAGGCGCGACCACCGCCTTCCCCGGCTGCACCTGACCCACCGCCTTCAGGCTTTCGGCCAGCTCTTCGACGTTCGCGTAGTCGAACCGTATCCTTGCGGAGGGGTGGACCGCGCATTCTTCGAGGGGGAGGAGGGAGTACGTCTCCTCAGCTTCGTTCATCCCGCCTGTACTCCGCCCAGGAATTTAACGGCCAGAGAGAGGGCGTCGTTCCACTCGGCGCCCGAGATCGAGGAGAATTCGCTCGGTACGATGAGGCCCCTCGTGCACGCGTACGCCTCGTCTCCTTGCCTGAGGGGCAGCCTCTCCAGCTTGAAGGCGAGTCTCGCCCTCGTGCCATCGTCCAGGCCTGAAAAGTGCTTCATGTCGGAGGCGATCAGGGCGGCCGAGGCCTTCTTCCTGGGACTTACCGCAACCTGAGCGTTCCTCGGGGTCGCGAGAATCCTCTGGGCCGCGGCCCAGATGCAGTTCGAGGGCGCCATGCCAGCGGCCTCCATGAACAGCGCTCCCGTCGCTTCGAGCCTGTCGAGCCTCTTGCCGATGGACTTGAGCATAAGGTCCGAATCTGAGGGTGTGGCGACGCCTACGATGGGGACACCGATGTCGACCTCGATCTCCTTCCTCTTGGAGAACCCGTAGAAGAGCCTGCGCGGGTCCAAAGTCACCTCGACGCTCCTGACCATCTCGCCGGGTGCGTCCTTCCAGGCGATTCTCAGAGGGGAGGCTCCAGATTCGCCTTCGACCTCGGCTGCGACGGTCTTGCGGATGGTCCCAAACCCGTCTTCGAAGCACTCCGAGAGGAGCGGACGCCAGAAGAGGGCGTAGAGCCGGCGGTGCCCCGCCTCCTCCAGCAGAGCGGCCTTGCATTGCCTGCGCTCGCCATCCACCAGTAGGAGAGGGGTCGATTCGAAGGCCCCGGAGACCTCCACAACGAACCTGAAAGGAGGGAACCTTACGTTGGTGAGTCCGAGCTTCAGGTTCGAGTCGAGCAGCTGCCCCTCGGCGAGCGCCTTCAGCGCACGGTCTGCCACTCCCGCGTGCCTGGCCGCCTCGAGGAAGGCAAAGATCACTGATTCGGCCTGGGTCAGCTTCGTGCCCCTCTTCGATGCGCCTCTCAGGACCTGGAGGGCCCGGAACTCGATGAGCTCCCTGCTCAGAGGCGCCTCGAGCCCGTTGCAGAGCAGCTCGGCCAGCCTGTGTATCCGCTCCTTGTCCCTGTCGACCATCCCCCTGACCATGTAGAACTCCCTCCTGCTCGGGGTCCTTCCGAGGATCTGCTGGACTTCCGAGAGCTCAGGGGACTGCGCGGGCGCCGGAGACCCGGTCGGGCTGTACCCGGAAGGGAACGAGCCGGATCCGCACTGGGGGCACGACGGTTCCCTGCTCGGGGTACCGCACCTAGGGCAGATGCGGCCGCAGCGCGGGCACCTCCCCTCGCTCATCGCCGAACCGCAGTACGGACAGAGGGAGCTTTCCCGCTTTTCGACGCGGGTCGATGAGAGTGCGATGCCGCCGGCTGGGACCATGTAACATCTCTACGTATCTTCGGTATGGAAGATTTAAATCTTCCGTAGTTTTACCAACCGGCATGCCAGACAGGGGATTCCGAACCATCACGGTAACCGACCAAATCTACGAGAAGGTAAAGCAGCGCGCCAAGAAGGAGAGCAAGAGCGTAGCGACCTTCGCCAGCCAGGCGCTCGAGATCATGCTCTTCGTCGAGGAGAAGTTCTCAAACTACGTCCCGTACCTGGAGATCGTCTCCGTCGACAAGGACGAGGTGATCATAAAGGACAACAAGGTCGACAGAGTAGTCGCAATCAAGGCCAAGTCTTCTGACAACGGCAAGGTCAGGTTCTACTGCGACCTAGACGACACGGACTACTGCCCGCACACGGCCTTCGCGGCGGCTCTGCCACAGGTAAGGAACGCCATCCGGCGATAGAACCTTTGTCTGCTACAACTTACACGTCCCCGGAGCATCCCAACCTGCAATGGTTGCTTTCGTTCACTCCGCGAGTCTCCAGAATCTTTCGGGAAGAGTACAGCTTTCAAACAGGGTTCCAATCGTTCCTTGAGAACACTATCCGAGACCTTCGGGGGCGAGGGACCCGCGGGCTTGAGACGCATACGCGCGAGCTTGGCGACTCGGACATGTTCGATTCATTCGTGGCAGAGTTGGAGGTCGCAGACGTACTTGCAATCAATGGCCGGAAAGTCGAGTTCCTACCGAGCAAATCATCAAACGGAGTGAAACCGCCAGATATGATTGCCCACGGCGAGCCGAGAGACATTGCTGTGGAAGTAAAGATGCTCACTGATGAGCAGGTCTTTCACAGAATCGAGAGGGGGATCCGTCAGATCTTGGGCGACACCGGCTTCTCCGCGAGGGTCACGCTTGGTCCCGACATCGCACAGGCCGACAAGTTCCACCGAAAGAAATTCATTGATTTGATGCTCAAGGACTTTGAGCGAAAGTTCGATTCTCATTCGAGTCAGGGTCAGACAATCAGCACGGCATTTGGTTTCGTTCAGCTCTGGAAACGGTTGCCCGGGCAGGAACTTGAAATACTGGTTGGAACGACGATCATTAGCATTCCCCGGGATACATTCCGAGAGAGGATCAGATCCGATATCCTCGATGCTGCGCGAAAGAGGTCGACGTGGAAGGGGGACCTGACGGAGTGTCCATATGTTGTCGCCCTGGTTGCCAAGGACCACTGGGTCCGCTTGGAGGACGTCGAGGCGATCGTGAACGACGCAGAGGGCCTCTTCCGCACTGATGAGGACTGCAGGAACATTACGGGCATCTTGTGGGTTGCGGTCTGGGGAGAAGTAACTGTTCTTGCAAATCCGAGAGCCTGGGAGGAGATCGGCGACCCCAGTATTGCATCCCGTATCGTGAAAGGTCTTCCTTGACTGTAGCAGGCGCTAACGAGGTAATCAGGAAGTCCGAAGAGACTATAGGCAGCAGCGCCTATATAGGCAGGCCCGCCTATACGCCAAGAAGGTAAGAATCTTGCAAGAACCCCCCTTTATCGTCGGTAGACCCGTCACCGGGGAGTATTTCGTTGACAGGCAAGAGGAACTTCGACGCCTTATTTCCCTTGTTGAGGCTGTCACAAAAGGCTCTTCGAGTAACTCAGCCCTGATCGGATTGAGGAGGACAGGAAAGACGTCCGTCTTGGAGAACCTCGAACTGAGGCTCAAGCCGAACGCGAAACTTGTTCCTGTAATTGTGAACTGCTTCGGAATCGCAGCAAAGAGCCGCCTTGCGAAGGTGCTTGTGGACGGAGCAATCGACAGCTACGTCCGAAAGACTGGCGACAAGGCATACCTCAAGCGTCTGGCGAAGGCAATCAGCGAGGCGGCCAAGTCCGCCGCTGAGCGCGTTAGCGAAGTGAAGTTCGCCGAGTTCTCCCTGAGTCTGCGAGACAAGAACACGGAAGAGGACGTTCTGATCGAGAATGCGCTAAAGTATGTAGAATCGCTTGCTGAGGAGAAGGACGTCTTCTTCGTAATCATGCTCGACGAGTTCCAGGATGTCATCAGGTGGGGGGACGATACGCTGAAGAGGATTCGCACGGTTGTTCAGTCGCAGAAGAGGGTATGTTACGTTCTGGCCGGATCGGCGACCACCGTGATGCGCAACTTGGTCTACGACCGCCGATCGCCATTCTACAGACAGCTTGTTGAGATCCCCATCAAGAAGCTCGACAAGGTCGTCGTAAGTGCCTTCTTGGAATCCAGGCTTGCCGCTGCCAAGATACGGATGACAGGTCCCGTCCTTGGGATGATAGTAGATCTATCGGGTGGATATCCAGACTACGTCCAGCGGCTGGGATTGGAGCTTTACCTCTCCGTAGGGGAAGGAGGCTCGCTCACTGAGGAAGGAGTCGGGAGGGCTTACGAGGACATGGTCCTAGGGCTTGACGGGGAGTTCGACAGTTATTTCAGCACCTTCACGCCATTAGAGCGTGAAATCTTGGTTGCCCTGGCGACCGGAAAGATTCAGCCCAGCGAAGTCGCAAGGGAGGTCAGGAAACCAATCTTCAACATATCAAAGACCCTCACAACTTTGATGAACTACGGTGTGATCGAGCGGCCGATGAAGGGGCAGTACAGGATTGCAGATGCCGTATTCGCGGATTGGCTGAACAGACGATTCAAGCCAATGGCAGAGATATAGGCGGCTGTCCCTATATAGGCGCCGCTCCCTAACAACCAAGCGTGGTGGTCAAACAGGCGCGCCGCCCCGCCACCGAAGTGCTCGCTTAGGCGCCTTCCCCCTCTGAATCGGAGCGAGATTCCGGATGACCGCGATCCTGAGTTTTATTTCGGCACGCACCACAGAGCCACATGTACAGGGAGCTGCCCATCTGGTCGATGTACATTCCCGGATCCTCTTGCAGGAGCTGCACCTCCTCTCCTCCACGAGCCCAGCCTCAAGAGGAAACTCGTCGCTCATCGCAGCTTCACTCGAAGTTTGATTTCCCAGTTTATTAGTGTTCATAGAATACCAAATCAGGACGGAGCAAAAAAGCCGCATGTCGCCACAAGACGAGGAGATCCTAGTCATCTTCGCCGCTCTGATGGTTCAGGTTGTCTATCTCTTCGTCTCTTCGAGGCGTGGTATTCGGGCCGTTGCTGGCCTGATGGTTGCCCTGATAGCGGGCCTGATCGCCAACACCGTCACAGGTGGTTTCGTGAATACGCAACTGGCGAGCTCTCTTCACATTGGTCTCGTTGTCTACTCGTTCACCCTGGGACCCGTTGTGGAGGAGAGCGCGAAGTTCGGCTTTCTGATTCTCCTCTTGATTCCAATGAACAGGCGTGTGAAGTCTTTGTCGGAAAGCAATCTCTCATTCTCGAGTGCGCAGATGGGCATGCTCACAGGGAGCTTCTTCATGCTGTTTGAGCGATTGTTGAAGGACCTGCCAGGAGGGTTCTCCTTTCCACTCTCCCTGCTTGATGAAAGTCCTGTTCACGCGGTGGCCACCGGTATCTCTTCGTCAGCAATTACCAGCGGCTCTATTTCAAGACGATTCCTGCTGTTCTTCCCAGCGGCGGTAATCATCCATGCGAGTTACAACCTCCTCGTGGCCTTGGCAGTTTCATCCTACGTCCTCTACCTGCTGCAGACTGTTGTTTTCCTTGTATTCTGGATTGCTTTCATCGTGCTTGGAAGGCACTTCCGGCCAGACCGGAAACAGGATGCTCAAGCATCGGGTACTAAACCAACCGAACGTCGTTCTCAATTTCACGTTAAGACCTTCCATGGTGTCATCTTACGAAAGAAACATGAGAACAAACGACAAGACAGTCGACATACGACCCTTTAAGGAACAACTCAGGAAAAGGCTCCCCCCTGACAGCACAGTCCTGACCGATTTACTGGATGAACCAGACACAATGTCGGTAGTCCGGGCCGAGACCTTAATCCCTCACTATCTTCAACGGCTCGAGAGGGAGCTGGCCAAGCATGAAGCGCGGGGACCCTTATTGTTGCGGTCGTGACAAGATGTCCTGGGCTCCATCGGTCGGTATGGATTCCCCTGGTACCGCTCATTCCACGAAGTAGCTTAAAATAAAGCGAGTTCTCGCGAGATTCCGACTTCCCTTGTGCGACTCGAGCTGCTGGTACGCGACGTCCCCGCCCTGGGCCTGCCAGTGCGAGTGCGATGGGGAGTTTCACGGAGCATCTGGATACGGGCGGGTATTCAAGCGCGCTAGGCCACAGAGGTACGCCCCCGGATTGTACCCAAGAGCGAGGCCGACGCCTCTTCTCCGGTCATTAGCGAGGCTGCAACGATCATCCAACCCCCTGTTATCAGATCGGCTGGAGTAAAGAGCAGTTTTCCGGGGTCGGTCAAGTCGTTCCTGACCGGAGCCGGGAAGGCAGCCTTATCTGCTGCTCTTTTAGTGGGGTTGACCGCCGTACATCCTGTCCTGGGCGCCATGGCTACCCACGCATACTCGGTCTACAACCACGGCGCCGTAGGATTTGCATTGTACAATATCTTCAAGAAATGGAGATCCGGAGAGGAGAGCACTCCGCAGGCCGCAAGGGAAACTACCAGACTGGTAGCCGGCGAGGCGGCTGGCGGAGCTTCTGACAAGCTCGCCGAGACGATGGTGAGCGGATTGAAGCAGACGGGGGCGATAGAGCAGGTGGCAAAACAGACCAGCATCAGTCCGGTAGTCTATTCCGACATGCTGCAGGGTTCGATCTCGTCCTCTGCTTCGCAGGCCTTCGGTGACCTGGCAGGATACGTGGTGGGCAAGGCAGTGGGAGCACCATGAGCGAAGACGTCTTCGACGCCATAGCCGTCATCGCGGTTCGCAAGTCCAAGTTCTACGAGAGGAGCAGGGACGTCCTGCTGAAGCGCGTCCCGCAGAATATGGACCAGAAGAGGCTGAGGGGAGAGCTTCGAAAAGCGATTTCGGGACTCGACAATGACCTCTTTATCGGACAATCAGAGAAAGCGACCAAGAAGCTCGATCCATCTGCACCGATTGAGAAACTCGGCCTCGATAGCGAGAAGATAATCGATGCCGTCCTGCAGAAGCTGTCTACAAGATAGGACGTTCTTGCCGGGCAAATCCATTCTGCGCCCGACCCTTCTGTGCGTTCTGCCAGTCCGCCCTGCGCTCTTGATTCTGGCGGGGCCAAACGCTAATATTCAACCGCGACTCATAACAACCGGAACATGAACCCTGCACCCTCGATGGCAAGGTATTTTCTTGAGGCGGCATCCATTCCGGGGGCCTCCTGCATCCTGCTATGGGTTCTATTCGTTCATTCCCCGGCTGCATGGGTGCTGGCGGTCTTCGCGATATATGGAAGCTTCATCGGCTCCGTTCTGGATGGGGTTTCTGATACCATCTCGGCCGCGATCCGCAGGTTAGGCCAAGTCACCTTGATTCCCTCGTTCGGGACGGCCCTGCTCTTTCCTGGCGTAGGAGCGGTCTCGGGCGCGTTGCTTCAGAACCAGGTGCTCGGTCTGATGACTTCCTCGTTTGGCTCGGGCATGCTGGTCTTCTGGGAGGTCACAGTAATTACACCGCTGTTGATCCTGGTTCAGCTATTGGCCAAGAACGCCCACTTCAGGCCTAAAGGATTCGGCGACCGAGCCGTCGCCGAGCGGGCTTACGACCTCCCTTACCGCGCCGCGGCCCCGGATAGCTAGTCAGCGCGCAGCCCTATTACCGCCTTTCCGTTGGGCAGGTCTCGCTTATAGTCCCAGCCCTGTTCGATCCAGTGCTCAAGCTCACCAATCGGCACCACCCTCTGAGTTCCTTGACGGAGCCCGAGCATCTGCTTCGACTTCTCGTGGATGAGCTCCTGTAGCTTCTCCATGGTTACCTTGGTGACATCCCCTAGGGCAAGCAGCTCCTCCTCCGTATACCCGAACATCTTGAGGGCCTCGACTCTAGCCGTGTTCACGACTTCGTCCTTCCCTATGCTGGGCTGCACCATCGTCGCCAGGTGCTTCTCAGATGCTCTCGCATATGCCTGCCTCATCCCCTCGAGAAGGTCATC
Source organism: Candidatus Gagatemarchaeum stordalenia (assembly GCA_003164815.1). Classification (GTDB taxonomy): domain Archaea; phylum Thermoproteota; class Nitrososphaeria; order Nitrososphaerales; family Gagatemarchaeaceae; genus Gagatemarchaeum; species Gagatemarchaeum stordalenia. The sequence continues at coordinate 23,314 of PLUF01000075.1, forward strand.
CGGTAGTTGCCCCTTGTTGAGCGTATACACATGCTCGATGTCCCCGATGTGCCCCATCCAGAAGACGCGGTAATCCTTGATTACGTGACCCTCCTGCTCCGCCCCCATCATCCTGGTGTCGAAGTACCTCCGAAGCACGTACGGGCGCCACTTGAACCCCGCCGCCCTGATCGCGTGCCGGACATCGTCTCCTATGTTCGTCACCCGCACGAACCTACCAATACGCCACGGATTTGCTGGATTGGCGGTGACTAGCGGAGAGGACGCCTCGACCTTCTCCTTCCTGATCAGCACCCTCCACTCGATGTACTGCTTGATGTAGCTGCACCCTTGCTCGGGCAGGAATGTGACATACTGCTTCCCCATCTTCGAGAGCGTCCGTCTTACGACCACCATGGCAGGTGTCCTCGTGAAGGACACGAATCCGTCGCTCGCTACGTTCATCTCCGGCAGGTCGTGTACCCTTAGGCCATCCTCCCCGTACATGTTGCCGATGACACCCGGCCTTACCCCGGAGAACGCCATGAGAGCGCAGCAGACCTTCTTCTGCAGGTCGGCATGCTCGAAGATGGAATGAAGCTCCTGGTGAGTCGGCACGCGCTCGTTGTCGTATAGCCCCACGTATCTCGAAAGCCTCACCCGACGCGTCACCTCCAGGTCGTTGAAGAGCCACCAGCCCTTCAGAGTCTTCATGTAGCCGGCGATGCTCGAGCTCCTGTTCCCTTCCTTCTCGAGGCGGGAGACCATCCTGAAGAGGAAGTCCCCTCCCTCGCCCTTGGACATCTTTGCAAGGTCGCGCTGAGTGATCTGGAAGAGCTCGCAGATGCGCCCTATCCTTCGGAGGGAGACCTCTGCGTTCACCTTGGACCCCCGAGAGACGTTCTCGATCCAGGCCGAGAACCCCTCATCCTCCAGGAGGTGCCGGTACTTGCTCCTAGGGAACATCCACCGCTCTTTTGACACGCCAGATGGCGTCTTTTCAGCTAATAACAGGGGTAGACTTGAACCCGTTCGGGTCCGTGTACCGTCGGGCCCGCTCCTAATCCGGTTCGATACCCAGATTCCTCCTTCGAACTGGGTTCCATTGTGATAAGAAGCAATCTTCCCGAGGGATAAAAGGACCACTAAACTCTCCTTTTCTGCAGCACAAGCTTTCTGGGGGTCGAATAGCAGGATTTGAACCCACTTCGCGGGTTCGGAAACGGGAAAGCGTATGGCATTGGCGACTCTCTAAAGAAGGGGGGAAGTGGCTAGTCTGCCCTCTCGATCGAGAGACCTTATCCCATTTTTCGCGGTTTCTGGTAGGGTGTGTCGTCGATTCAATCTGTCACTATCATTAGTTGTATCGTGCCCACACAAGGTGATTCTCGCCGGGTGACGAAACCTTCTTGATGATTCTGCTGGCAAGGTTCGAGGTAGTCTATCGTGGTACGGAAGCGGCATATGATTAGGCCTTAGTAATAATAGACAACTGTGAGGTCGGCTGTTTCTACCACACCAACGTCCCCATATACCCTATAGCCGAGACTAATGACGACAATCCCGGAGGGGACTGGAACAATTAGAGGTCCGAGGAGATACGAATACGTCTGGTTCTGGGTATGGAGAGCGTTCGTCATTTCGACGTAGAAGTATGCTGACCCGCTCGCAGGTCCGCTGATTTGGACGTAACCAGAATGATTTGATATGAAGGTCGCGATTCGGGATATCTCGGACATGTTCCCTCTCGGGAATGTGACGTTCAGATTGTTAACGATTACCTTGACCTCGGTGGGGTTGAAAGCGCTTTGGTCTGAAACAATCACTAGGGAGGAAACGCTTGATTGGAGGCTGGATATTTGCCCGGCCTGCGAAGACACCTGAGCCTCAGACGAAGATAAATCGTCCTGCAGGCTCGAAACCTGAGAAGGTGATTGATTGTACGAGGAACTTAGAATCACCACAATTATGAGGAGGACAATGACAATCGATGTCAAAACAATCCTCGGAATGAAGTTATTCTCGGCCATCATGATGAGCTCATGCGTATCCAGACAAACTGAAACAATTTTAGTCTGTTGACCCGGATGCTAGGCGCGACGGTAATCGGATTTTACATTGTGTGAGAATACGGAGGAGGACGCGGTTACATTGTTGATAAACGGTGGCTTTCCAAGACTGGTAAGGACAGCGGCAAACAAATTGAACGGCAAGGTGCTTGTAAGCCCAACAGGGGCGGGCTGCATTCGCTGTGCTCAAGTGACCCAACGAAGCCAATCCTCCTGAGTTCAAGCAGTAGACCGTACCCCTGGCCAGCCGCACATGTCACCCGGGTAAACGTTCATTTGTTTCATTGCGCCTCCGTCGGGGAAAGACTCAGAAGTGCAGCTGTAACAAGATGGAAGACCTGGTGTGAGATGGTGGGGAGTCAGGATCTTAGCCCGGGCCACAGACATAATGCCAGGCTCATTCAGTATCTTGACCAAGACGGTGTTGTTCTATGCCCCTTCCTGAGTTACTCCTTGAAAGGGGCGCAAGTTGACCGCCCGCCCCCCGTCGATTCAATGCCGCCAGAGAGACGGATTGAGCCAGGACTAGCTCGCAAACATCTGCCTAGCTTCAATGTTGTCCTGTCGAAGTCACAGTTTAGAATTCAAGAGGCATAAATTCCAGGGGATTGCAGCACGACCAGCCCCGGCGTCAACCGATTTCAGCGTATGATGAAAGCGCAGGAGCAGGCTCCCCTATGATGAAGGAATTTGAACCGACGACGCTGCAGTATCCATAGCCCTGTCCGGGCATCTCACCCTGTATCGACCACAGGCAGTTAGACCACGAAGGTTGTGTCTGGTTGTTGAAGAGATATCTGACGTTAATCATGTAACTCCCGTTAGGAGGCGTCGTATCGACCACTTGCTGCGTGCATCCCTGCTGGGTCGTGGCAGTGCTCAGGCAGTTGAAGACGTATGGGTCGTTCCCACCCCAGCAGGGCGCATAGGCTTCCCCGGCCATGCAGACGGTACCCGAGGCAGTGAGATACGAGAAGGACATTGTTGAAAGAACTGTCGTCGTTACGGTGTTGTTTCTGAAAGAAATCACCGCTGTGGTCTGGATGCTCGTAGCTGTCACCGTATTCGTGACTGGTTGGGCAGAGACCGTCGATGTACTCGTGTAGTTCGTTTGGAAGGTCAAAGTCTCGGTTTGTGTCGACGTGCCGATAGATGTGAACGTGTTCGTGACCGTGTATGTAGTGTAGATGGGCGAAATCGCGGTGATCGCCAACAAACCCACTACAACTACTATGATTGCAGACAGTACAAGCGTGGTAGTCGTAGCGGCTCTTCTTACGTACGTAGTCACTCCATGTCTTGACTGGGAAATCATGACTAAAACCTTTGTCTGAATGAGGCGACTTTGATGTTGCGCAAAAACCAGATGGTGAGTGGAAGGCATGGTCTATTCTTCAAGAAGGTTAGTTGTTTTCGTCCACATAATAGGCGGCGCCATTGACAGAACAGGAACTCAGAAACAGATTATTCGTCTCTCCTGTGTATCCACTATTGCTGCAAGTTGGGGTGATCATGTAGCCGGTCGCATTCCACAGATGCACCTCGATTTCAATGCTCGTGCCGCTGTTGAAGTTAGCTTCACTAGCGTTGCCGTAGCCGAAGACGTTCCATTCTGTCCAGTGCCAATTCGCATACAGATTCACCAGATTCGTGGCTGAATTCGACCAGCAGTAAAGTATTGAAAAGTCACATAGCTTTGCGACGTCGTTTCCGACTGAACTTGAAGCAGCGATACCCTCAAGTTTCAGGGGGTTCGCCAGATTGGAAGGAACCTCGGTGTTTGTATTGGTGCCGCCAGTGCTTATCACGCAACTCTTTCCCTGCGGGTACCAGTTGCTAGGACATGACGCGTTGTTGTTCAGATAGCCGAGGAGCCAGTATTGCATGAATAGGACACCGCCGCCGCTCACACCATTGTTCTCGAAAATGAACTGCTGCCACGCCAGGACAGAGACGCCGCCGACCGTTGTGTAGAACGTTTGTGAATTTAGTTGGAGGCTATAGTAGTCCACACCACTATTGACTGAAACCTTGCTGTCGTATTCGGAAGTGAACCCAGACATCGAGAGGACCCAACCGTCAGCGTCGCCGATTATTTTCGAGCTACCACTACCTGAGTAGCCCACATAGTCGTTTCCGTTTCCCACGGTCATGAGATTTGTTACTCGGCCGCCACAGGGTGTTTGACTCCAGGTCAAGCTAGGATATGCTAGAACAAAGCATCCTGGACCTGTCGGATAGCTTCCCGCGGTCTCTTGCTCCCAAGCAGTTTTTGAAATCTGACCGCTCGCGGTAGAGAGAGGCATAGCCACCAAGAGGGCAATGATTGGGATTACGACGAGCTTCGCGATCCCGGCCGAGTGACTCGAGGTCATATGACTCGTTCAACATGAAGGATTCCTACTTAATGCTGTGGCTGACAATGTAAGACATGTGCTAGCAGTTGCAAGGCCAAAGGGCATTTTTCAAGATGCTCTGGTCTTGTAAATTGGAGTCAATCCCCGTCGCGCCTTTTTGGATATGCCGGTTTCTGTCAAGGTAACTGACCTGGCTTCTCTCGCCAATTGTGCGGTAGACGCTTCCGAGATGCGCGGGAAGAGCCTGGGGGACATTGCTCTGGGCGTCAGTCCTTGACTGTTGTTCAAGTTGCATGTACAGATTGTGATCGAACGGAGCGGTTATCGAGTGGGAAGGGTAGTTGTCAATCAACGTCATGAAGTTCCTACTCCCTGTACTGCCGATCAGGAGTGGAAACGGGTTGTTTGTCTGCAATGAGAAGAGGGCCAGGCCCAGATTTGGTGATTGAGACGGGTAGACCGCGCTTGCGTTCAAGACGAACAGGTACCTTGTGAGCATCGGCTGCGAAGAGTTTCCCAGTATCTCAGATCCAGCCCAGAAGAATCCGGTGCCCGGAAAGGATGTTGGATTGTTGTAACTATAGTTGCCATAAGGATGTTCGATGTTCTCAGGTCCGAGATAGTAGGTCTGATTCGGAAGCGCGAAGTTCTGATAACCATAGAGATTGTACCCTTCGTAGCTAGATATCTCTGGCATGCCATTGGTGTACCGGGCATAGTCGTCCTGTCCAAAGGTCCCAGGTAGCATGTCGTTGTCTTCCCCGAAACCGTAGACGGAGTGTCCAATCTGGACGTAGAGCGTCAATTGATTGTTCCCCCTGTTTGACGAATTGCCGTAGGGAGAACCGTACAAGTTGTCTACCTCAAGGTTGAAGAACAGGTACTCCCCCTGGATTCCTGCTTCGAGGTGCACGGGGTAAGTGAGATAGGTTGCGTTCGTTTCCGGATAGGCGGAGTACATCTCGGGGTTCATGTTGGAGCTCCTTGGGAACTGGAACGTGAAAGTCATGGCCTGCGTGTCGACGACGTTAGTCGGAGAAAAGAGCGCGTCGTATTCCATGTCAAGTGCGTCCTCTGAGGTCGCGACTCTGTTGACGGTTCCGTCCATGAAGGCACCTATCAGAGAAAGATCGGAGCTCGTAAACGAGCCTGTGCCCACATAGAGTTTGGGGGTGTTTGAGTTTGATGTTGTGGTTGAAGACGAGGTCGAACTCGAGCTCTCGCTTGTAGACATACTAGCGCTGCTAGTATTTGATGCAGTGGTGTTTGATGAGGCTGTGTTAGATATAGTTTGAGAGTGTGATTTGGAGTAGTACAAGACGAAGACGGAAGATACCAGAATGACTACCAGAACCATCGCGACAATGGCGTATCGCGTCTTTGATACTGCATCTCTTTTCAACTAAAGCGCCTGACTACAATCGCTAGCAAATATAGCAGTTAGCTGTCTTGCCTAGCTCGAAGGGCAATTCCCGGAATAGTACCCGTAGAACCAAGCGTGTAGATCCACCCCTCCACTAGTCTGAGAACTGCCCTCGAAATAGACTATGAAACACGCGTTCTGTGAATTGCTGTCCGTTAGTGTCAGTGATTCTTGGACCGTCGTTCCTGACGAACCTGTGAAGCTGAAGGTCGTCGTCAACTGGAAGGCTCCCCAAGCAACGCTGAAGTCCACACCGACCTGAGCCGAGACCGTGAGCTGAGTGCTCAGGCTCGTTGAGTACGTTGCGGTGCTTTGGCATCCGCTGCCTGAGCATCCCGGGACCTGATCGAACGGAGCGACGCCCTTGTTGTCGTCATTCGTCCTAGCGGTCGAACTTGATATCCATTCAGTCGTGCTCTGGGCTGAGAAACTCGACATGGAATAGTATTCCACGTAGGTTAGATAGTTTCCAGAAGTATCTTCGACCTTGATTGCGTACCCGCTAGGGTAGTAGACGATGAACGGATTGTTTGTGTTTAGAGAATACCCTGATGTGTCCTGAATCGAAAGAGTCGTTCCTAGTGAGGAATCAGCCGTCCCACTCAGAAACCCAGTCAGGATGGCCCCGTTGATGCTGGCGTCGGCGCTGACCCCTATGGTGTAGGAACCCGTGGTTGAGACCGAAACAGATTCCGACGTACCAGTACACGGAGATCCGCATCCACTGTCTGGATATCCGTAGAATATGTCGTAGTTAACCGCCTGTTCCCAAACGTTCACTGTCTCTGTCGAGGCGGTGCTATAGCCAGCCACGGACAGCATCAGCGGCCGACTAGTCGTCGTGGTCGTTCCACCAGGTCCCGTCCAATAGAAACTGGCATTTATTGGACATGGAGTATTGAGCGTGATAGACCAAGCGCCATTAGAGCCAGTCTGGGTCATCCCATTGCCCGCTGGCTGATAGTTGGTCTCGGTCTGAATGTAGACGACTACCCCGGAAATCCCGCTCCCCTCCTGATCATTCACGTAGCCGGTCCACGTTTGATTTCCAGAACCACAATTTATGTAGCTAGGATTCGCAAGCAACGTTGGTATCGGAATCAACATGAGGATACCCAAAAGAGCGCAGAGCCGGGCAACCAGTTGACCGTTCTTCAACTTCATGAAACCTATCTGAGGGGAATGTCAATATATGACTAACGTTTACATTGTCTTACAGATAGATGTGTGATGGAATATCTAACCGGCGACGCTGCAGAGAAGCACATAATCTCTAGTGGCGCTCTTCCCAAGCAATTTGATAGCTGACGAAGGGATTAACTCGATTCAACAACCCTAATTAGTAAGTTCATAAAACATTCCCTCTGGCTTCTATGCAGGAACCAATCAAGACCCGCACCAAAACCTATCGTTTTGATGTCCGATTGATTGAGGCCCTGGGAAGGGGCGCCAAACGAGCACAGATGACAGAGAATGCCTTTGTGAGCGAACTGCTGACAGACCGTCTCATGATGGATCCACTTTTTCCGGCCTTCGAGGAAATCAGGATGAGCAGTGACACGTTTCGAACTGTTTTGAGCGCCGCCAATGCGGATGAGTTGGAGGCAGTCGCTTCGGAAGTAGGGCAGAGACACGCGCAACTAGTCCATGAACTCTACGAGAGCAACGATCGTATCCTAACCTTCCAAGAATTCATAATGGAGGTTCTCGCAAGGCATTCGAATTGGTTCCACATTGAGGGCAATAAGGGATCGGCTCGTCACTCCATAACACTGCGTCACACTTTTGGCTTGATGTGGTCGGTTTTTGTCCGGGGGTATATTCTCAGTGCATCCAGCATCTTTTCGAAGGACAAAATTGTGATCGAGGTAGCGGATCAGTTTGTGCGAATTGAGTGGACCCCAACGTGATGAGGGTTGAACGAGTTAGTCTAATGACCCAGACAAAGCCAGCTCGAGCCTGTGTTACAACTAGCCCGCCTCGGAAGAGTTGTGTTCCAAGTAGATGCCATCGGCTGAGCTAGCTCATGCTGAACTGTCAAGAGAACGGAGACGGAGGGGCGCAGAATCTCAAAATTCTGCCCTCTCGCTGGAGAGGTTTTCGATTTGTCAGTACCAGTGGGGGCCATTGTCGAGATGCTGAGGCACGGACGAACCTCGGCCCAGACAGATTGTGTAAAGTTTCAAAGGGAGTGAGCACACATTGAGATTCTGGACGGACTCTCTTGCTTCCAGGCTGAGCCTATCGAGACTTCCGACGGAGGATGTGGAGTGGCAGGTTCTTGGAATTGAAATCGGAGGTTGCACCTTCAGTTTTGTCTACCCTCGCGCTCGCTCAAGAAAGCACAGTAATCTGATTCTGAAGAAGGATCGAAAACATAGGGGGCTCTCGTAGGGTGTTCTTCCTACGAGATGCCTTTCTTCTGTGACTCGTTGTCCGAAGGACCGTCGGTACTTGGTGTCGTCCCGATAAGCAAGCGGTGAACAATCCAAGTGACACCAACCAGGACCAAGCTAATTGCTAGGAGAATTCCAGCAACCTCAACCGCTGCAGGTCCCACTATGGCCATGCAAATCAACTGCAGCCCTGGGACGGACCTGAGCTCGCATACCCGTCGATGTAGCATTGAGGGGAGGCGATATTGATTCCAAGGAAGTAGACTGCGTCAGTAGCGAAGTAATGTACGTGTGAAGACGATACAAGTGACGCGCTGTTTTGTTCGATGCTCATGGAGTAGCCTAGGTAGTACGACATTTGATCGTCGCCGGGATTCTGGTAGGAAGCAATGGTGTTTGTGGTAGTGTCAACTGTCCAAGCTGCACTTAGATTCTCCTTCCAGAGGAGTATACCCAAGCCGTCGTTTTCCCATATTGCGGCCCAGCTGTTCCCTGGTTTGTAAGTGTCCGCTGGTGAGACCAATGGCACAGCGAAGCCATTCTGTGTATAGATGGTTTCGTTTCCGTTGGTCCAAAGTACCAGCACGGGTGAGGTGTGGTGGACGCTACTTGCGGTTTCGGGGATGGGCCGTGCATATGCAAGTGGCATGCCCACCACCAAGGTCAGTATGAACATTGTCGAGATGAGTATTTGAATTGTTTTCATGACGAATTCAAAGCAACCAATCTATAAGAAACTGCGTCTTGCATTGTGTTGCAATAGTCAGCAATCACGTCGTACTCTCAATCGAGACGCCTAACCCCGTGTTTACCTCAATTTCGGGCAACGTATGCCGGTCATTGTGGGCGATTCTGGCCCCAAAGGACCAATATAGGAAGAGCCCTACCACTGCAAGAAGCAGCGAGCGAGTTCGGGCAGACCGTTGCAACCCTTGCAACAGGCGTTCACCATAAGGCCACACCCTTCAGGGCCGCAGACTGGGTTACCTGGGATGCCTGAGGCGTCCGAACAGCTTCTAACCTGAGAGTACAAGGGCGCTGGAGGCCCAGAGCAGCCAAAAAACATTCAAAAAAAGAACACATTATGGGACATGAATCATACCGGCGACACTGGAGCGTATTGTTCCTCAGCTCCATGGGAATAGATTCCAGGCATCTCCGCTGAGGACAACGGAGCTACTTTGCTCATCCTGGTTGCGTTCAACTTCAGCGACGGCGAGGAGAAGTTCATCGTCAACGCAAAGATAAGCCAAGGGATTCTGGTCGCGCAGGAGGGAAGGATTTCCTTCCACAACTTTCTGAGCGACGACAAGAGCTTCCTCCGTGCGGGATGAGCTGTCCCTTCTTGCAGCCCTCAGATGTGGCAACCAGATGGCGCAGAAGGCAAGCTTTGCTGGCGTCGAAGAAGGCAAGGAAGACCGTGTTCCTTATTCCGGAATCCTAGAAAGGCTTATTGGAAACTCACCCTTACCGGCTGAAGAAAATGATGCGACCCAAATCGATTCTCATTTCAATAGCCCTGATAGTTTTTGCTGGCTTCTGGACGTATCTCACCATACGGGCGATTCCAAGCAACAGTCCTGCAGTGGTCGGCGGCGCTCTCGCGCCTCAGACCGACGTCTGGATCGCTTATGCGGCCATCGCGTCAGCCTCATGGGTACTGGCAGTTTGCAGCGTCCTGCGCCTATCTCGAAAAGGTCGAGCAGAGTGGAGAAGAGCGGGATTTGATGATTCGACAATTGACATAATGTCAGAGAGCCGGGGTGCCTTCTCGAGGTTGAAGATTCTCGAAGTACTAAGGAATCCGAACCAACGGGGCTACGTATCGGACGCTACGGGGATCGATTGGCGCGAAGTTGACCGCGAAGTGAGGCTCTTGGAGGGTCTCGGCCTTGTCGAATTGCAAACAAAACAAGGGCAACGCCAGCTGTTCGGATTGACTGGGAAGGGAGGTGTAGCGTTGGGTCTCCTTAGAAATAAGTTGAGTGGGGAAAAAGGAGAGGGAGAGGCGAGCGAAGCTCGCACCGACCAAACTAGGTGACTGTTGCAGCTCCAGTCGTTGAGCCCGTTGCAGAGTAGCTGACGGTGACGCCGGATGATGCGGTAGGATAGAGATATGAAAGCATGTTGCTTGAATCGATGTTAACTTGGGTGCCTAACGGATAATATACGGCGAGACTAGTGAAGTAGATTGGTGTGTTTATGTATGAGTTGCTCGATGCACCGTATGCCTCCATGCTGGGGATTGCGTATGGTAGGCTACCGGTTACTCCGACGTTCGAACCACTGTCCGTTACTAGGGTGTAGGTAGACTGGGTGTTGTCCTGAACGTAGGCAGTCCAACCATTCGAATTGTAGAATTCAGCGTTGTAGAGATAGTCATCGGCATTCACCTGGATTCGGTATCCGCAAAAGACCGATTCGCAGTAATTTCCGTTCCAGTAGAAGCTCCCGTACAGTTCTACAAACATGTCGGGTGATGTCCCGTTGTAGAGGGTGCCGTATGTGAAGCCAGACTGCACGAGGACGCACGGGCCGCTTCCCGAGGCAGGGCAACCGTTTTGATCGCCGTTGCTAAGGCCTATCCAACCCATGAATTTCCCTGGTGTGCTTGACGGTGGATATGGTATTATCACGTATCCGTACAGCCCTGCATAAGGTCCGTTGTAGTAGAAGACGCCGCCCGCCCAACAGTTACCTGAGCAATCTATGACCGACGGACCGTAGGAGTATAGCGGATTCACCGACTGCTTAACGCCTGTCACTGGGGTGGGTGTTGGAGTGACTGGAAGTCCTACCGGTGCAAGATTGGTCTGGCATGGGACCTCTTCGACCGTTTGCTGTTGTACGCTGCCTGTTAGGCAACCAGAGTAATCCGGATTTGCGCGTTCCCACAGCTGAAGGAATTGCGGTATTGGAGAACTGCTTGCCGGCGAAGAATTGCTCGTGATATTTGCAAGTGCCGAAGATGCGCCTGATGCGAGCATCAATAGAACGCTCATTGCCGCTGCGACTGCTAGAGTGGTTTTTGCAGATCTGTTCTTGGACCTCATTGATGATCATGCGAATTTTGGCTCCAGATTGTTTAGAGATTTCACAGATAATCTTTTCAGCCAATCATGAGATAGATTGAAGTATTTACTTGTAAAACCGGCGAGTCTCACCAAGCATTCCCTTCCTGCGAAGACAGACTACGTCAAAGGAGCCAATCGATAATATCTCGTGACAAACCTAGACACCGTGCTACATTTAGATGGTCTGACATGTCGTCGCAGACGAGAGCCGGCCTTCAACGCTGAAGCCTTACCGAGACAGATACAAAGCCATAAGGCGCGACTGTACTGTTAGTTCCACCATTGACCGTAAGCGTAAGGTTGCCCGAGCTTCCATCCATCTTCTGCGCGCTCACTTGGAGCAAGGCGGAACCGTTGGGGTTCCAATTGTTGAGGTGGACGAAGCCCGTTCCGCTGCCGGTATAGCATTGCGTGAAATCCAAAGCGGGGCCCGAGTATGCGTTTAAGGTGGCGTTCCAGGGACCATGGTAGTTCACCCATACGTTAAAGGAGAAGATTACATCAGGCGGAAAGCCGCTGGCAACGGAGCATGTGTCTGTCACCGTGGTAGTTGAGACAGACATCTCGGTGGTTGTTGTAATAGATGTCTTTGCTCCCCCGACCGCGACGAACAGGCTCGCGGAAATCAGCACACCGGCTAAGATTATCGCCGCTGCGATGGTAAGGTAGCTGCGGGTCGGCTGGCCGCTCAAGGCGAGCTGCTCGTAGAGCTCGTCGTGGAATTCGTGCTTGAAGTACTTATGGAAGTTGTTGACGTGGGAGTTAAGGGAATTCCCACAGGTGGAATATTGGTCTGGCATGGAACTTGGACGATGGTGAAGGGATTCTGCGTGCCAGTGTAGCAACCGGGTTGGATTTCAGGAGGCAGCGTCAGAATTTGTGTGGTCATGTATTGACCCGTTCCGACGTTAGCGATGTTGCTCGCGGCGTTCGCGTCCATATGAATCGCAAGTGCCATTGCCAAAATGACAATGCTTGTCATTAGCGACGCTGCAATGGCTGTCCTTGTAGTTCTAGTTTTGAATCTCATTTCCACAAAATTCGGTTGATGGGCGACATATAGAGATTTCACAGATAATTTCTTTACGGATTTGACTCGGCGAACATTATTCTTGCTCTTCGGACATGGATGGACTTTCTGCGATTAAGGGGCCATTTGTCCTGAATTGGCAGTTTCATCTATGAAGAACCGAGTCCCGTCGATGCAGAGGTGACTTGGAGCTCCCCGATGTCATGACAACGCTAGCTAGGAGAGTCTGTACGACCTCAGCCACTAAGAACAAGCCGGTGGTGGCATATCAAATCAACGAAACGAGCCCCAAAATTCGGGTTATTGAGCCCTTCTCTTTGTTTGGATGCGGCCCTATTTCTTCTCCATGTTCACGACTTGGGAAGCGTACTTGGTTTCCGATGGCTCTACTGATGAATAGACTAATACTCCGCCTTTGTCAGCATGCGCTTTCAGCAGCTCCATCACCTTCTCCCCGGTCTCTGGGTCCAGGTTGGAGAGCGGCTCATCCGCAATCAGGATAGGAGTCCCTCTGAGTATCGCCCTGGCCAAGTCCACCCTCTTCTTCTCCCCACCGCTCAACTTTGGGGGCCGGTGATTCAGCCTGTCTCCGAGGCCGAGCTGGGTCAGCACCTTCACCGCCTTCTCCTTCGGCGCCCCGGTGACCTCTGTGACGTTTTCCAGCGCGGTGATGTACGGGATCAGGAGTGGCTCCTGGAAGGTGTAAGACACCTTCTCCCTCCTCAACTCATCCATCTCCGGGTCGCTAATCTTGGTTACGTCCTTACCGTCGATGGTCAGGATTCCCTTGTCCGGCCTCGTTATCAGCGCGACGAGTTTCAGGAGGGTTGATTTTCCGCAGCCGCTCCTCCCCAGAAGGCACAGTGGCTTCCCCTCCTCTACCTGAAGGTCCATCGCCTCGAGCACCCTGATGGCGCCGTAGTTCTTGTAGACCCCTTCGAGCTTGATCATGCTAGTACGCCCTCAGGATTCCGTCGAGCCCCATCCTCTTTAGTCTTTGGACGACCGTCCAGGAAGCGAACAGGGACATCAGTATGGCCAGTAGGAGGCCGGTGACCACGTAGAACGGGTCGGCGGCGGCCGCGACAGTCACCTTCTCGGCGAAGATGTAGTATGTGGAAGTGAAGAAGTGGCTGGCGGCCACGGAGATGACGGCGGCCAGCGCGAACGATACTATTGAGAGCATCAGGAAGTAGTACGAGTAGAGAGAGTAGAGCTCCCTCCACTTCCACCCCTGGGTCAGCAGCATCCCCGCCTCCCAGCTCCTCTTGCCCGCGACCAAATGGGACACCAGGAACGTTATCGCAATGACCGCGACCAGGGAGATGAGCCCGATGATTTCATACAGGGGGGCCGTCTGGGTCACGAAGCTCTGGGCGTCCTGGGCGAAGACCTGGTCGTAGTTGGCTTGGAAGGGAGGAGGGAGGAGCTGGCTGATGGCGCTCCCCACCCTTGGGACGTCGGCCACGCTGTCCACCTTAACTATCAGGTAGTTGCTCCTGTTGCTCCCCCACTCCTCTTGGTACAGCTGCGGCCCGAGGTGGTTCATCATGAACGTGGAGTTCCAGAAGAGGGCTATGTCGCTGAATAGCGGATTTACCGCTACCTCGCCAACTGCTGTGGCGTTAAAGTGCGAACCAACTATGCTGACATTGGCGCAGGCCCCACATCCGATTGCCACCTCCTGGGCGACTCCGAGTTGGACATCGGTTTGCGGAGGTTGTGAATCCTCCAAGTAGGGTTCGAAGGCGAAAGCTGGTTCGTTTCCCGGAGCCTTGCCTGAGGAGAGGGTGAGCAGAGCAGGAGGGAAACCGCCTGGTCCGCCAACGAGCACGCTTGAAACCCCGAAGTTGGCCAGGGGGATCACATGCCATTGCCCGGTACCTAGGGTGGTGTTGAAGTTGTGGACCACGAAGTAGGTCCCATTGACGACGAATGGGTAGATCTCCTGGACGCCTGGGATGGCGGAGATGTTGCGTATCGTACTCTGGAGGATCACGCCCCCGCTTCCCTCCACAGAGATGTAGGTACCCACACCGTTGGCGTAAGTTGTCAGATTAGAGCTGAGCGTGGAGCCAATCGATGGTATCAGGATCCAGGCGGTGAGGCCGGAGGTGAGGACACCGACTATGACAACCGACCAACCTACTTCGCGCAACGCTCGACTGGTGCTGAGTCTCAGTGCCCTTCGGGTCGTTGGGTCATCACCCTCAGTGTGATCTTCATTCTAGTACTCCCTCACGATATCGTCAAGTCCCATCCGCTTCTGCCTCCTGACGATGATGTATGATGAAAGGAAGGCCAGCACGATGGCGAACGCGAGGCCACTGATCAGGTAGAGAGGAACGACCGCCGCAGTGAAGGTGGTGAAGGTACCATACACGTTGTATGTGGCGGTGAAGTACCGACTGGCGAACGTCGACAAGAGGGCCGCGATGGCGAAAGAGGCCAGTGAAAGGAAGAGGAAGTAGGCAGAGTACAGGGTGTACACTTCTCTCCAACTCCAGCCCTGGGTGAGGTAGACGCCCGCCTCCCAGTCCCTTCTTCTGGCAATCAAGAGCGACACCAGAAACGAGACTCCTGCTACTGCGATGAGTGAAACGGCCCCGATGAGCTCGTACAGCGGCGCGGTCTGAGAGGTTAACGACTGCAGGCTCTGAGACAACGCCTGGTTATAGACCACGGTGAAGAGGCCGTACTGGGGTGGCTGGATAAGCTGCTGGGTCGCGTTGGCAACGCGTGGGACGTCAGCGACGCTATCGACCTTCACTATGATGTAGTTGCTTCCATTCCCATCCCACGTCTGCCTGTACAATGTAGGGCCGAGTTTGTGAAGCATCAATGTTGAGTTCCAGAGAATGAAGACATTGGCGAACAGAGGATTGAGCGCGAGCGATCCCACAGCAGTCGCTTCAAAGGGGTCCGTTACGTTTCCGTGGGATTGGGCCGGGTGGAGGCAGAATTGGCATGCGATGTCCACCTCCTCTGTGGCGTTCAACTGAACGTTCGGCGCCCTGTTTATGTCGAACTCGGGTGCGTTACTCGGATATCTTCCTGCGGCAAGAACCAAGAGGCTTGGTGGAAAGCCCTTCGGACCGCCGAGCAGGGCGCTGGTCTCGCCTTCGTACATCGTGACCTGACCAGTAGAATTCCTTACGTATAGTGTGGTGAGATTGAGGATTATCGGGTACGTCTTCTCTACCCCCGGGATTCTGGCGATGGCATCCGTGACGTTCTGAGGCAGCAGAGAGGCACATCCTCCGAACGCCGGTACGCACCGACCACCACCAGTATTGACCACAATGTAGGTCCCCACGCCGTTAGAGTAGGCGTCAACCCCGGTCTCCAGGCTTGTCGCCACCGAAGGTATCAGTATCCAAGCCACCAGGCCCGATGTCAGGACGACCACAATAACGAGCGACCAGCCCGCCTCACGGAAGACTCGCTTCCATGCTAGGTCTACTGAGTCATGCCTTTGCTTTGTCGCTTTCACTGAATTGCACCAATCGCCTCATGGTGAAGGGGAGCATGCACCGCCTTTGATTTCATACACATACACGCTCGATTGGATAACAGGCGCGTTGACCAGGACATTGGGATCTTGAAACTTGATGTTATAGCTGCCCGTCGTGGGAACACAGAAAGTGTAATTTCCAGATTGCTGTCCAGTCCTCGAGAATGCCAGTCCTCCAGTCGTATTATAGAGATGCACATCGATTACACCAGTCGCATTCCAGACCAATTCAGCGTACATACTAGAGTTTAGTTCCACTTCGAAAGAGCCCCCTTTTGGGAATGATCCACCCAGTGGACCACTAGTCCCTCCTGCATTAATGGCTGAACCGGGAGAAGTTGTCTGACTTTGCGTGGCAGAACTCTCAGCATGGGTTGTTGTAGAGGTAGTAGTGGAGCTGGTTGTCGGGGCACTAGTAGACTCCCCTACGGGTGGACCACCTCTTAAGGAACCGGGGCCTAGCAGTACATACGAAACGACGGCGAAGACCAGGATTAACATGAGAACTAGGGCTACCCTACCCGAGCTTGTTCCTGTCATCTTAGAGCCAGGCAATTGAATAGGCTTCGCTGGGAGATTTGCGCCGTAAAACCATTTTAGGTTTGGCATGACCTTTGGGTTCACCTATCAGCTAACATCAGAGAACTAGCGTGATCGTAGCCTCCAGTAGCGATGTTGCGAACGTGTACGCTGACGCTCGATTCGAGACCAAGCTAGTAACGGAATCGGAATCCATGCAGCAAGCCCAGACGAAACTGTACATGTGATCAGGAGAGACCTCCCAGCCTCCCTCACAATACGACTGAAAGGGGGTCCGAGGCCTTTGTTTCTTGGTCGCCCAACAACTATGGCTGTCGTATATTCTCATTGGCAAAAATAGAGTTTGGGGGCTCACGGCTGTGGCTAGTTGCAATTACAGTACACGTCGCTCGCGCCAATGGTTGTCGAACTGGAGCCAGCGTTGTCGTAGTAGCTGCTGAAACTCACCGACGAGCTCCCAGTGAACCCAGCGCCGAGGCCTGTGGTTACGGCAGTGCAGTATGTCGTTCCACTGAGCACATACCCTGCACAAATTGTCTGTGATGCGCTGTTCGATGTCACATCAGATGAGAATGACCAGGCAGAGTAGGAATACCCACATGACTGCGTAGGTGAGAGAGTGCAGTTGAACGAATGTGTTGTTGCGAATACGGCCGAGGTTCCGGCGAGCACCGTGAGAGAGATAATCGCCCCCAATGAGAGAGCTAAGATGGACGTCTTTCTCTTCATGATTGTTTTCCGATGGGTGGAGACGATATATATTCGACGTTTGCAAAGTATTGCAAAGCAAAACTTGTGAAAAGTCGTAAATCTGCCACAAGAGCTTACTGGTTCGACGGCATTAGACTGGTCGATGGAATCGAAGGCACCAACGATAGCGCTCTCACAAGTGATTTGGGAGGCAGTTGTAGACTGCTCATCATGCTAGCCATAGCCAAGTTGACAGAAAAGACGCTAAGGAAAAGTAGAAGGGTTATGGTTGCGCTTACCCAATTTCAGAACTGCATTCATTTCATTATGCTAAACGCGACAGAGCGTTATAATCCCGTGTCTGGCAATGCACAACAACTGTTAGCAATTGCAAGACAGCTTCCCAGACAAACTGAGCCTATTTCTACTCCACGCGTTTCTGCAACCGAATGTTGTCAAATGGTAGATGACGCCATGATGAGTGGATACGATGGGGCGTTCTTTTCTGTGAAATCTATTTAAGAAGTCCATGGGAGGTTTCTCCATTTTCCCATGCAAGAGCGAAGAAAGACTCGGACCAAGGCCTTTCGGTTCAACGTCAGTTTACTCGAAGGGCTAGAAAGGGCGGCCGACAATGCTGGCATGAGCCAGAACGCTTTCATGGGCGAGTTGCTAGCAGACAGGCTTCTCGTCGATCCGCTAGTCAGAGCCTTCCACGGGATAGGCCTCAGCGACGAGACCTTCCAGTCCATCCTGGGCAGCACAGACGCAGACGCGGTGGAGATGGCGGGCTCTGAGATGGCAAGAAAGAATTTCCCGCTGGTATGCGAACTGTACCGGACCAGCGGGCAAATTCTGGCTTTCAGGGAATTCTTGATAGAGATCCTCGGAAAGCACGCCGGTTGGTTCCATATGGAAGACGATGGTGACGGAACCCAGAGGTCGATGACTTTGACGCACTCCTTCGGCCGCAAGTGGTCGATATTCGTCAAGTCGTATATTCTTAGCGCGCATAGCACAATCTCAAAGGATAAGATGAGTATCGAGATTGCGGACCAGTTCATTCGGATTGATTTTTCGCCAACATAACGATTTGCAGCTCGGAATGAAGACGTCACCCTAATGATAGAGTTCTCATTCGCTCGTTAGAACATCCTCGCACAGTGGTCGAGCAAGAGCGGGCTCTTGATGGCCTCGCGGAGGTTCTGGACGTATTTCCCTTCGAGGATAGACCGTCCTTCTTCTCTCTTCCGCCGGACATGGAAAGGGAGAACCAATGCCACAAGAGGAGCGAGCGACTTGGTGGTCCCTTGCAAGCCTTGCAACAAATACAATATGTTCAAAGTGTTGCAACCCTTGCAACACAAGCTGACAGGAAGAATCGTTTGGACACTCGAACTCGAGCTCTTCACGCGCGACTTGGCCGTCAGTGACCCATGCGCAGATGAAGAGGGCTGGTAGAGCGAGCAGCAGGTTACAAAAAATCGTTCAAAAAAAAACACATGGTGGGATATGAATCATAGCCGCAACGGGATTCTGGCAAGGCGACCAGGATGATGGCAAACAACACTCAATGAATTGAGTCTAGAAGGCGAACGATGTTCCGGCGAGAATGTGAATCGCAGTGGTGTTGATTCTATGGTTGCCACTGGAAGCCGGGGGCACCACGTTGCCATTTCCGTGCGGTTCAGAGAGAGAGAAAGAGATAGATGACTCAGAATGCGCTGGGAGTATTTAACGGCCGCTCGTCATGTTGCCATCCGGGCATGGACGTTGACATCGTGGCAAGACAAAATGGCAACATCTGAGGCCGAAATGGCAACATCAGACGGTGATTTGGCAACATCGATGGCAACATCGCGTTGACGGGCTTGGCAACATCTGTTTGGGTGCAACCGACGTCTCAAATTGGAAGGCGGATCCCTCGGGCGCGGTGTTCATGCAATTTTTTCACATTATGGTACAGGAAAGAGATCAGTCGCAAGGGTTGGGTCTCCCAGCGAATTTCCCCAGAGTCGCAGGGATTGCGACTTGCAGTTGCAAGGGTTGCAACTAGCTTGCTAATGCTCAACCCTCGAGCATTGCTTGATTGAAACAATACACAACGCTTGTGCATTGAGCGGTTCGGGGTAATGCCCAACCCTTGGGTATTATCCCAGTTGGCGTAATACCCAACCCTTGGGTATTGGCTGCACAACCTGGGAGCGTACACTTGGTTCAACCTCATTGGCAGACAGGCGTTGAGTAGCCCACGCTGGCCCTAAGCTCACAGATTCTTACCGCATTCATAGAGACATAGATGAAATATGGCGGCAAAGGCTCGTTCAGTATTTAACGCAGGTCGCGAAGGTTGCCAAAGGTCTCGGGAATCTGGCAACCCTGGCCCTAATTTGGCAACCCTGACAATAGTTTTTGGCAACCTTGTCATCTAGGGTTGCCAAACCATATGAAACGGGACTAGTCTAGACACTCCGCCCCCGCCAAACGTATACGCACTTCAGGTCCGGTCCTGCCCGGTGAATACGTTCCGTCACCGCGATGACACTGTTTACACACTCATCAGGAGCACTCCGGCAGACAGCATACTGTTGGCCAAAGCATTCTTCCTGGTGGTGTTACACTCTGTCCCCACCGACTTCCCATTGTGTATACAGAATGTCCCGCGCAGGCCAGAGTGTATACACACTATCGACATCGATTTCCCAGAGTGTATACTGTCTGTCCGCGCAGGCCTTTCGGTCAGATACAGACTAGGTCTTCAGTTCCGATATCACTCTTGAGACTTCTGCCCTTTCGATTCCAAGGTTCCTCGCGACGACCGAGTAATCTTCCTCTCTGAAGGAGGACAAGACGGAGGCAACCTTCTCCCTACCGATCATTGCGAACAGCTCCGTTCTCAGGTCAATGAGCTCGTCGTCAGAATACCACACGAGACCGTAGATATCTGCAATGTCCTTCATCCGCTTGTGCTCCTTGTCCCTGTTCGAGACGGAATTGAGCTTAGTAGCAAGAAGCACGGCTGGTCTGGGCAGCATCAGCTTCGCTCTGAACTCCTCGCGACTGGCGAACCTCTTCCCGGCGAAGACCTGCGAGAGTAGCGGTTCGTCGACCGGCACGAACCCGAGCACCTGTTTCGCTCTCGGATGGATGACGTCCACTATCGGGTCGACGTACATGTCGAAGATGAACGACTGGTTCACCCTCTTCGCCTCCTCCTCTGACAGCTCCCTCCTCGTCTCCGTGTGGAAGCGCTTCACGAACCGGAAGCTGAGCGGGCTGAAGCCGACCTCCTCGATTCTCGCGATGGTCCTGGCGAAGACAGAATCCTTGAGTTCCATGTCTGACCAGCTCGGGTCCATGTGAAAGCCTAGGTCGATGTCCCTGGAACCCATGAAATTTCGCCCCTCCGAAGCCCTGAAGTTCTCGTTCACCGTGAGATAGACGGCCCATCCTCCCAGAAGGCAGACCTGGCCTCCTAGCTCAGAGAGGACCTTGGAGAGCTGCGACTGGGATACCTGGACTTCATAGTCCTGGTAGAGAGACAAGCTTCTTCGCCTCCTTCCCCATCAGCATCTCTGCCGCCTCGACGCAGACGCCGCCTTCGGTGAGCAGGTCAACTATGAGCTGAGGGATTGAGACGATATTAAGGCCACCCCTCTCTGAGGCCCCGTAGAAGACCCGGGTGTCCCCAATCAGAACCCGAGTGTTCCCCTTTCCGACGAGCCCGTCCTTCGTGAGAAGGCCGTGCCACCTCGGGAGGTCGACCGGCTCGATGTAGAAATCTATTCTGGAGGGGAAGAGGTAGTTCTGCACGAGGTTCTCGGCCTGATACGTCGTCAGTGCGTACTTGAGGTCGCTCCTGCTGAGCACCTCGAGCGGCTTTCTCAGCATGTACTCCCTCCTTCCGGGCTCGACCCGCCACTCCACCCAGTGCGCCACCATTCCCTTGAAGTCCTTCACCCTCGTCCCTTCTATCAGGCCTTCGCCCTCCAGCTTTCCTAGGAGCTCATGGACCCACGGGTAAGATCCTCCGCACTCCTTGGCTATCCTGTACCTTGACAGGGTGCCCGATGGGTTGTTGAGGAGTATGCGCAGGGCCCTCTCTCTGATTAGTCCCCTTCTCTCAGCCATCCGACCACCCGCGTATATCGGTGACGTCCATTTTCTCTCCAATTACCTAGATGTAGGTAAGTGGCGACATATTTAAGCCCTGCCGATATAGGTTGATTCTTGCGAAATCGAATGCGACCCGTCTGTTAAACATTCTCAGGACCCGGATGATATGCAGTCAACGTCAGTCGACCGGAAAGTCAACCTCACGGGGCTGAAGAGGTTCGCCCTCGAGAGCCTCCCCACGGGTCCTCTTCGGGCCCGCTCCTAATCCGGTTCGATACCCAGTTTCCTCCTTCGAACTGGGTTCCATTGTGATAAGAAGCAATCGTGCCGAGGGATAAAAAGACCACCAAACTCTCCTTTTACGCAGCGCGAGCTTTCTTGGATTGAAGGGCGGAGTTTGACGAATCGGTGATTGATATATGGGCATGTTAATAACAATGATAGTGGTGCCATCTAGGCTAAACGAGATGACTGGCTGATATGAATGTCCGAATTGTCTTCATAGGGAATCTCGCAGTGTGCCACAGATTTCAGACGAGTACCGAAGGCTCAGCCGGGTGAAGTTTCGAGTGAAGGTTGACCTATTGGTTCTGGGGGGAGCATTCTTCCTGTTTTCGGGCATTCTGGCCATTATTGTTACTGTAATCAGGGATTCTCCATCGGGACTTCTGGCTGGAGGCAATTCAATCATTGGGGCCACGTTAGGGAGCCTCCTCGGTGTTCTTGTGGGAGTCTTTCTCATCAGGTTGGGGACCAAGAGAGGCAAGTTCAGCAAACGAAGCCGATAGTCGGGCCAGCTATCGACCACGTCAGTTCTCTTTGGACCCCATAATCAATGCATTTCGGCGAGTGGAATTTGATGTGGGCGATCCTGCATGTGTCCCGCTGACAGGGGGAATCAGGGAACTGCGACGACTTGTATTTTGACCACATTCATGAAGTAGGGATTGTTGAAGAAGTCAGAACCCGCATTTGACGAGCTGCACGATAGGTAGCAACTTGAGCTTGCGGTCGAACTAAGGTATGCGCCGCCAGATGAACTCACACTGTCAGGAGAGACCTGGAATTCGTACGCGTACTGACAACCTCCAGTGCAGGTTGTCGAGATGATGTAGTTGCCATCCGCGCCAGCGTCCCATATCAGGATCTTTTGAGTTCCCCCCGTAACCGTCGTACAATTGTGGTATATGTCGCAGGACAGATACTGCCAATATACGTACGCGTAGAGTTGGGAGTCAGCTGAGGATGAACTGGATGTGTACACATATCCGCTGAATGACAGGTATGCGCTCGCGTAGACGTACCCGCTGCCAGTCGTAGCCGTTGGACCGTCACCGCTGACGTCGAAGATACCATTGGCAAGTGTGCTGTACTGGCTTCCCAAGTAGTTGGCTGCGTAAGTGTAAAGGAGGTCGCTTCCGCTAATGGGACTTGTGCCAATCTTGGCACAATACTGCCCTACAAGATCGTTGGCGATATCGTGCACAGAAACGCAAGTATTGTTGGAAGGGGTCGAGGAGAAGCTGGTGTAGTTCGGGTAGGTAATCGTACCAGAGGCGATGCCGGCGGTGGGACTCAGTAGCACGATTATCGCGAATGAGGCGACGATTGCCAGTAAGTTCCTCATCTTAGGCCACCTCGACCAGCACCGGAACGTCAGCCTCGATGTATCCGCCTGGCTGACTGGATTGGTGTTGAAAGACAGTAAGCTGAAGCGTAAGGACCCCTGCCTGGGCCGACGATCCAATAGCTATGGTAACGGGAAGAACTACTTGACTTTGCCCTGAGATGACTGCGCCTGAAGGATAAGTTGTCTGGACACTTGTTGGCAATACGACCCCGGCGTTGTTGTTCTCGGCAAGGCTAGGACTAGCAAAAGCGTTCGGCTCGCTCAATGTTGTGTAGAAGGTGCCCGCTACAGGGGAGCTAACTCGGAAGAGAAGAGTGGCCGCTGATCCCGGAACGAGTGAAACTGATTTGTTCAGTAGGGTAATCGTAACGGGATAGAAGGTTCCACCTGTCGTGATTGTAAAAGTTGATAGTGTTGAGGAAGTTGACAAATGTGACGGTACCGCCGGTCCTGTCGTCGTTATTGCCGTCCCAGGAGAACCGCCGCTTGCGGACGAGACTACAACACCCGCCACAATAGCCAACAGAAGGGAGATGCCCGCTACGAGATACTTCATCATGTATTGTATTCAATTTCGGCATATATGGCTGTGGCTGACAATGTAAGACATGTGCTAGCAGTTACAAAGGATGGGGGGGAATTTGTTAACATACTCTGGTCTTGTAAATTGGGGATAGCTCAGGTCGCGCCTTTTGGATACGCCGGTTTCTTTCAAGGTAGCTGACTTGCCTTCTCTCGCCAGGTGGGCTGCTGCTATCCGGGTGCGGCGAGCTTAATCTTCCTGCAGGTTCAAGGCGCGTTATCTCTCGATTAGAAGCGGCGGATCCTAGACCATTTACTGAGACCTGTGCCGCAGTCTGAATTCTATCAATGCCCAAGACTGATTATGCTATACCGGGGTAACAACGAAATCGACAGACAGATAGCATGATGGAGGATTTGGGCACCCGAAGGCCCCGTTTCCCTCGTAGTTGCCGCCGTAGAAGAGCTCCCGATATGAGAAGTACTGGAGAACAAGCAAATTTGCAGCTTCTGAGCCAGGATTGGGGATGTAGAACATTATCCAAAGATCGACGTGGGATCCAGCGGGCAGATACAGTCCTCCGTTGATGTCAGGGATCGTCTTATTTGGGTATGTGCCCGGAAAAGAGGCGTTCTCTATGTAGTTCTGGTTCTGAAATGATCCTGTCCCATTCGTGACTTGTACCGAGAATCCACCTCCCAACGAGGTGTTGCCAGAGCCTACGTTTGAGATGGTTACGTTTGCCAACAGGAACAGGGAAGAAGACGGGGGATTGACCTGATTCGATCCTGGTTCGAAGTTTATTCTTCCCGCCTCATCGAAATGATAGTTGTGGAGAGTGATACTCAACCTTCCGTCTGATGCCGAGCCTGTCCCGCAAACGTAGGTGAATCCACTTTCAGAAGAGATGCTGAAGTCTTGACCGGGGCCACAGACTGGCTTCGCCGGTGAGTTTCTGCTGACTAGAAGATAAGCCGCTAGACTTCCTGCGATCAGGATTACGAGAAGAACTGACAGGAGCGTTCGTCGCCATTTCAACGACTCTCACCATTGGCTCCCTTGTGGCGCTGACAGACTCTCTTTGACCGCTGATGACAAGAACCGGGCGTCTCCAATGGGTTTGGTGCCCGTTAGCAAGCAGTGTTGGAGGAGAATACTATCGGCCAATTGGTGTCCTGGCCACTATAGTAGCTGTTCGCGTAGAGGTAGTAGTAAGAGTACTGACTCTGAAAACTGAATGCCTCTGTCGTATGTTGGTTGTACGCCGTTGTGCTGGTGAAGGACACGGAGGGACCGCCATAGGGAGAAGTTATGGTCGCTCCCACTGAGTAGTAGTAGCCGTTTGCCGTCGTGATGGTATGCTGCGTATTGGCTGCGTACTCCTCCCATGAGAGGCCATCTGACTGAATAGTCGATAGGCTGAGGCAGTCTCCAGGCAAGCTGGTTGATGTGCCTGCGTCCAACCAAGCTTCGTCGCTTCCCTGCCAGTAGACCGCGTAGACGACGTACTCGCTTGTCGCAAGGTAGTCTTGGACCGGGCAAGTATAGCCATTCCAGTCCAATGGGTTGCAGACGTACCACTCATCGTCTTCGTAGGCGAACTGCGTGTTTGAGTAGTATCCATCCCCGCCATAGAGCAGCGGCCAGTTGGTCGACTCGCTTGCAGAGTTGGTCGAGGACCCGTCAACCGACCATCCCGAGCCGGTCGTCAACTCCACCGAGGTCGTGTCCGAACTCGATGTCCCGTAGGTGAACTCATTCGTCATGTAGCCAGTCGCATGCGCTTCGCCGATGGTAGTCCAAACGTTAGCGTAGGTTGCGATGTACACCCAGCATCCCTGTTGCAATCCCGTACAAGACGACTGTCCTGTCTGGGGGTTCGATTGCTGCTGCAGTTGCATTGGTACTGCGCTGTTCAGGTTCATCGATACCAATTGCGTCTGGTACGTAGTTCCTTGGATGTAGGTCGACCAGAAGTAGGATCCTACCATTTCCGTGACGTTGCTGGGCAGGACTCTGGTAACAACCACCGAGTACTCGATGCATTGGCCCGATATCGCCGTTGCGAGGGCCGGGTCGTACAGCGAGACCTGGCCGCTTGAGCCGGTCTGGGACTGAGTCAGCATGACTGGCTGACCGCCGCCGGCCGGGTACCTGAAGAACTCGACGTTGTATCCTGCGAGGGCACTTGACCCGCTGGTCGCTGAGCCATTTGAACCGCTCAGAGTCAGCACAGCAACGGGACTCGCGCCCGGGGAGGCCTGAACCGTGTGGGAAGATGTGGCAATCATTGAGACTGAGAATAGCGCGATCAGCAGAAAAGCTGAGAGTTTCTTACACTGCAGTCCATTTGGGCTCAACGTGCTTGCCAAGTGTCTTACGCTTGCGAGCCCGCCAATCGACTGTAGCAATCCCATCCCGGGTCTTGCTTCCATATTCTGACGAGAATCAGAACGAGATATAACATCGCGTCTTGCAATGTAGAACAGGTGCTAGCAAGTCGGGTCTCCAAACAATCGAAGCCGCCCTAAAGCATGGATCTATCGAAAAACCTCCAAACCCTAGCACAGTAGAGCAGACACTTGCCGATGAAGAGAGGCGTTTGAGGAAACCCTAATTAGTAGGTTCATAAAACATTCCCACGCCTTCCTATGCAGGAACCAGCCAGGACCCGCACCAAGGCTTATCGCTTTGATGTCCGAATGATTGAGGCCCTGGGAAGGGGCGCCAAACGCGCACAGATGACAGAGAATGCCTTTGTGAGCGAACTGCTGACAGACCGTCTTATGATGGATCCACTTTTTCCGGCTTTCGAGGAAATCAGGATGAGCAGTGACACTTTTCGAACTGTTTTGAGCGCCGCCAATGCGGATGAGTTGGAGGTAGTCGCTTCGAAAGTTGGGCAGAAACACGCGCAACTAGTCCATGAACTCTACGAGAGCAACGACCGTGTCCTAACCTTCCAAGAATTCATAACGGAGGTGCTGGCAAGACATTCGAATTGGTTCCACATTGAGGGCATTAAGGGATCTACTCGTCACTCTATAACACTGCGCCACACCTTCGGCTTGAAGTGGTCGGTCTTCGTCAGGGGGTATATTCTTAGTGCATCCAGCATCTTTTCAAAGGACAGAATTAGAATCGAGGTAGCGGATCAGTTTGTTCGAATCGAGTGGACGCCAATATGACGTTTGTAAGGGAAGTTAGTTTCGCGACATGGACAAGTCTACCTGAGTGTGGGGGACCAGAAAATCGCTTGGGAATAGCCACGTTCCAAGAAGCCATCATGTATTACGCAAGAGCGCATACTGAAATGCGGTAGGTCAGGCCATTATACGGTTATTCCTTCTATCGTGACGGTACCACCGTGAGTTGAGAAGCAGTTGGTGGTTGCGGAAGCGCCAAGATTTGCCCCTTCTGTGGGTGTATTCATTCAATCAGCTGGTATGAACAGGCGCGGACTCTTGCCGAAGTTCTACAACAAGACAAGAAGGAGGTTTAGGGCTGTAGAAGAAACGAAGAGATTCGTGGCTTGCGCTGCAGAAAATACAGGAACTGAAATTAGGGATCACCAGGTTACATCGTTTCGTCGTGCAGAGTTAGCTTCAAGCATGAGTTAGGGGTCTGCTCGCGGGAGATCTTTCATCTTAGTACCCACGTTTGCCGAGGTTGTTGCGACGGCAAGGCTACATGCAACATGGATGAGTCGAGACTAATCAGCTCGAAAGCTGCATCTGCAGAATCGCGGTCGCTTCACTATCACGAGGGATCGATATCAGCAGCCTGTCTGACCGACATACCACACGTAGATCGTGGGAGGAAGCTGTGCGCCGACGGGCATCGCGGCTCCAATCTGTACGCTCTTGCCGTCCATCTGGAGCAGGATTTCGAAACAGGCGTTGTTTGGCGTAGAATTTGAGATTGCGACCTCGATTTCGTCAGCGCCACGAGAGGATACGGCTGCGCTTACGCCAGCAGGAGTGGTTGTATTCACGTTCACCTGGGAGTAGAAATATGTCATCCCGGGGATGATGATTATTGGGCCCGAGGTTGGCGTAACACTGCACGGATAAGATATGCAGCCGACGCTCCAGAGCTGGCCTCCTTCTGCCATTCCCTGAGAAGCGGTGAGGTATTGAGGGCCGACTTGTGTCGTAGTCGTTGTAACCTGCGTCATGGTCACCAAGGTACTAGTCGAGACCGTACTGATTGTGAGAGTGGTTGTGATCGTCGGTGGAATGGTGCTATCGGACCCGATGACATATCCTCCTACCAGGCCCAAAGCTAGGATAGCTACTACGATCAGGACGGCGGAGAGCTTTGGCTTATTGTTTGACAATGTACAACAGCTTCCAACAGGTCATGGCTAAACAGGGCCTTCAATCCGATTTTTTGGAGGATTTAGGGTTTAGGGGCATGTAGTGTTGGAGTACAACCAAACATGCGCTACTGAAGCTTGCTGCAAGACGAGGAAGCACTGGGTAAATGAATTCGGATTACGAATCCCAATGTGCGTTGTTTGTTGGTTTCCGCCAGACACCCCCGCTTCAGTTCCTAGCGTCAGGCCCATCACTGTGGCACTTACCTGTGTGGAGAGGTTGATAACTCCACTTACTGTGATTTCGTCACCTGAGTAGCCGCCAGCTAAGATGGGCACGTAGGTAGCCCCGAGGCTCAAAGCCTGTGTTTCAGTGAGGTACTCAGAAGCTGAGTATAGACCCAGCATACCCGAATAGGTGGAGGGCTGCTTGTAGATTATGTAGTTGCCGCTTGTGTCTTGGACTTTTATGCTCAAGCCAGTTGAATAGGCAGCTTCATATGGTATGTTGTCACTGACAGAACTCCCCACCTGATAGGTCAGCTCTGTTCCCACACTGCCGCCTGCGTCCCCCCCGAGCCAACTGTCCTGTATCCCGCCACTCACCTTTGCATCAATGCTCAGAGTAAAGGTGTTGGTGACGTTGATGCCTATCGTGGCCTCGTTGGTGTTGGAGAATTCGTAGGACATTAATGTGGTCTCAGCCTGCCGCCATACGTTCAAAGTGTAACTAGTAGGGCCGGTTGAAATGAGACTGACCGCCAAGACAAGTGGGCCATTCGACTGACTCTGCCAGTAGAAGTTAGCGTTTGCTGGACATTGGTAGCTGAAGGTGATGCTCCAGTACCCATTGACATCAGAGGTGGTGGATCCCCCTTGAGAAGGTACGTAACCTGACGGCGAACTCAGAGCGACTACAACTCCGGGCAGCCCGTGACTCTCTTGATCATAGACGTAGCCGCTGAAAGTTTCTGCTCCGCTCGGACAAGAAATGTAATTCGGACTCACCGTTGAATTCTGAGTCGTCGCCTGGGTTGTGGCGATGGCTGGGAGTCCCATCTGCGAAAAACAAAAGACTAAGGCGACCAGTAGTGCCGTTGCGGAGAGTGCGGTCTTCATTGTTAGAAATTGACAGGTCTTTGTCTATATAACTAGGGCGCTTGCGATGTCTTGCAATGCAAACAGCTGCGGCCCAGTTAGCGATCTGCCGACAATTTGACCACCCCACGTTGCAGCAGTGGGATCTGTTGTCCTGAGACCAATTCATCCTTGCCCCAGCAGAACAGGGCAAGCAGGAATACCGCAGACGGTCTTTTCCGGTGACCTTCTGCTTGTCAGAAGATAAGCAGAGAGACGCCATTTCAACGGTTCTCACGATTGGTTCACCTTGAAGCTGACAAAATCTCTTTCACGGCTCATTTGACCGTGAAGCTTAGTGTGATCGGCTGGCTCCACTCGTCAAATGCTAGTACCGTGTATTGGCCAGGGCTGAACTGGCTATAGGTCGCGTCCTCCCAAGGAGCGGTGGCATTTGAGCTGTGCCAGTTGCCTCCGACGCTGAAAGTCTGCGTGAGGGTCTGGAAAGGAGAGAACTGATATGTTGTTCCAGTGGCCGTACCGCTACATGAGACTACGGACGGAAATGCATTGTTGAGCTGTACGGGTAGGCCAGACTCGTTGTACACTATAATCCATACTGGAACGTTTGGATGACAGAAGGTGGGGGGAAGAACATCCACTAATGAACTTGGGTTTGATTCATTGATGTGAGGCAGAGTGGAGATGTCACCGTGCAGAACCGCAACGTTGGTTGTTGCCCAGTCATTACGGAGCGAGACGGAGAAGGTCTCGTTGGCACCAGGAGATAAGATCCCGTCCTTGATTCCGATGAGCAGCGTTATACCAAGCTGACAGTTTGATATGCTCACATTCGTCGAGTTCCCGACCTGATCTCCGCATAGCTGGGTCGTTGTGGTCGTGACGGTGACGGTCGACAGGACAGTTGTGGTCGTCGTTGGTGACCCAATGGCCAAGAATAGACTTGCAGAAATCAGGACGCCTGCTATGACTATCGCCGAAGCGACCGCGAGGTAGTTCCGAGACGGTTGAACGGTCAATCTGAGGGCGCTTGAAAGGTGCGGACTTGTGACTGATAGCCTTGTCTGAACGGAATTAGTAACAGGTTTCGGTGTCATTGCAAATCACCTGCTGAACCTTGTCTGCAAGGTGTCTCACAAACCCTAGAGATATCCTCAGAGTACGAGGCCGTCGAGGACGAAATACAGTGTGCCAAGTGGGGGAGAAACCACCATGTTTGCATGGTCAACCAGGCCCTTGAAAGTATGGTCCACATATGTACCAGGGTTTCGCACTCTGTTCGCGTTTGGACACTAACAACTAAGCGGCCCACAGTTCCAGGTATCTGTGAAGGCAGTGGTCCCGGTTACAGACCCACCCGCCATGATGTAACTGGGGTAGGTTTGAGACAAGACAGTATACAACGCATCCGGATAACTGCTTCCGATGTAGCCGCTGCAACTCCCGCAATTGGCTCCTCCATACCAACCTAGCAAACTGGGAGAGTTAGGTGCCCACGTTATCAACGCGGGGTAGAAGCAACCGAAAGCGCAGTTCTGTGTACTCTCGAAGATCGCCTCTGACTGGACAAAGTCACTCTGAGGGTAGGGGTTGTTCGTATCTGTATACGCGTAGTTCCACGAACCCACAATCCACTGGTAGGTAGGTTGGGTGGTTGACCCGGCAAAGGCGAACACGTATTCCTCAGAGGTGCCGTTGATTGAGGTTGGGTAGGTGGTTAACGGTTGTTCAGCTTCGTACGGGTAGCTCTCATAGAACATGAGCCAAGTCAGTCCTCCGTTGGATCCATGACTGCCACAGCCTAGTAGATAATAGCACAACTGAATCCCGTTTTGTACAAGGACGCCGGTTCCTGAATGACTTGAACTCAGCCCGGTCCAAAACGCGGTCTCACAGCCCGATGTCTTGTCCCAGCAGTGACCATCCCACGTGAGGCTTTCGACGGACACACCACTGCTCTTTAGGGTGTAAGTGGGTGAGACACAGTTAATTCCACTGCTGTTGGACGTGAATGTACAGAATCCGCTAGCCGCTCCCGACCAAGCATAATCGCTATAGTAGGGATACATAGCTGGAGTTACCTGTGATGTTTGTGGATTGTCAAGAGCGTTCGTGAGGTTTGGCTTCAGCGCTGTGAGTAGCACACTGCTGCCGACCACCTCAATCTTAGAGGCACTAACGCCGGAATGTGGATCCTTCAGCAGCATTGAATAAGCAGCCAAGTTCATAGACCACACACCATTACCGAGATTGGTGAAAACGTACGTTCCTGATGGATCCGTGAGAATTCCTGTGCCCGGAGGTGGAATAACTGAAGGCGTGAGGGTGAGCGGCTGAGAAGCGATGGCATTAGCACCATTGACAACTACGGGGCCCATCATCAAGAGGGCTAGAAAGGAGGCGACCACAAGAGCAATAATTCGTGACTTCATGGTCTTGAATGACTCTGAAATCGATTATATACCCGAGTCTTGCAATGTTATACAAGTGCTGAGGTCAGAGTATCATTCTATTCGCCCTTGCCGCGTACCTTTCAGTCGCGGTCGATAGGTTGAATTTGTCAGACAGACACCCGCATCAGCGCCAGCAGAAATGCGAAGGCTATCAGTCCTCGCACAACATCTCATCTTGCCAGCTCGGAGCCTCAGAAGAAAGTGGATACACACCTGTACGCATTGAATGTCATCAGATGCAATGAGAGGGCGCAGACCATAAGCATCAGCGTCCCGCTCCCAAGCGAAGGATTGAGAAGCATCCGGAAGTAAACTGGACCGGTGTGGCATGCAACACGTTCGAGAGGCAGCTCCAAGTCCAAGATAACCCTTAGCCGTGGGGGGAGGCTCTCCTAGCAGGAGGCTATAGAGAGAGGGCGCCGCGGATGCAGCACGTCCATAAGGTTGTCAGCATGCTACCTAGCCATCTTGCATACCAGATAAGCCGTGAACCTGAGTCTCGTAGTCTGAACTCTTTGACCCGCACGATCTAGCGGGAGAGGTCATGCGGAGTCTCGAATTCGGGTTATTCTCCCCCGATTAGGTAGTTCCAGATTGGTGATGAGCCAAATGAACGACTTGCCAGCGCCAAAATTGGAATTACTCGCTAAATGACGATCTGGGAGCTTGTTCGTTGCAACCCTTGCAACAAGCGTTCACCAAAAGGCTGCACCCTTCCTGGCCTTAGACAGGGTTACCTGGGATGCCTGAGGCGTAGGTAATGCTTCTTGCCTGACAGTACGAGGGCGCTTGCACGTCCAGAGCAGCCAAAAAACATTCAAAAAAAACACATGGTCGGATTAGAAGAATATCCGCAACGGGATTCTGGCAACGTGATCTGGACGATGGCAAACGACACAATGAATTGAGTCTGGAAGGCGAACGATGTTCCGGCGAGGATGTGAATCGCTGTGGTGTTGATTCTATGGTTGCCACTGGAAGCCGGGGGCACCACGTTGCCATTTCCGTACGGTTCAGAGAGAGAAAGAGAGATAGATGACTCAGAATGCGCTGTGAGTATTTAACGGCCGCTCGTCATGTTGCCATCCGGCCAAGCAATTTGGCAACATCCTAGCTCGAATTGGCAACATCTGCCGTCGATTTTGGCAACATGATGGCAACATCGCGATGACAGGTCTGGCAACATCTGTTTGGAGTTAACCGACGTCTCAAACTGGAAGGCGGATCCCTCGGGCGCGGTGTTCATGCAATTCTTTCACATTAGGGTACAGGAAAGAGATCAGTCGCAAGGGTTGACGCTCCCAGCGAATTTCCTCAGCGGCGCAAGGGTTGCGACTAAGAAGTCGCAGGGGTTGCGACTGGGGGTAGAGGGACCTGCCGTGCTTTTCCGGTACGCGATGTAGTCGTCCTGGTTCGTCCTCGTTCCGGCTTCTTCGGGAATCATATGGATATTTCTAGAAAAGCGAGAGTTAGTTGGAAAAGCTGTGCTCAACCCTTGAGCATCGTTCGATTTAGGATAATGCTCAACCCTTGAACATGGCTTTTTCAAGATGCACAACGCTTGTGCAATGAGCGGTTCGGGGTAATGCACAACCCTTGTGCACGCTTCGATCGAAATAATGCCCAACCCTTGGGTATTATCCCAGTTGGCGTAACACCCAACCCTCGGGTGTTAGCTGCATCACCTAGGAGCGTGCACCTGGTTCAACCTCATTGGCAGACAGGCATTCGGTAGCGCACGCTGGCCCTGAGGTCACAGCTTCTTACCGCATTCACAGAGAGATAGACGAAGCACGCCGTCAAAGGCCGGTTCAGTATTTAACTCAGGTCGCGAAGGTTGCCAAAGCTCTCGGAAATATGGCAACCTTGGCCCCTAATTTGGCAACCCTGACACCAGTTTTTGGCAACCTTAGGCCCTTTTTGGCAAGCTTGACACCCGGGTTGCCAAATCCTAGGGTGGGATGCAAAAAGCGCGCCCGGCCCTTGTAAGGTGTATCCACCTCGCAGGGCTAGTCATGCCTGGCGAATTCTCTCTATCGGCCCGTTGACAATGTGCATACACTCGTCAGGAGCACTCCGGCAGACAGCATACTATGGGCAAAAGCATTCTTCCTGGCGGTGTTACACTCTGTCCCCACGGACTTCCCAATGTGTATACAGAATGTCCCGCGCAGGCCAGAGTGTATACACTGTGGACGAGATAATTCTTAAGCAACCCGCGTTCGTGATATCAGAATCGTGGAAGGGAGATGCCTCTCGAGTGGCCAGCCGGATTCCATTGAAAGACCGGGTAAGACTGCCTGAGGGTTTCAGGCTGATTCGACGGGAGGACATCAGTCAGAAATTCAGTTGCCTTGAGCCCCGCATGGACAGATACACGCTGCGCCAATACTACGAATGGAGCCTTGAGCGGGACGCCTTGGTCATAGTAAGGGAAGTGGAGGGACTGGTTGCGGGGGTCCAGTACGTGACGGTGCACAGCGGCTACATAATGCTGGAGATGCTGGCGCGCAACAAGCTGTTGGACTACCCGGGTGCTGGAGGCGACCTCGTCAGGGTCGTCGAACGCGTCGTGGCTCCTCAGGTCGGCGTCAGGGAGATCCGGATGGAGGCCCTCGAGCACGTTGTGAGGTATTACGACGATGTGCTGGGGTACGAGGAGGTCGGAAGGCCCTATCGGGACCCCGAGTGGGGTGTACTAACCCCTAAGAGGAAACTGTTGCCTCGGCGACCTTAGACTTGGCACGTAGCATCCTGGGGTTGACAAGATGTGCGCCCTCAGCTGGCTCTGCGCGCACTTCTTGGATGTACTTCTGGATGTAGGCGCTCTCTCTAAGGTGAGTCTCGATCTCTCTTGATACATTGGTACCGCTATCGAGCGCGGCCCGTGTCAGTGCCGAGTAGAGCTCTGGAGTCATCGAAACGGTCGTCTTTATCATACCCCGACCATACCAGGGTATTCTTATAAACCTGCCTCCCGTGTTAAATCTGCGACTCGACTGAGACGACGAAAATGAATTGCAAGCAGAGCCCAATACCGTCAGAAAGATCAGGCTCACGGAGCTGAAGAAGTTCGCACTTGAGAAGATCCCCGCGGGCGCTCTCCGTGAGGACATCCTCTCTCAGCCCGACGAAATCCCACCCGAGGAGTTCCTCGCGAACTGCCGGGTCTGGCAGAGGCTTGCCCGCACGAGCTAGGTCGGCGGCTCCAGCACTGCCCTCCCGTCACCCAGATTTCCTCTCCAAGTCCAACCCTTGCTCAACCATGCCTCTACTTCGGCTGCCCCTACAATCTTCTGCTTGAGGCCCTGGTTGAATGTTACCTCGATCAGCCTCTGACGCAGCAACCCGATCACCTCCTCGTCGGTCTTCTCGTCGACGTGCATCTTCTCTATCTCCTCTGGCGTGTGGACCGTCAGGAGGAGCTGCTTCCTGATCTTCGTGGTCATATCCTCCTCGTGCGCCCCCTCGCTAGTGCAGAGGTACCTGTTCGCCCCTTTCAGGTAGGCGCCCCTCATCTTCTCTATGGTCTCCTCATCCAGCCCTTTCCTGAGGGTGTAGACGAACTCGATGTTCCCGGCGTGCCCCATCCAGAAGCTCCGCCAGTCCGGTATGACCAGTCCGTCCGCCTCCCCCAGCATCATGCGCGTATCGAAGTACCTCCGCAGGACGTAGGGCCTCCACCTGAAGCCAGCCTCCCTGATCGCCGCCCTGACCAGGTCCCGGACGTTGGTCGTGGTCACATGCTGCCCGTAGTCCTTCTTGAAAGAGCACCTCTTGTTCTTGAACGCGTTGTACTTGTCAACCGTCACGATCGCAGACTCCGGGGTGAGCACCTCTCCGCTACGCAACCTGTCCTCCAGGCACTGGCGGATGTACTCGCACGCCTGAGCGGGGGCGAACGTGTCGTACGGCTTGCGTATCTTGGATATCTTCTTCCTCACCACTACCAGGGTTGGGACCTTGGAGAAGGAGACAGCCCCGTCCTTGATCTCCATCTCGGGGAGGTCCTTGACCTTCAGCCCGTCCAGCCCCTGGGCGTCCCCGACCGTAGCCGGCCTCAGCCCGGAGAACGCCATCAGCGACACCACGACCTTGACCCTGAGGGGAGAGTGGTCGAACAGCGACTGGACCTGCTCGGGCCGCGGTACGACCTCCTCATTGTACCTGTTCTCGCTCTCCGGGATGTTGACCTTCTCGTCGAGCTTGTTCCCGTTGAACCTCGCCCACGACTTCACCGCCTTTACGTAGGAGTGGATCGTGACGCCGGAGACCCCCTTCTCCTCTAGGTCCGATATCACCGACGAGATGAAGGTCATCAGCTCCGTCTTGTTCATAGCCCCTATCTGCCCCGGAGTCAACCCGCACAGCTCGTCGCATATTCGCCCCATCCGGAGGAAGTAGTGCGAACCGGTGTTGTATGAGCCCCTCAGTACGTTGCGGTACCACGCCCTGAAGGTGGGGTCAGACTCGAGGAGGTGAGAGTACTTTGAGACCCCTCGCTCCTTTCTCCTTCCAGGCTCCTTTTCTTTCTCTTTGCTTCCTCCTGCTGCGGAAGTCATGCCCTCTAGGGCTGGCCGAGTATTTGACGGCGCTTGGTATCGAACCCCGGGGAGTTCGGAACCCGTCGGGCCCGCCTCCGTTCGGGTTCGAGTCCTTCGAACCCCTCGCGCTTTTGTCGCCAGTTTGAGGCATACCACTACTCATGCTGCTGCGAATATAAGCACCAATCCGGCGATAGTTTTTGCCCAAGCGGCGGTCAGACGGTCGTGGAGACTAGCATGTGAAAGCGAATTCGGACAACTAGCCGCTCGCTGTCAATTAGCGGGGGCGTAGCCTAGTCTGCCCTCTCGATCGAGAGACCTTACCCCAATTCTCCGTCGTTTTTGGGTAAGGTATGGCGGTCATTCAACTCGTCAGACGGCGGCTCGGTATTTATGCCCCGCGAAACGAGGCTCTGGTAAGTTAGTGGACCATGCGACGGGATTTTGAGGATGTTAAGGTTGGGCCATGAGATGCATTGATTGGGTTTTGCTACCTTCCAACATAATACATCAGGCCGAATTTCGGGCAGTGATAGAGCATTGGGGTAATTCTTCCCTTCGGAGGCTTCAGCGCCGTGTCAGCCCTTTGGTTGAGCCTAACACTCTGAGGCAGTTCTTCCAGCGTCAGCTTGCAGAATCGACATTCGATGATTCGGTCTCTCATTGCCTTATGGTTCAGTCACTCCTTCCTACTCTTTGAGGCGATTCCTATTTACCGACAATGGACGATTACTTGCATTCTGGATGATTGTGAGCCATTTGCTCTCTCCCTCGACCCTTAACACCGACAAAATCCTAACTCGTGGCCCGCTGACTTACCAGAGCCCGAAACGAGATGGCTCGCACTCTTCTCTCGACTTCGCCCTGACTGTCACTCAACAACGGGACTCTCCCCAGGTACCGTGCCCATGAAATCGCACATAAGAACCCCTGCTCGCTGTAGGCGGAGCATGACTCAGCTCTTCTTGGACGCCCAGTCTCTCGGGTTGAGACCTTACCTAGAGAGTTGGCCTCACTGTCAGGGACGCTACCGAGATCCCAGGCAGCAAGGACCCAAGCAAGAGCGTCCATGACAAGGTGATCCAAGAGTTCATTGTCTCTCATCCGAATGTGAGCCTGGTCACCAAAGACAAGCAATTTGACATGAGAGCGCGAAAGGAGGGAGTAAAGGTGATCTTTGTCGATGAGTCCGAGGCCATTGTGGTTGAGGTGCTCCGTCAGCTTGCTTTGGTCAGACCGCAGCATTAGCTGACCCTATCGAGCCATGCACAAGCTAGAACGATGTTGTGGTGTCGGTGTCTCGTTCTGTACTAGTTCAACCAAGGTCTTCGATGGGCAACCTACATCTATACCAAATCATGTGACAGCAAAAACCGGCGCGATGTCATCGTCTGAGTATCTCTTCGTCATCTCGCTCCTTTCACTAGTCATCTCTGGCAATCTGATGACCGAAGGAGCGCAGGACAATACGTATGGAAAGACGCCGGCTAGAACGCTTAGCTTCCAGTAGTACCGCTGGAAATCATGGTATCTGCCAAGTTCATCATCTGCTGATAACTCATCAGTACTCCTCCTCCGCCCGCTGTCTCAATCTCGATTATCATGCGAGCGGAGTCGATTTGGAAGTATGCGAACGGTGCGCTGGGATTAGCGACGACGTACGTATTTCCGACCTGCACAAGATGGTATGGGGATGACGACTCGGAGATCGTCGAGCACGATTGACTACCATTGTTCAGATGGGTTAAGCAGCTGGTGGGCGGCGCCATAAAGCTGAGCGCCGACTCGTGGCTGTTCAATTCATTGGGTTCGGCGGCTTCCGAGACGATAATTGCACTATTGTAAAGGACGGAGCTCAGGGTAGAGCCGTTGACGAAGGCAGGAGACGATGATTTCGTTATCACGAACTCTACTTCCCAATCCCTGTAAGTGACTCCATTCGCGTCCGTATAGTTTTGAGGGCGCATCCCTACCTGCACCCCTACGATCTGGTACCCCCCGCCTCCTAACACTGCCGTATTGGGGACTATGAGAGGGGCGCCGACGATTGCTTCGGCACTGGCCACCGTGTTGAGGACTACGGGACTAGGATTGGTGAGGGGGGGCGGACTTGCGATATCACTTGTTATCTGGGTAGATGAAGAAGAACCCACTATCCCTGGTTGCATGGAAGAAGGCGCCTGAATTGATGCGAACACTAGCAGGATTGCTGCCGCAAGCGAGGCAGTCAACGCAAGAAGGTTCTTACGATCGGTCTTCAAATTCTATGACCCTCCCCAGAACTCCCCTGACCCGTAGCAGTACGGCACATAGACGGAGTACGGCGCGTTGTTATAGGTCGAACATGTACTCCACAAAGTCCCCACTGACTTGGGCTCCGACGTGCTAGCGCTGGTGGTATAGACTGGCAGGCGAGAATAGTTGTACTGGCCGTACACGTCGCAATTCCCGCTGTAGGGCGTAGCATACTCAGCCTCCGTGCTGATGCTGACAGTCCCTTCCTTGTTGCTCGACCCCACGTTCTCGGTGATCGACCAAGATATGGAGTAGTACGGTGAATACCCTTTAGCCTCCGCGTACCAATCGCCTCCAGACTGGCTGGTCGTCCAGACTTCCGCATAGCCATGGTCTCCCGCGGGTATGGGGTAGCCGCTCAGGAAAGCATAGTAGGGTTCTGAACCGCCGATGCCGTACTCGTAGTAGAGCTCGATGGAAGAAGCGCTGGTGCCGTCCAAAGTCCCTATCCCGTAGCCCATCTGCACCCAATTGCCAGTGCTATAGGACATGTCGACATACCAGAGTTGGTGTCCCTCGGAGACTGGCGTGTTGAACGTCCAGGAAGACATCGTTGTGTTCGCCCCGACGCCGTAGGCGCTGCTGCCCGTATCTCCGACTGCTGCATAATAGTATGTGTATCCTCCGTTAGAGCTGCATTGGCTTGCGGCAGCCACGGGCTGAGGTTGCAGAAACAAGAATGCAGCACTAATTAGAAGCAGAGGTATAATCAGCAGACCAATCGTTGGTACGGAGCCGTCTTTATCGTTGCCCCAAGCGTGTGGTGTCGCTTCCAAGGTCGCCATTAGCGTTCTCACCACAGACGTGTCAATTGGTTGCGTAAAAGCTTATCTCCCAGTATTCAAGCGATTAACGGAGAGAGAAAGAGAACCACTCAGAAGACATCTAGAGACATTGATGACGCCTGCGTGAGGGTGTTCTCGGACCCCTTAACCTTGGCGTTACGCCTCATCTGCACGCCGTGGTGCCTCAGCCAGTAGATGACGGCCTTCTTGTTGTCCTCGGTGTACGAGCCCGCGTAGCCCGAGTCCGACATCATCCTGACCAGGCCGATTGGGAAGTTGTAACTTTACCTGTCATCCTTCCTTGCGAGCTCCGCCATCTCGCCGGGGCGCCTCCCGCTGGAGGCACAAATTAAGCTCAGCCTCCTGAGGACTTCTTGTCTGTCAGCTTGCTGCCCCGGGGTGAGGTTGTCATGCCAGTTCCTGACCTCCAGATCTTCGAGGAGGCTCTAGTACTTGGGCGATCCCTTCGGCTTGCCGCTGTCCTTCGGCCTTCTTCCCCGCTCGAATTGCCGTGTGCACGCCGCGCTGGCCGCCGTGCTCAATTAATTGGTCGACCACGAAAAGGAGTGGATTGGGGGCTGCACTCGTGCTGCTCAAAAAGCGGATATGAAATACTTGAATCTTACCGGCCCAACCACACCTATAACAAACAAACCCTTCTGTTTTATAGGAAAGAAAGTATCGCATGCAGGGATAGATTCCTGACTTTGGAAAGTCTTGTTCTCGCTATCTGTGAATCGCCCCGTCTATGGACATTGAATCGCTATCAACCGAGATTTAACACTGAGGATCTGCAGCTGCCAACTCATCAGAACCGCTGCTTCATGCAAGAGTTCGCAGTGTCAGCCTCATCGCCGGCATACTCCAACATTGGAATCGTTTTGGAGTTTCTCGCGTGTCCTTATCCAGATAGACAGAAAACTCGCTCTTGTGATTGCGAACCTGCCGAAGCCCGTAACGAATAGTTGAGGATATGATCGCAAGCTAAAATATATGGGGACAGTTGGAGGCTCGGCCGACAGTCAATTTGAGGAGCGAAGAAAGCAGGATTCTAGTGTTCGTGTTCGCGTTGACGGTTGGTATGGTCATCGGGTCGGCAACAAACTTGGTTCTGCGCGCCTGGGAGTGGAGTTCTCAGGACTCGGCGCTTGGGGGTGTCATGGGACTGTTCGCCACAGTAGCGGTGTTCTATGTACTCGTCGATCCAAAGCTTCCAAAGTAGTGAAGCATCTCTTTGTGGAACTATCTGTAAATCCCGCAACGATCCTCTATGATACTTGCGACCACGCCTTGAGAGTTGATCTCCAGCCTGGAGACTCTTGGACATCCTGTCGTACAATCGTCATCGGAAAAGGTTCAGTTTGTCGTGCCCCCTGTTTGATGTCACTTCACGGCTGGGGCGGTGATTGCCATCACCAGTTCTACAATATCAACATTCGACTCGCAATCCGGATAGCCATGAAATGGCGGCTTCTGCAATTTGCAAGCTGATTGGCCTCTGCGGCGTAACCAAAGCCTTGGTCATTTTCGAAGGATACTAGGTGTCGCTGAGAGGACATCTCGCCAGAGGCCTTCCTCGAGCGTGGTTGAAAGCACGCGATATCAGCGCTTCTCCTCAAGAATGTGGCAACCGGAAAGTCGAATAGCCAAGCGAGAATTTCAAGCACACCGTCCCTGCGATGCAAATCATCCCAGGCGAATGACTTGGTCGGCACCATCTGCATCAGACTCGCGAACTGCCGAATAGAGCAGTGCGCTGCCTTGATTCTTGTAATCCGTGAGAATCCTCATCACTCTATCGCTGGTCTTCTGGTCCAGATTAGATAAAGGCTCATCGGCGACAATGCATTCAGGTCTCCGTAGCAACGCGCGTGCGATATCCACTCGCTTCTTCTCTCCCACGCTCAGTTTTGCAGGGAAGTGGGACAGCCTGTCCGCGAGACCTAGGTCAGAGAGAATCCTAGCGCCGGCCTCTCCTGAGTCAAAAGGTGTCCTCTTGATGAAAGGAACTGTGACGTTTTCAAGAGCGGTGAGATAAGGAAGCAACAACGGCTCCTGGAACGAGTAGCCGATAACCTTCTGGAGGTCATCCCGTTGTGAAGTCCTCATCTCGGTGACATCTACTAAGTTCACTGATACAGTGCCCGCATCTGGGCGCAAAATCAGCCCGGCAATCTTCAGAAGCGTGCTTTTGCCGCACCCACTTCTGCCGACCACACATACGGAGGATCCTCGATCAATCTTGACCGTGACTTCCCTCAGTGCTTTCACGGCGCCATATGATTTACTGACTTTGGAGAGATTCAGCAAGTCAAAACTCCCTCAGCGCCGACTCTACCCCCACCTTTCGAAGCCTGAAAACCATGAATTGGGAAGCGGCAACTACGAGTAGAACTGAGGAAATCGCGGCTAAGGATAGGTACATGGGATCCAACGAAGGTAGGACTGCGAGATACCCTCCGTAAACGATATAGGATGATGAAAACTGAGAAACCAGTATGAAAGAAAGCAACGCGGCGAATGCATATGAGACTGCGGCAAGCATTAGGAAGTAAGCCAAGTAGAAGTTTCGCACTCTTCCCCATCTCCAGCCTAGACTAACCAGCAATCCGGCTTCCCAAGCTCTTCGCCCGATTGAAACATACGAAACCAAGAACACTGCTGAAATCATAGAAGCCAAGGCCGCACCGGCCAGTAGCATGTACATGGGAGCCGTGCTGGATTCCACTGATTCTAGGTCAGTCACAGTCAAACTGTCGTATTCAACATTGTACTCCGGATAAGGTTTCATGACCGCTTCGATTTGAGCAGCAACCCCCGAAACCTCATTGATGCTAGAGACCTTGATAATTGCAAGGTTCGCCGTCGAAGCGTTGCCGAATGTTCCAGAGTACAAGTTCGAACCCAACTCCGCCTTCAGGAAGGTTGCATTCCAGAGGACCTGCACATAACTTCCCAATAGGAGATTGTACGAACTCATGCCAACTTCCTTAGCTAGAAAACTTACATTGTCGATTGCGACTTGAGAGGGCTTGTTGAAACTGAACGTGCTCTGTCCAAGGTAGTTGAAGACAAATCCTGCGTCGGTCCCATTGGGAATCTGCCCTGCAGAGACCTGAAGCAGTTGTTTGGGATATCCCGTGGGACCACCAATTATTGCACTTGAATACCCTATTGTCATATGACTAACGACTGGCTCCGTTTCGTTTCCAATCTTGACATAGGCGAGAGTGCCGTTCGAAGGGGGAAGAAAATCCGAGGAAAGCACTACAACAGGGTATACGGCTTCGACACCTTTAATGGCAATGATTTGGTCTTGTAGGCTTGAAGAGAGTGCTTGACTCGAGAAGGATGGGTTATTGTTGTCCTCTACTACAACGTAGGTCGCCGCGGCATTCGCGTAATTTGAGATGGCATGCTGGATTGACGAGCCTACGGAGGGGATCGTCATCCAGCCCGTCATGCCTATTGTGAGAATGAGGATGAAGATTACTGACCAAGACCCTTCGCGGAAGGCTTTCTTGCCCGACAATGGTAGACCTTCCACGAGGGTTTTCACCTCCTTCAGCTACTCTAATCTGGTGTGCATTAGTTGTAGAGTACGTAGTCTACTCCTATGAAGCCCACCGGACCTCCAGCCGAGTCGCCATACGCGGAGTATGGGGCTGTCGATCCGCACCACCCATACGGGCTGTACCCTGTCTGCCCGCTTTCGGATACACCGTAGTTGCCTGGAGCTATGTTGTTCACGCTTCCCACCCATTCACAGTTCAAGAGGCCCCAGCTCCAGCTCTGTACTGCCCATCCGACGGTCATGTCTTCAGATGGTATGACCGTCTGAAGATATGGAGCTACTTCTAGCGAACCCGAGTACGGACCGCAATTGTAAGACACGCTCCCATAACCTCCGCTAAGAGCGGTCGAACATGTGGTGGTTAGGGTTATCAGGTCTGGTTGCACCGTCGCCTGCGATGCATCCGCAGTCTTCGCGATACTTGCGTTTGCTGCCCCCTGGAGGGTCACAAGGAAAAGACCCATGAAGAAAACAGCCAGTCCAATTACGAACTTGTTCGTTCCCATGGTTTCCTCCCGATTCAGAATCGCATATAACTGGCAGACATACGAAGTGATACGTTTTTACATGGGCGATTGACACCTTTGCCCATGGAAACGATAACTTACCGCCCCACGGAACGTCTCCATTCCAGGAACATTCATGTCAACTTCAAGATTCCATCAGATGTGCACGACAGCCTTGGAAAAGCAGCCTTTGATGACAAGATAAGCCTGAATGGATTGGTAAACCAAATCCTCTTGAAATATGTGTCATTTGACAGGGCTATCACCAACGAATCTGTTGTCGTCCCGAATCAGCTTTTCGTTGAAATGATTAGAGCATTCCCGGAGGAGCAGGCTAAATGCATTGGACTGATATTGGGTCCCAAGTTGAGACAGGATTTTGCCTTCCACGGAGTCGATCAAGACTCGGAGGCAATTCTGAACTTTCACATTGAGCAGATGGGCGCGTATTCAGGATGGTACAATCTTGAAGTGTCGAGAAGCGATTCGCGAATAAGAG
The DNA here is from genome assembly GCA_003164815.1 of Candidatus Gagatemarchaeum stordalenia. GTDB lineage: Archaea > Thermoproteota > Nitrososphaeria > Nitrososphaerales > Gagatemarchaeaceae > Gagatemarchaeum > Gagatemarchaeum stordalenia. The sequence continues at coordinate 66,727 of PLUF01000075.1, forward strand.
CGGCCCTTATGCACGAGTTTGGTAAAAATTGGTCGACTTTCCTGATCAAGTACTATCAGTCCGCAATTCGAGCTGTCACGGGCGCAGAGCCTCGAATTGAGCATAAGAGTGGCACCATAGTAATCACTTTCTGAGCAGATGCGAGAAGGTATGGCAGCAGCCGCAATCATCTCTACCCGTTCTTGGCGTACAAGACCCTGACGGATTTATGAGTGAGCCTTGGAACTTCTCGTCGCGAGCACTAGCACAGCTAAGGTCAATGGCACGAGGACGCCGAATGCGAGAATCTCCGTCCATTCTAAGAGACTGGTTGAGCCGGCCAGGAAGGCCCAGATGTCAAGCAAAATCAGGGTCAAGCCCAAACCCAGAGCAGGCCCGCGCAGCCTTTCAGCTCGCCTCTTCCTCCGGATCAGATTAGATACATCTCCCACTGAGCTAGCGCCCATAATCCTGAAAGCGCGCTCTTGGTGATTCAGGGTACTTCTGCCGAAGACTTTCCAGCCTAGAGAGTAGTTCGAGCCCACGGGCGTTTACAGACATCCGGCGCTGGGCTCCATCGGTAAGGATCTGTACGAAGCCTCCGTCGATAAGGACCTGAATAGCCCGTTCAAGTTCATCCTCGTCTGGCACTAAGCTTAGTCCGCTATAGATTTCGTGCACCAGCTCCCACTTGCTCAATGGTTGACTGCGCAGGGCCGAGAGGATGAGCAGGTGCAAGTTGGCCTTCAGCAACTTCGAGCGTATCCTGAACTGCATCCAGTGAATCATTCTTCGATCATCGGATACCTTCTGTGAATCAGCGGACGCGCTCTGGGGGAGGGTGGACGATGCTGAGGCGTAGCTGCATGAGGCTAAGTTCGTCCCTCCACGCCTTGAGCAAGATTCGCCCGAGAGGGGTCAATCGGAGGGAGGTTCTTCGTCCGTTCTTCTCTTTCGTGATTACGCCGCTTTCTTCCATGGCATCGATAACGGGATACACCTGTCCAGGGCTGAGCAGGACCTCAAAGTCAACGCAGAGCGTCGACATGATGTCGTAACCGCACACGTCCCGTCTCTCGACGTTATCCAGTATCAGGTACTCCAGCATGGAGTTGACAAGGCCCCGCCTATACCGCCTCACCATCGACTCGATTCCGTCAGTCCTTATCGCTTGGGTGAGCATTAGCGATACCTATAGCCTAAACGCTAATCAGAGAGGTAATAAAGGTTTCACGAAGATGGGAGCTAATATTAGGGTATTCGTTAATAGCCCCCCCGTTGAGCTCGAGGATCGCGGACCTCATTCAGGCAGTCGACCGCATCGGGATAAAGAACGTCGCCGCGCTGTCTCGCATGACCGGCATGCCCAAGGAGACGATAAGGTACATGCTCAAGAAGAGGTTCCCGGAGCTCGACCTCAGGGTCGAGACCGTCTTCAACCTGGGTGATTTGGGCCTTCAGAGGTACTCCGCGACAATCAGTTTCGCCCCGGACGCGCTCCCGCACGCCAACTCAATCCTCGACAGGCTTGCGGAAGTGGCGTTCCTTACGTACCGCACGGGGACGCTCCTCGAACCCACGCACGTGGCGTTGTTTGCGGTCCCAGTTCTAGTAGAGGAGCAGTTCCACTCGTTCATGAGAGACCTCGTCAGCGAAGGAATCCTGAGGGACGCGGAGTTCAAGAGGGTCGAGTGGGTCAGGAACCCGGAGCTCAAGTGCGGCTTCTACGACTTCGACTCAGGGCGCTGGAGCATCGACTGGGCGGAAGTCGGGAAGCGTCCTGAGGCTCCTCCCTCCCCGATCGTCGTCGACCAGCCGCGCCTGAAACCCGCAATCGACCGGAGCGACCTCCTGCTCATCAAGGAGCTTCAGGCAAGTTCGCAACGAAGCCTTGTAGATATCTCCGGGAAGCTCAAGATGAACGCGGTGACGCTCAGGTGGCACTTCAGGAAACACGTCCTGCCGGTTATCTCCTATCACAGGGTGAGATGGATCCCGGTGCGCGGCGGGGACCAAACCAAGGTAGCGGGAGCCTCATTCGGCTTCAGCCAGTTGACCAGGTCGCAACTCGGGAAGGTCAGGCTCCTCTTCAACAACTTTCCCTTTGCCTGGTACGAAGCCGGGTCTCGCGACGGTAGCTACAGAGCGGAACTGGCGATTCCAGTCGAGGAGTTGGTCCTCTCGCTCGAGTTCCTGAACGCCAGGCTGGGTGAGATGTCTCTCCCACCATGGGAGACCTACCTCCTCAACCTGCGGTCGAGCATGTGCTATACCGTGCCGTACGAGAACTTCACAGATGAGGACGGGTGGACTTTCGACCCCGAAAGGGCCCTCAGCTCGATTCTCGCGGTCGTCAGCGCATGATGGCGGTGACGCCAGCCTATCAGTCCGGGGGGCCTGGCCCGATCGGGTCTCCGCCGAGAGTGCCGATGTGAAGCGGGTGGAGCCCGTGCATCTCGAGGAGGATTCCGACCGCTACGAGGACGACGGGAACCCACAGGTAGAGGCTCTGCCGTAACGATATTCTCATGACCGCGGGGTGCGGCCTCGAATATTAGCAGACTATTCAAGGCGAAGTTACTAAATTCGTAAGGTCAGGGTGAGCGAAGCAAGATTCTGTCATAGCGGCATTGAGGACCAACTTGTTGCCGCGCTGATTCAAGACATCAGCTATCAGCGCTGGCCTCTGAGCATCTCTCTGTCGCGGAGTTGCTTAAGTTGGAAGACCGTTGCAGTCCGATCTGTGGTTAGTTCAGATTGCCAGTCCAGAGCCCCCGAAGCGACGACCCTTCAGAGGTTCGTAATCAGCACATCACCCTGAGCATCTTTGGAATAGGACCTGAGGCCTCCTGATAGATTCACGTCGTTTGAAGAGAGCAGTCTCCGGGCCTCCTGAACCAAGGTCGAAGGGACGTACAAGAAGAACGGGGCATTCAGCCCTGAGTAGGTCCTCCATTGCTGGACGTGGTCCTGGTTTATGGTTGCCTCGGTCTCGACCTCACCTATCAACTCAATATTGTTCGAGGCTGAAGCGTCGACCACCACGATATCGGGATAGACGACGCTCGAACCGGTTTTCATCCCCATCCGCTGGGCGGGTTCATTGGTGTACGTCACGTAAGTAGGATGATCTGTGGTTGGGTACGCGAACCTTATGCGGGCTACCTCGCTGACCAGCCGGTCGTGTCGTGACTTCTCTTCTGACTATGCCATTGGGGTCGCCGGCAGGAGTAGAATACAAGCTGACATAAGCTTTTACGCAACTATATTGGTGGGATATCGGGCGAACGATAATAACTACCCACCGGGATTTTCTGGTTTCTTTGCAAATCAAGAATGGGTCGATAGAAACGGGGGTATTCTCATCCAAAGGTAGGGACCCTTGATCCAAGAACTAAGGAGACCGAAGGCCCAGGCCCCCCTATTCAGCACGGGGATTCTCGGCTTTTTGGACCGGCGGCGCGATGTTCAGGAGTCTCTTGGCCGTGTAGGACTGGATCGACAACCATGACTAGGCGAATTGTGCTAATCTCGGGCCCTGTTTCGTCTGGCAAGAGCAAACTCGCCCAACTTCTGAGCGAAAGGTTTGCAGTCCAGCTTCTTAAGACAAGGGTAGTCATCGAAGACCTTGCGGGGCTGTCTAGTCCCGGACGCCTCGCACTCCAGATGGCTGGAGACGAGCTTGACCTGGCTACAGATCACAAATGGCTAGCGGAAGCCCTGACCGCCTTCGTAGTCGATAAGCCTGAAGATACGCTAATCGCTGTGGATTCGGTAAGAACAGCGAAGCAAGTCGAGCACATTCGCAACGCTTTTGGTTCCTCTATAACTCACATTCATGTAACTGCGTCACCCGAAACTCTCGCTGAAAGGTACAGCAAGCGCGAGAAGAAGGAAGACAACCCTCCATCCTATGAAATCGTGAAGAGCAACGCAACTGAGAGCAAGATTGAAAGTCTCGCAGACCTCGCCGACGCCGTAATCATCACCGATCGAAATACGCTTGAAGATGTCTTGGTGAGAGCTGCCACTCAGCTCGGATTATACCGCGCGAACACTGACAGGCTAGTCGACGTTATCATTGGCGGCCAGTACGGGAGCGAAGGGAAGGGGAATATGGTTGCCCATCTTGCTAAGGAATATGATTTGCTCGTGAGAGTCGGAGGCCCGAATGCGGGACACAAGGTGTTCGAAGAGCCAGAACCGTTCACGCACCATCATCTACCTTCAGGCACAAGGAAATCAAGCGCAAAGCTTCTGCTTGCGCCAGGAATGGTCATAAATGTCAAGCAACTCCTGCACGAAATCGCGCAATGCGGCGTCGATGAGTCTCGGCTTGCGATAGACCCCCAGGCGATGATTATCAGCGACGAAGACATAGCGGCAGAAAGGAAATTGGTAGAGGTAATCTCGTCCACAGGACAGGGCGTCGGAGCCGCGACCGCACGGAAGATAATGGGCCGTTCGGAAACCACGACCCTGCTTGCGAGGGATATCGCCGACTTGGAACAGTATACGCGAAGGACCGCGCAAGAAGTTCTGGCCGAGACATTGTCGAAGGGAGGCAAGGTGTTAGTCGAAGGGACGCAGGGGACTGCTCTAAGTTTGTACCACGGATCGTATCCGCATGTCACTTCCAGAGACACCACAGTTAGCGGTTGCCTTGCCGAAGCTGGGATTGCTGCAACCCGTGTGCGGAAGGTGATTATGGTATGCCGCACCTACCCGATCCGGGTCAAAAATGCCGTGCGCGGGAAGTCTGGTCCGTTGTCGATGGAAATCGACCTCGCCGAGATTAGCAGAAGGTCTGGTAAGAATCTCGAGGAGTTGCAGAAGACAGAGATAACATCCACCACAAGACGCGAACGCAGGATTGGTGAATTCGATTGGGACCTCTTGCACAAGGCCTCTTTCTTGAATGCTCCTACGGACATCGCTCTAACATTCGTGGATTACCTAGATGCTAAGAACGAGCAGGCGAAACGGTTCGATCAGCTAACTCCATCGACAATAAACTTCATCGAGGAAATCGAACGAGTATCAGGAGCCATGGTATCACTCATCTCGACTGGCTTTAACACGCGAAATATTATAGACAGACGAGTCTGGAAGTGATATGCGGATGGAACCTTATGAACTATGGGAAGCCTATCCCAAGCTTTATCACATGGCCGAGTCTGGGAGCTGGCCTAGCATCCAGGCACATGGATTACTGAGTACATCTGCTCTCCTCGACCTGTACATGATTTCGGGCGCTGAACGTCGCGCGCTCGAGTCAGAAAGACGGCCGGAGAGTGTCACCATATCCCACCATGAGTTTGGCACCGCAGTCATACGAGACCAGAAACCGATCAATGAGAAGTCGCTCCGAAAGTGCCTAACCGACATGTCGCCAAGGGAATGGTACGAGTTGCTGAACCACAAGGTGTTCTTTTGGCTCACAGAAGAAAGGCTCAACAGGCTACTAAGCGCTCGAGCCTATAGGGCAAAATCTCATGCGGTGCTTACCGTCGAAACGCGCAAGCTCGTCGAAAGGCATGAGCGACAGATTACCCTGTCTCGAATCAATTCGGGATCAGTAATCTATGGCGTTGGTCAAAGAGGGAGAGAGACTTTCAAGACAATAGGGGACGTGAATCGCATCGGCAGCATCGCCGAATTGGCCATCGACTATGCGGTTGATGATATAGCAGATTTGGTGCTTGTAGTCGAGGAGAGAAGAGGGAGTCAACCGCCTGCCGTCCTCTGGCAGCATTAGTATTGCAACTCCATTTTCTGGGACACGGCTAAAGACAACGTAGGAATCTCAGCAGGAGTAGCAATCGCGTTCAGCCAAAGGATGGGATGTGGGACAAACTATTGCTTGGACACCTGAATTCAATCCAGTTTACCACGCTCTTCTGTCAATTACGTGCCTGTCGCCTTTGCCCGTGGCAATCAATGAGACCGGCGCTCCAGCAACGCGTTCCACCTCCTCGATGAACTCGATGGTCGAGTTTTGCAGCTGCTCAAATCTAATGGCGCTCGCATTCTTGTCAGAAAGATAGTCTGTGAACGTTAGCGCTATGTCGGTTGGGCCATTCAGGAACGCCGCTTGCCGAAGGAGTTTCCAGTCGAACTCGCCCACCCTCCTCTTGCGATGTGTCGTAGAGGTGTGCTCTGACTCCTCCAGCTGTTTTCTTGGGATGCCCGAGCGTTGGCTTACAATCCCCCAGTCAATCTCTCTCGAAAGGCTGCCAGAAGTGCCGCCTGGAGGACTTTCAACCCTAATCGGGTAGGTTCTGCAGACCATGATGACCCGCCTGACCCTATTGGGAGCGATACCGACTTCACTGAGACAGCCAGAAACAGTTGTATCCCGCGACGTTACGTAGGGATACTGGCCATGATATAGGCTCAGCCCGGTCCCTTGAGTACCCTCGATCAGGATACGCTTGTTCGCAGAAAGAGCATCGAACACCACCTCATAAGTAGGACGAATGTAGGGTAACAATTCTGGGACCTTCCCCGCCATGACGACCGAATCCTTACCCCTGTCAGTTATCCTCCGAGCAGTTGCAGCTCCCACGCCCTGTTTGGTGGAACCTATTCGCTGGAAAAGTCCTTCCTCGGCCTTGATATCTTCTGGAGAGATCGTCATGACTCTAGGGTCTATGCTGAGATGGTGGTAATCAAGTTTACAATCAGCGATCTCCTCAAGTAGTTTCTTGACCAGGATAACCATTCCAGGACCCAGAACGTAGTCCGCGTCGTGTGTCCTTGCACCTGAAGGAATCAGATGGTAGATGTATGAAGTACCACCAGCTTCAGGGACGGTATGTCCTGCGTTGGGTCCTCCTACTCGAACAACGACGTCGTATTCACGCGCGAGGTAGTTCACTATCTGTCCCTTCCCTTCGCTCCCGAATTGGCCTCCTACGAGTACGTCAACGAATCCACTGTCGTGCTTGTATAGGGACATTCTGCTCGTTGCTCTGACAAAGACATCCTCCTCTGTGCACCGTCCTGTGTCTATGACTATGTCAGCAATCTCTTCAAGCCTCCCCACGCTCTTCTCCGTGATATTCTCTTTGGCTACATCGTAGGGTACAGGATCGTTTTCACGTCTTGCGCGCTCATTGTATCTCCGCCTGAGTTCGTCGTCGTTCGCAGTCAAGTGTACGTGAGTAACTGGAGGGAACGCGAGTCTGATTGTGTTGACTTGTTCGGGGATTCGCACAGAATCTATTATGTAGGCTACACCCTTCTCATGAGTACGCACAACTTTCGCCAGTTCGTCGACCACCCATTGGCCGTTGGTCACTCTGTCAAGTTTCTCCCCCTGTTGCTGAAGCGATATGCGCCCGGCGAGCGGAAGTTCACCGAGCGAGCTCTCAATCAATTCCCTGGTCTTGATGATCTTCATTCCAAACTTCTCGGATATCCTCGTAGCGAGAGTTGTCTTACCTGCGCGGATGGGTCCCGATAGGACTACAATCCAACGGGGCGTCAATGATCACCACAATTTACGGTGAGATGGTCAGGGACGAGTCCAAGTATGCCTGAGACTTGTCCTTTGCATTTGGAAGATCATACACGAAAACCTTCACACCTCTGCTGATGAGAGTTTCAATAATCAGATTCTCAATCACTTTCCAGTTGCCTCCCGCGAACCCAGTTCCAATCCGAGGCATGTGGACCGAAGCGTGATACTCGGAAGCGAAGCTAGACACCTGTAGCAAGCAATCTCTGAGTGGTGCATACCGGATGCGAGGCTTTAGCGACTCACCATACCCATGCTGCGCCACCATGCTAGCTACCCAGAGGTTGTCTGATACTTCAAATTGGTGAACCACCCCCAACTCAAAGTCTTCCCTCCTGGCAATGGACCAGTTCCTGAAATCGCTATGGGCTAACGGCCATCGTCTCGCAATCGACAAAGCCGCTCCAGCGCCCCAGGTTGACGCCTTGTCATTGACAATGTGAGCCACGACCCTAGTGTCAGTCCCCCGAGTCTCGGTAACATCGCCTTTCCGATACTCAATCTCCAATGGTTCGACAGGGACTTTGCCTTTCTCGCGGACCAAACCTACCACGCGGGGGAACGTTCTTCCGGGATATGGAGGAATACCAACACATTCCACAAAAACTTCGGTCCCGTTCCATCGCTCGAACCCCTTTGCCGTAAACCCTATTGCCGTACATTCCTTGAGCACACTATCGTCTGATATCAGCAGCCCATGGGGCATCCTGATTGAACTCGAGCCGGCCGGGATGCAGTAATCCAGCCTATAGACAGACCTACCCTCGTCGCCCGAACGAGCGGCTGCGAAGATTGAGACCGGTTGATTCGTCACGCTGGCAGTCCTGATGAGAAACGCCTCCGGCGATACGTCATACTCCTTCCAGAGGGGCATCAACTTCTCTAAAGTAACTTCCCCCGCAAACTCGCCCGAGATTGGCCCGGAGGGCATGAGTATTTCCGCGGCAGCGAGGTTGCAGAGGAGCTCGAGTTGCCAGTCGTCTGCTCGTCCTTGGACAAGCTGTGTGCGGTTCCTAGTTGTCTCTGGATAATCTGGGAAGAGTGTGTGTCCGATTTCGTGGGCCAAGGAGAATCTAACACGAGCGTGTGGCTGATTGGGGTTATACTCTATGACAGTCTTTCCCTTTGGTTGAGTGACAAGTCTCGCATCCGGAATGTCGTCCCTTGGAACCACGGATATGCCACAGTACTGTGCCAGCCAGAATGGGTCGAAAGGTGGACCCTGCCAACGATCTTGCACTGCGCGGAAAACAAGAGACTTCGCCTTCTCGGTGATGCGGGCAACCGGATCTCCATCCCCAGTGAGGACCCTTACCGAGGGATTCGTCCAAGACCTGTCTTCCCTGCCTGATTCAGCCATAACACGCCACCATGCTCGTCAGGAACGAGACTGATTTAAGATGGTCTTGGGGAATGTGAGCTACGGACAAAGCAATTCAACCCCCGGCCTAGAAGTCCTCAATCGAACTCTGCTCGGCAATTGCGAAGAACTGGTCTGTGGAAGCGCCGTTATAGGGCCTTCTGACGTTCTCTAACTGCGTCCTTTGCTTCATGATCCTCGTCTTCGCCAACCGTTTTCCGATTCGGCCTTTCTTCCCCATCTCCTCCACAAGGAAGCGGACCGTCTTCTCCCTATGACACTGGCGGCAGAGCGCCTGGAGGTTGGCCTTGTCGAATGGGTCGCCTCCCAGAGCAATCTCTCTTATGTGGTCAACCTCAGAAGAAGGCCTGACTCCACATTTCTGACATAACTTGTTCTCCCACAAGACCTCGGCCCGAATCCGAGTCCAGAGCAACATCGTATTGTGATAGCGGGGATCCTCGATGAATCTCAGATTACACTTGCGGCAACAATATAGCCTTCGACCCTTCGGAATAGGTCCGCCGCACCAAGCGCATTTCTTGTTATCCCGCGCCCAGCTCTTGCGGACTAATCCTTCGGATGTCCAGCCCTCATTCAGATAGACAGGTCTACTCGTGGTCATGTCGACGGTCCGAGACTTTTCAAATCGTCATTGTCATGCCCCGAATTAACATTTGCGATTTGATCCCCTCGGCTTTGATGAGGAGTTCGGACATGATTGTCCTCGTCGTTCAGTCAGCCCTCACAGATCCGCACACCTCTTCGGCAGGAAGCGCATCACGCCGGTGCCGTCCCAGTAGACCTCATGGTCCTCAGGCTTCATCTTGTGCTCGAGCTGTTTCCCGTTCTTCCTCTCAGTCATAGCGCTGTAAGAGTGTACAGAAGGCTATAACGGCTGATGGTTGTGAAAACGAGTGGGACGCGGGGGGTTGGCCGAAAGTGGGGTAAGGTCCTACATGTAAGACAACCGTAATATTAAATGACGAAGCCGGAATGAGATAGATACAACTCCCATCTGCTATCCTTCGAAGACCAGTTGGTCTATCGTGTCCTTAGCTGATCTTCTGATTGAAGACCGATATCATGCGCCGCGAACCACAACAAGCGCCGCCAGACTGACTTCCTCAATAGAGTGGCATACTTCTTAGCACTTTGTAGCACACCTCTTCATAAGCATGATAGAAGACCAGAAAAATCATGAAAACGATAATCCGCCTCGGAGTCCTCGGCCTAGCAATGTTGCTGACACTATCGCCACTTTCCGCTCTCGCTACCACCAATTCCAACTCGGAAACGAAGAACTACTACTACTCGTATGTTAGTGTCTCAGGAACACTAACAGGTGGCCACTACACAGGAGTCTCCTTTGACAACCAAGCCAGTTGCACATCTGGATACAATCACTGTGGTTCATCTGGAGTCGACATATCCCTCTCAGTTCAATACCTCTGGGTGATCAGTGGAACCGAATACTGTTCTCCAAGTTGCTCGTCATACGCCGTCGCTCATGGTCCCGGAACAGGGACACTAGACGCGCAAGGGTCCATAAACGGAAACCCAACAGTAAACGAAGCCTTCACTCAAGGACAATCTGGCTACTACTATACATCCAACAGCACGTATAGAGCAGTCACAGATCTCATCGACGCTGGACTCCCATATAACTAGCAACAGTTGCAAATGTTGGACTCCGCCTTGTGACGGGGTCCAACCCTTGTGTTTTTCTGAACCCTCGGTCAGCCAATAGGGGTCATATCTGTTGACAATGTTTATCAAGTTGGCGAGTTCTTGAATGAACGGTTGCCGGGTCGTGAGGGACACGTGCCTCTTCAGTGTGTTAGCATTCTTCATGATTTCATTGATTGTTCTTTCGGCATTTGATAGTTCGGTAGCGACCGCTTCGCCCGGAAGCTCGGTTTCGGGCGCGCTCAGGCAGGGTGACTATGCCTATTACTCAGTATCTAATGTCTCCATAGCATACCTTGCAGGGTATGCACCCAACCCATACGGACTTTCTGCCATCAATCAGATATGGTATTTTCAAGATAACAAGACCGCGATACCGTTTTCTTCGATGCTCCTCGGATGGAAAGTAGCCTCAGTACGTTCGGACAGCTACGTTGTTGATTACCTAGTTGAGCTTTCAGGATATGGCGGAATCTCGGGTGATACGAAGAATCTATCCCAAGCTGTTATCGTATCCCGACAGAATGACACGGTGTATCAATCGAGTGGTCAAGCACTCGGAAGTTGGCCTTACTGGTTGTCTGAAACCGATAGAAACCCCGGCACAATACTTACCTTGGTGCATAGGTTTCCGTCAAATACCGTCTTGCCCGACGGGTCTTTAGGCGCAACCTATCTCACTCCTGTGGAGTTCGTAAGCTTACCGGAGGGAGGTAGTATTTCAAACACTAGTGCAGAATCCGCCTTCTTTGATTCGTCTCTTGTTGTTCCTTCGGTCGGTTCATTTGTCACTGATCGACTGCTAGTGACTTACCCTTTCTTCCGGACTGCGACGTCATCAATGCTGACAATAGAGGGAAATGCAACGGGGGCTGGAACTGTTATCGTAACTAGCTTTTGGATTGGGGTATATGACAGAGAATCAGGTCTCTTGTTAGCGCAAGACCATAGTACCTATTTCATGGATGACATATTGCTACATTCACTCCTCGGAGTCTGGCAAATCGGATTCAATGGGGCGAGCTTAGTCCTGCAGAGAACAAACATTGCACTCTCTCCGGATACTCAGGCGCAAGAGGGATCATCCGAATCTATTCTTCTAATAGTAACTGGCATCGTGGTCGTCTTCGCCGCGGGAGGAGTATATACTACTCTTCATTCCCGCGTTCGAAGCAAGAAAAGGTAATTGAATGCCCCGGTCGAGACAAACTCTTCATTTCCTCTTGCTATTGTCTCTCTGTTTGGCAGCCTTTGGCATTTCGATCGTCGGTAACTCGCAATTCGCAAGAGAAGGGGCAACCATCTATACGGGGGGGTTAGTTTCACACGACGGGTCAGACGTTTCATTTACATATTATGCGTTTCTCAAGCCGTCAGATAGAGTCACTTTCTCGGCAGCAACCAATTCCACTTCGGCAACTTGTATTCTCAAGTTGGTTCGCATAACTTCAGGACAGGTGGCACTGAATCAGGATCTAAATGGGCAGTTGTTCCTCATATTCAGTTCCCCCGCACGCGGCGGGTACCTCATTAACGCAACGATTCACCCTTCAAGCAATCAGACTCAGGCCATAAACGATACGATCACAGTGGTATCGGGCAAGCCGAACGACGGATTGTTACTTGGCATCGTGTTTACCTTCGTAGGACTGCTTGCGGCCGTGGTCTGTCTTGCGATGAATAGGTTTCGCCGTCTCACCTCACTTCCCTCGACCACGGCTGAATCGGGATCTGCGGCAAGAGATACTGGTAAGAGTCAAAATAAGTTCATAGTTCTCCTCAGAGCAGAGCTTTTCTCGAGCGGACGAATCTTCTTCGTGGTCCCGATATTCTTCGCCATAGCCTACAGTGCTGGCGCATTCGACGCACGATTCCTAAGCGCGCCTCAAAACATCTCCAGGCCAAATCTAGCAGATCTTTTCGCACCCTCTCTTACCCCTTACAGCGATTGGCTCAACATATTTCCAGTCGTCGTTGCCTTGACTGCGTACTCATTCGCTTATGAGAGGGAGGCACGTATATTGCGGTCGTTACTGCTCAATCCAATCAGACTACGGTCGGTTTTCTTGGCGAAGTTCACCGCGCTGTGTATCATAGTGGAGACTCCTATCGTGGTTGGCATAACAGTGGCATCAACGATGTTTGACCCTCAACTGGCGTTGTCGGAGCCAGCCTCAGTTTATGGAAACTTGTTGGCTTGGTTGTTTGTCTATTTGCTATACGGGCTCGTGATGATTGGGCTCGCGCTTCTCCCCTCAGTCTTGTTCAGAAAACCCATGTACTCGTTCGTGGTCCCCGTATTCATAGTATTGATCATATCTACCGAAGGATTTGGACTCGACAATTCTCTTCCTTGGAATGTTTGGCTCGTCAACGGCATTGGAGTCCTTTCTTCTTTGAACTTCCAGACGGGCTTCGATTTCGGAGGATTCATTATGTCAGCGTTGCCGTCGTCGCTATTGGCACTGATGCTCAGTTTGCTGGCATTCGTGGTGTTTCAGATACAGAGCAAAGAGTAGGTAACAGTTGAATCCAAAGGAATCATCAACGAGTTGTGCCGATAGGAAAGCCATCGAGGATTGTGTGGTTTCAGTTAGCAATCTGAGCAAGGCATTCGGACACACTCTGGCGCTTGACAATGTGTCTTTCAGTATAGCGAAGGGCTCAACCGTTCTCCTAGGCGGCCCGAATGGAAGCGGAAAGAGCACTCTACTGAAGATCATGTGCGGGGTAATTCCACACTCATCAAAATCGAGAGTGGAAGTATTTGGGCTCGACCCATGGCCAGACAGAGCCCAAGTTTTTAGAAGAACAAATGCCATGTTTGAGGACCTAGCGTTCCCGGATTTTACAACGGGGAGAGAATACTTGAGCTTCATCTCCTCCTTAAGACAAATCAAGCCAGACCTAGCTATGAGGAACGCTTCCAGTTTGTTCAACATAGGCAGCTTCTGGGAGGGCGATACCAGGTCCTACTCCTCTGGGATGAAGAGAAAAATAGCTCTTGCCCATGCGCTTCTGAACGAATGTGACCTTCTTTTGTTGGATGAACCTTTCATCGCCATAGACCACAATTCCAGGAAAGAGCTCATCAATCATCTATGGAAAAGAAAAACAGCGGAAGTGACAACGGTGATCTCAAGCCACATCCTCCTCGGCTTGGATTCATTGGTCGACAGGCTTATGGTTCTGTCGAATGGTAGATTAGTCTACGATAACGCTAGGGTGTACGAAAAAGAAAGTCTCGAAGCGGCTATCAACGGGGCACTTGAGAGACCCTAAGACTTACCATGATTGCATGTAATTCATGGTTGGGCAGACCCCTTATATCCATCACCCTTCGTCGTAGGTTGTTGAATGGTGTCTCCTTCAGAATTCGGTGGGTTATGTTCTTCAGACGACTAAGAAACTACAACCGCCTTTGATATGGGAACCGCACTGGAATGGAGGAGGAGACCCTCTAAAGAGCATCGATTGAAGAAAGGACTTGGACGCCATTTTCGACTAGGCTTGACAGCGCTCAAAAACGCACCGAACCTACCGCCTGGCGCGAAGAAACTTGGTTACTTCCCTCTTGATCGTGTCGGCACGAGCGCTTTCTGGAGTGGAGTTCACCCCTATCGTGAGTCCTTTCTCTTCGAACTCCGTTTGGACCACGAGCTCGGCGTCCTCGCCCACCAAGAGTTCTGGCTCGATCACGCCTGCGGGAGGAAAGGCGGTTTGGATAAGCTTTTACACAACAGAAATGGCATCTCTGTGGTGCGAACGCTAATGCCGAAGCGACGATGCATTGCAATCCTGCTCCAACCTTCGCGGAGTTATGCAGGGAGGTAGTTGCTCGTACGAGTGGGTTTTCTGTGCAAGAATCAAGAAAACTGAATTCCAAGTCTTTCCAATTTAGTGTTGTCCAATGTGGGAAGGGTGACAATCGAAACTACCGTTCAGTCCATTCGAGCCGATTTCTCTACGTCATGAAACGAGCCGGTTGGGAGTCACCATGGATGATCTAAGGGAGCACCAAGAATTCATTCATGTGAGCTTGAGGCTTCCAAAAACACTCAAAATCAGTCTTGAGAAGCAAGCGAAACGTCAGCACACCAGCTTCAATTCGCTGGCTTCAGGAATCCTGGTGAAAGGGGCATCATATGACACGATAGCGGAAAAACTGAGCGCGGTCACCATCAACGGACTACTCTTTGCTGGAATGCTGGAGGATGCATCTACTGAGCACCTGGAACAGTTAGGGAAGAATCTTGGTCCGAAACTTATCAAACAGACGTTCGCATTTCTTGACTTGCAACATGATATCGAAGGCCTGATTCGATTCTATTTTGAGCCGGTCTCTTCTTTCTCAGGGTGGTATTCATTTACAGTAGCAGGAAGTGGTACAAACCGAAGACTGATGTTCCAGCACCCACATGGAACGAAATGGTCGGTCTTTCTCAAGGCGTATATCTCCAGCATCATTAAGGCATCCAGCGGCACTGAGCCGCGCGTCGTGGCCGATGAGAGTCTTGTAACGGTCTATTGTTAGCGACCTGTTGGCTTTGACCTCACTTGGGCATCGTAGGCGTCACGGACCAGAAGTGTGGATGACGTGAACTAGTGTTTGGAGTAGCTCCGTCCTACGGGATTCTGTTGATAGGACCCGAGAAGCTCTTCTTTTCCCTATGTATGTCCATTCACGATCTCCAAGCGCGTAGTCAAAACTTAATCTGACCACTAAACCAATCGCACGGTGTGATTATGGCCCGAAGTCTACTTCCTTCTTGAAGGCGTATTACTCTGCGGAAAGCAAATCGCTGTTTCAAGACGAAGTGGACACTGTCACTCATGATGGAATCCTTGAAATCAACTATAAATGAATAGTCGGTTGCAAGGCGAGAAACCTAGTTTATTGTTACACTTCGCTGTTGTGTTAGAACTCGGCGAACCATCTGACTAAGGGAAGATTGCGATTTAGCGGGGCGGTGCGAACAGCTTCTCCATCACCAATGGGGACAGCTGTCTCTTTGCGGCGAAATGCCTTGTGAGTCTTGCGCCATCAATCAACTTGCTTCTTATCTCATCGACCTCCAAACCCTGTCTCTCCGCGTTGAAGGCTGATTCGAAAGCTCGGGTCGTCTTCCTGTCACCCGCAGTTCTAACGTCAGACAACTTCATGGCTACTGGCTCACGCTCTTCAAGCTCCTCTGGCCGAACCACGTCATCTCTGTAGTATCCGTAGTCTTGTCTGTTGAAAAGGCGAAAACGTTTTGGTGAGTTCTTTATGCGTTCAAGAACGTCCTTTGACATGGGACGCCATGGTCTGAAGACGTGTGATGAACCATAGCAGTTGAAGCCGAGCCCGAAGAGGAGGACATCTCTCGCCATCAAGATGGGGTCCTTCCACATGCCTCGATAGAACGGGACGTTCAGCCCATGCAGGAAGCACGGAGATCCAGATTCTGACTCTATTCTTCGGACCAAGGCGCGAGTTTGGTTGATGTTACCTATCAGCGCAAGAGGATTCTTGTCGTCGAAATCCATTACAAGATAGTTGATTCGGTGGGTCACGTAGAGGTCAGCCAGACGACGGATGTCAAGACGTCCGATGTGGGGAATCAGTCCCGCTACCGGGATTCCCCTGCGCGAGGCAACGAGACTGTAGAACTTCTCCAAGTAGGGGACGTAGTCGCTTCCAGACAACCCCGGAACCACTGGAGGAATCCAAACATCATTGAATGGGTGCTCCAGGAGTCCACAGAGGTATTCAGTCTCAGTTTCAGTCGGTGTCTTGTTGGGGACGCCCCTCTTCCGGTCTCCATTATCATAGGTATAAACAAAGAGATTGATCTCGTCCGGAATGAACGTCCGGAATCTCGAGGCGATGTCGTAGTAGAAGTCCTCTTGTTTCTTCAGGTCGCTGTCGATGTCGAGGAGCTTCTCCTTTGCGATTCGCCGAGGTACCTCGTTTATTCCCCGGACCTTAGGGTTCGTTATCACCTTCGACTCCGAGTGAGCGTCTTTCGTTAGGCAGAGAGAGCGCCTGGGAGTAATGACGCGCTTGTCCTTCACCGTTAGAGTAAGGAGCCTTGTCTGCAGCTCGGAATCCTGCCTTCGCGCCTCTATCTGGATCGACAAGTGCGAGCCTTTTATACAGAAGCGTTCTTATAAAGTGTTTTGAGGTCGATTGAGCGATGAGGTACGCAGAGGACATCCAACCTATAGAGAGATACCTCCTCATGCTCCTTCTGGCGCCTGATTCGTCTGGAAAGTTCTCGCAGCCAATAAGAGGGAACACGTGGTGTCAGAAGGAGATGTTCGTCTTGTCAAAGCTCGTAGAAGGTTTGGAAGAGGACACCCAGTTTGATGCATATGCAATGGGCTCATATAGCGAGACGGTGGCTGAGATTCAGGATCAGTTCTACATCTCAGGATTCGCGGAAAAGTCTGGAGACGGCATGAAGCTTTCTCTTGATGGGCGCCGGTTGGCCGAGGAGGTTTGGACGCATGCGACTGAAGATGAGCGAAGAGTCGTTGGTGAGGTCAAGTCCTGGTTGAATGACTTGTCGTTTCATGAGCTTCTGGCTTTGCTCTATACAGAATACCCTGAGTCCGCGACGAAGTCACAGGTCAAGGACGAGATTGATATACGCAGACCTGAACTCGCTGTCAGTCTAGTCCGGAAGAGGAAAGTGACTCCTGAATTGGGCGCCAGGATTGCCAGAATGAAGCAGGCTGACTTTTCGAGCTACCTAGAGAAGAGAGGTATATCGCCTGAGGGCATTGAGACTTCTGACATCCTTGTTGACAAGTCCCTACTCGAAGAAATCGAGAAGAGCAGGGATGATTCTGCGAAGAGGAAGCTCATTCCTTGGGAGAAGATAAAGGAAAACGCATAGCTCACAAGGTCTACTTCACGAAGCGTTGTGAGCTGAGATACAAGAAGCTGCAGGATTCGATAAAGCGAACAGTCGCAAAGACGATAGAGGAAATCTCCGAGAACCCTAATCTCGGTTACCCTTTGAAAGACCGGCTGCTAAAGGACCTCTACTCAATCCATTGTGGCGACTTCAGAATAGTCTACAAATTCAATGAAAACCCCGGCCAGGTGGAGATCTGGGCAATTGAACATCGAAGCCATGTCTACGAGGAGCTTTTGCGATACAGGTCAGCATCATCATAGCTGCCACTTCCTAAGCTCTATTCTGATTATGCGCCGAAATCCGGCCTTTGGCCCGAGTTAGTCCCTCTGATAACGACTTGCAGTATCTCCCCAAGGAAGCCGCAGACCAAAACTCGTCGAGACCAATTGTTTTTACCCGCAGCGAAGCCATGCGGGCCGTATTGAAACTGCTAAGGTTCAAGGCGAAGGGATTCCGAAGTCTGAATGAAACTGATTGGATTCCAATCAACAAACTTACAGTCTTCACTGGGCAAAATGACGGGGGGAAGTCGTCGGTTCTTGAAGCGATAGCGATATTCCTTGATCCTAAGAAGATACCGGATGCAGACGACTACACAAAGGACGCTGCTGGCAATGTTGTTGGGCAAGTCACGCTCGCCGGTGAGTTCCTGATTAACGATGAAGAAAGGAAAACCCTCGGGCTGCATTCCTTGGCTGTGTCGATTAGACGAGACTATTCTGCAACACAACCACAGTCTTATCTTTATGAGACGGCAGTCCATCCTGATGAGCGACTTCGACGAGATCTCAGTGGTGTCAGGAATGATGAGTTGCTGCAACTCGCAGACGAGTTCGCTATACAACTTTCCAATCGGCGCCAGAAAGAGTCTATCGTTCGGGAGATGAATCAATGGCTGCAAACTCAACAGCTTCAACCCGGGTGGCTCGGCCTCCCGCATTCGATGACAGTGGGTTTTCCGGAGTTCAAGCTCTTCCAATCTTCCGACGCTTTGGACCCAGAAGAACAGATTAACGATGCATTAAAATCATCCTTTGTAACTCGAATCAGGTCAGACACCTACTCGGGTGTACTGAGCGGTGTCTCGAGTCAGATTGAGCGAGAGATGCTGAGGGACTTGGATATCTTCCTGCCTATATTGCGCGTATATTGTCCAGATGTCACTTCTATCAACATCCGTCCCACATTCGACTTCTCAAACGGGTTCAGAACGTCTAAGCTTCTGCTAACACAATCCTCAGGGTCTGAAATCGATCTGACCAAGCTGGGTCAGGGGAGAAGGAGACGAATCACGCTCGCGGTCTACGAATGGACCGAACAACTCATTACTCAACAAGAGGGGCCAACTCCTTTCGAGCAGACTATAGTTGCATTTGATGAGCCTGACACGCACCTCGATTACACTCAGCAGAGGAAGATATTCGATATCATCAAGCGAATTTCGTCGAAGGATGACACGAATGTGATAGTCTGTACCCACTCGCTTAACCTGATTGACAGAATCCCGATAACAGACATTGTACACTTCAGACTTGAGGGAGGAATCACGAGGACATCAGTGATTACGACCGATGACCCTGACCTAACGGACCTCTTCCTCTACCAAATAAGCGAAACCATGGGGTTGCGCAACAGCGCCATACTGAATGAGAGATGTTTCTTGGTCGTAGAAGGTCCGACTGAAGTTTGGTCTCTTCCCGTCCTGTTCAAGCTAAAATTCGGTTACCTACCTCAAGCAGCCGGCATCAAGATCTTGGATGGCGAAAGCGGGATAGGAGCTCGTCTATTCGCCAAGTTCCTTAGCAATAACCTCGGCAGGAATGTGATTTTTCTCGTGGACACGGACACCACATTAAGTCCTCATCAGAGACACTTCACTCGCGAAGCGTTGATAGAAGACGGCTACAACTTGGAGACTCAGGTCCATTTCGTGGGCGCGAAGGAGTACGAGGATGCGTTCACCGATGAAACTTACCTAAGGGCGGCTAACACTTTCTGGCCCAAAGCCGATGGTTCTGAATGGAATATCTCTGAGTTTCAACGGCTTCGAGGAGAAGATGACTTCTGTGACGAACTGATGGCGCTGATTCGGAGGCAAACCCGCTCGAACGTAAGCAAGCCTAAGGTTGGGAAGCAAGTCGCTCAATCATTAGGACGATTGGAGGATATACCGTCTGAAATCGACAGGTGCCTTCAACACGCGCATGATCTGGCGAATCGGGATTGATTGAATGGCTTACGACTCCAGGCGTGTTTGATACCTCTTGCCAGTTCAGGTCAGCCCCTTGGCCCCAGCCCGACCAGTCAAGTCGGTCAGTTCAGTCTCAAACTCCCGAGTCACATCTGCGGCGCCGCTCGTGGCGTGGGCGATCTCATGCAATAGCACGCCCGTGTACTCCTCTATGGTTTTCAATGCACTCCTCTTTATGATGATTCGGTGAGTGCGAGCTTCCCAAAGTCCCTCGGGTTCTCCGAACGTGCTGAGCTCCTTGACCATGGTCTCGGAAACCCTAAGCTCCTTAACCACTTTGGGCATTCCGTCTACGAGGCTCGCTATCTCCTCGGTTCGGTAGTAGATCTTTCTCTCTGAAGTAGACATGTCATTTGGGTCCACGAACTTGAACTCGAAGCTGTTGTTGTACTCCTTGATGAACTGGCCCAGACCGACAACTTGCTTCCCCGAAAGGTCAGTCATCCCGGGAAAGCGCTCTGCGAGACTTTCTGGCACTGCAATGACATGGTAACCTGCTCTCCTGGCATCATCGACCGCCATCGCTTGGCCTGAAAGCTGTTCGGGAGTAAGAAACACGTACTTTCCGGTCGAGCTCAGTATCCTCACCGCTTGATCCTGAACGTCCTTCCAGTCCAATTCGGCATGATTCGTGCCATTCTGGAACTCCTTCAGATCGTCAGCCAGTCGCTTTGCGACTAACTCGGTACGACAGGAGAGGAGAATGGATTTGACTCGTTCCTGGTAGGCAGACCTTCCAACGTTCGTCCTCTCTCGATTAAGAGCCTTCTTGATGGCGCCTGTCAACGATGTAATGTTGTAGCTGAAGAGGAACTCCTCTTCCTCAGCCGACCCTACCCCGTTGATGTAGATCCTCGCTATGTCCCCTTTCCTCTCGAGCACCTCGCCGTACTTCGTGGTTTCGATAGTCTTCTCCCCCGAGAATCTCAAGAACAGCGCCCTTGCCCTGTCGATTTCGGCTGGATCCAAGTTGGTAAGCCTGAACTCCGTCCCCTCCAGCTTCGGGTCGGAGGGCGGCGAGACGAAGGCGTGCAGAGTCTCGATATCGAACCCCGATTTCTTGAATTTGCCAATGGTCACGTCGTTGTACCTCGATTTCACTTCGACGTTCACCCCATGCCTGTCGAAGGTGGCGAATGCGTCCTTCAGCCCAACCCCGAACTTCCCTATCACGTTCGGATTGGTCAATTTCTCCTCGTTCTCCTTCTGCGTGAGATCCTCCTGCCTCAGCCCGCGCCCGTAGTCTCTGATTATCCAGGATCCAGATGACTCTTTCCGAATCTCGATGTCCTTCGAATCGGTCAGCAACTGCTCGTCAAGAGCGTTCGCTATGACTTCCCTGACCGCTTGACTCACTTCCCAGTTCTCCAGTATGGTCTCAATGTTGAGGTCGAATGGAATGGGCAACGGACGAATCCTTCACCCCGCCGATTCTATTTAAACTGGGAACGCCTCCCGACATGGAAAGGGAGAGGAGAAGGGTAGAGCCAATGACTCGGCGAGCGGCCAGCACGAGGACCGGGAGGACCTTCCAAAAATCATCCAAAAAAAGAAGAGAGGCGGATATGAATCATATCCGCAATGGGGCTCAGTTGGGTGTGTAGATCAGGTCTAGGACTCTCTTGGTTCTGTCGAGGACTCTCATGCAGAGCCTGCCTACTTGCTGGGAATTGTTGGACTGGGCATAGCTGGCGATGTAGGACCTCCATGCCGAACCGCTCGGCGACCTCAAGGAGGGGAGGAGGGGTCTTGGGTTCGTAGACGGGGAGGTCTTGGCCATTGGTGTCCTCATACCTGAAGACGGGGATTGCCTTGAATCCGATTAGGATTTCCCTGACCCCCTCCTGTGGCTCTCCCTGCCCTTCAAGGACTTGCTTTCCGGCTTTGACCTTCTTCCTGACCGGTCCCAAGATCCAGAACGCCTTCGCGCCCTTGGAGACAAATCTCCCCGTCTCGTTCCACTGCCGAAAGCCCCTGGCGTCGTTCGTTCCCGCCAAGAGCATCAGCAGTTGGTTCCCGAAGGACCATTTCGAGGAGGGTCTCCCTGGGGCGTTGATCAAGGCCTTTGCGCATAGGTCAGGGAGTTGCTTCGACGAGAAGAGCTGCACTATCTTCTCGAGCTCGGAACTGGCCCGTTCCCGCCAGGGAGTTTGGACTGTAGTGGTCGGTGCGACCGGGGTGGATGGCTCGACAGCTTGCGCTGTCTCTACGTTTGCTGACACGAAAGAGTCCGCCTGCCCCTACTTCTGCGCTCCGTCGGCGGGGAACCTCTTGAGGAACTTGTCCTTGATCCTGTACCCGTGGTCGCCGACGACTATCTCTTCGCCGGCCTTGAGCCTGTCGATGAACCCGCTGGCGCCCTTCAACTCGGGAAGAAGGGTCCCTTCGCGGTCCATGTAGAAGGTCCATTGGCCCCCTCCGTTGGAGTACTCTTTCCAAGGGCGCTTGTCGAGCAAGGCAGAGTCCACTGTTGGTGGTGCTGGCGTTGTTGGTTGGCTGTTGGAAGGGCTGTTCTTCTCGGGTGCGGCATGGCTCTCGCCGTTGAACCTCTGCCTGCCGAGGACGTAGACGATGTTGCTGAACTGCCTGTCGGTGTCGTTGGTGTACTTCTCGAGGACCTTCACGAGGATGAAGCCCTGCTTCAGAAGGTCGTTCGCTGCTTCCGGCGTAGGAGCCTCCCTGATCTCCGTGATTCGCGAGTATGGTGTCTCCATTCTTCTTCGCCTCCCTGCACTCTTGTCAGACATGCCCTCCCAGAGCCGGCCCGCATTTAACGGGCCGAACCCGCGGTCCTCCTGGAGTCACGAACTCCTCGTTCAGCCTCCGGCAGCAGTATTCCCTGACGGTATACTCGCGTATCCCGAGGGTTTCTGCTGCTTCCCTCTGCGTGAAGGTCTTGGGCGAAATCGCCAAAGACGCCAGGTAGACAGATCCTGCTGCGACGGTCCTGGGGTTGAAGCCGTTCGGCTCCGCTGGCGAGGCCACGAGCTCCTTCGCGCGCTCGAAGAGGGTCGTGAAGTACTCCTTCGGGTCTGCTTCGGCCTTCCCGAGCCGTGCAGCGATCCTCACGCTCGACTGGAGCGTCGCGACGGCGGCCCTCACGAAGTCCTCCCTGCTGGGATGGGGGAGATGCAGCCCGGATTCAAGTCCAATCCTCAGCAGGTCTGACTTGCGTACCCTGTACCCTCCGTCCGTGTAGGCCTGCAGGATCTCCCTGTGGCTGATGTGGGCTATCCCAGCCGACCTGCACGCGTACAGGAGGGAGTACGCGGATATCGACGGGATGGTCGCCCCATAGGCTTCCCTGTTTGGGAGGAGCCTCCTTGCCGTGATGTCGGCGCTCTGCGCGATGCTCTTCGGGAGAGACAGCCTCTCGGCTATCCTGTTCGTCAGTCCGGTACACATCTGCAGCGGTCCTCCTCTCCCGACGATGTTCGGCATCAGCTTCGCCCACCCGAAGGCTGGTCCCTTGAGAGAGGGGGCGTTCTCCGTGTCTGCTACGATGTACGAGCCGAGGGGCTCGCTTTTGCTCACGGATGGTGCCGTCGACCCGTCCTCGTGCGGGGAGTCTGCCTTGCTCACGACGATCCCGCAATACGAGCAGGTCAGCTCCGACCTTTCCTCTCCAGCGTAGACGAGGCCCTCTCTGCACTCTGGGCACCTGCCCAGGATGCTGTACTCCTCGTACTCTGCGAGCTTCGTCCGTCCACTCTTCCATGTTCCTTGAACCCCTTGCATCTTCGATTCCTCCTGCCATGCGTAGTCCTGGCGCGCCCTGGTGGTTCGACCGCGTAGGCGCTGCCAGCTTCTCGTTCTCGAGTCCTTCAGGAAGGGATGGCGGACGCCGAAGTCTTCACTTTGTCCCCGTTCAGGATCGCATGGGCGGATAATAATTGGCCCGATGTGGTCTGTCTAGCCGGTCCTCAAGCCGCAGCATCGTTCTTCCCAGTGGTGGGATAGAACTGTTGGATATGGCTGCGGCCCGGACCGGTCAAGGAACGGGGGTGAAGCTTCCGCTTCCGTCACTCTCCCAAAGGCCGATGTTGGAGAAGTTCTTTCGCGTCCTTCTGGGTGGACTTATGGCATCGAGTGTGCCCAGAGGACGGCCGTTAGGGGCCCGGATCATCACGTCCGGGGTGGAGAACGGCGCCCAAAGACTGCCACTTGCCGTCATGTCGACGAGTCAGGCAAGGCGTCACCGCGTACTCCGTTCTCTCACCTTGGACCTTTGGCCGAGCGGCGGGTTCAGTAGCCCACGCTGATGCCAAGATACCAGATTCCTACCGTAGTCAGAGAGAGAAAGACGAAATACGGCAGCAAAGGCTCGTTCAGTATTTAACACGGGAATAAGGTGTTGCCAACCGACAGTCCAAATCACCAGTTTGGCAAGGTAAATGGCAACATCAGAGACCAATTTGGCAACATCATTGGCAACATGGCGCCTTGATCTTGGCAACATCGTGGTCGTTCGGACAAAGATGTAATAGAAAGCGTGGTGTGAATCAGACCGGTTGTGCAATGAAGCGGGCAATGCAGTTAGGCGTGCTTGGGATTGGAGTCCTGGCCGTCGTGGTGCTTGTTCTCTTGGCTCCGATTGTCCCGATGAGCGTTTCCTATCTCCCGTGCAAGCAATGCGTCGGTGGCCTCTTTCCGGAGTCAGCATCCGCCTCCGTGTCCTACGCATATTTCGGCGCGGGGATGGTCTTGGTGCCGAACGCGTACCCATCAACCGGACACACCTACTGCTGGCTTTCGGGAGACGGAGAATCGGGCACTATCTGTGGCTACGC
The DNA here is from genome assembly GCA_003164815.1 of Candidatus Gagatemarchaeum stordalenia. Taxonomy (GTDB): domain Archaea; phylum Thermoproteota; class Nitrososphaeria; order Nitrososphaerales; family Gagatemarchaeaceae; genus Gagatemarchaeum; species Gagatemarchaeum stordalenia. The sequence goes on from PLUF01000075.1 coordinate 91,226, forward strand.
AATGGAACGTGTGTAGTCGCCTGAGCCTCCGTTAAGAGCCGTCAGGTACCCCCAAGAGGATGAGCCCACCAGAAGGCATCTTCCTCTACCTACCATTCCCGTATTGGGCTGTCTTCGTCTTGGTGCTGTACAGACACGACCTCTCGAGGCTGTTTCATCCCTTCAAGGACGACGGGAGCCCGATCAAGTGGTGGTCTGTCTTGAACCACATGGGTCTGCTTGGCACTGGTAAGGCAGCGAGGCCGCGGAGCATCAGGGGGGTCCTACCCTACCTGGCCCTGTTCGCCGTCTCGGCGGTGGTGAGCCTGAGCTGGACCTTTCGGCTTTTCCCTCCATCCTATTACTACCTGATTATCGTCCAGGGCATCTCCGCCATCATCCTCGCGGCCTCGACCATACAGTATCTCGGCCAGCCTCCCAGGAGGCCCTACGTCGACGTGCTCAGATACCCGCGGCCCGGGTCGAGGATAAGGCACCTCGATAAGGCCCGACACCACGGGCGAGAGAACGAGCCCTCCAGGGAGCCTCAGGAGACGCAGAAATGACCTCAAATCCGGCTCAGAAGAAGGAGAGCGCCAAGAAACGGGTCCGGTTCTTCAATGTCTCCCTCAGGAACGGCATCGTGGTCTCCACCCCGGCATATCCGGAGAAGCAGGCATTCCTCGGCCATGTCATCAGGGCGCTTGAGAGTTCCAACCCCGACTTCGCCTGGATCCAGTTCCTCTTCGTCAGCTCAGACTACAGCTCAGCGCTTGTCAGGCTGAAGAACTCCATGCACAGGGCCAAGGCATCCATCGAGCAGCCGACCATCGACATGATCAGCGGTGAGGAGCGGGACAGGAGGGAGCTGCACAGGGACTATTACAGGCGGTCGGAATCCAGGATGAAGAAGGTAGATGACATCGCCACCAAGCCGACGGTCACACTTGCAATTCAGGGGATGTGGGTGTGCGATAAGGGGGCAAGTTCGCCCAACTCTCTCCCCTTCGACCACTGCTTGGACGAGCACGACAGCTTGGCGGTTTTCCAGTACCGCGACCCGAGGATGCTCCTCGAACTGGTCGACAGGAGGATGGTCGTGGACATCTCGGAGTACTTCGACCGCTACACAAAGTCGAGGATGGAGCCGCCGTCGTTCCTCGTTACTCCAGAGGAGCTGGTGTCGTACATTCATCTGCCTGCAGGTGAGGTGGCCAAATCCCTCAGCTCCTTGGAGGATGAGGAATCGAAGCGGGACTACTCTCAGGGGAAAGTCGAGGAGGATGAGGAGAACAAAGAGAGTCAGAGCAGCGAGATCTCCTCAAAGCTGGTAAGGTTCGTCAAGGTGCCTACCACCGATGAGATCTTGGAGGATTCAGCGATTCAGCCTCTTTCCCACCTCGCAGCATCGACGGTGAGGACGCTCGAACTGGTTTACTCAGGCAAGAAGACCGAGGTGCTTCTCTCGGCGGAGACGGTGGAGGACATGAGGAAGTTTGCGGGGTTGCTCAGCGTGGTTTACGGGGGAATGAAGTTGGAGGGTGCCGAGCCGCAACCCAAATTCCTGCGAGAGTTGCCTAGAATGCTCTTTGGGAACTCCGCGATGCCCTGAGGAACATGACCGCTAGGGCTGCGAAGAGAGCGGCTATCGTTATCCCCGTGCCTATCCCGAACAGGATGAAGAATGGGGATTGGCTGTAGTTCATCAACCCATCCTCGAGGCCCTGCAGGAAGCTTCCGTTCCCGGTCGTACTGAAGAAGTAGAGCGTGCTGGGATGGCCCTGTCCCCCCTGGCCGACGAGGCCCGATGACCCTGCCGCAAAGGCGCCGTCGCTGGAGACAGCCTCTGTCTGGACGGAGTTGAGTGGATAGCTCCACAGCAACCTGCCCACGGAGTTGAACAGCACCAGGCCGCTGCCGCCTCCCCCTCCGAGGAGAAACAACCCGCCCGCGGTGGGAAGCAACTGTGCCTGGCCGTCTGTGGTGTAGTTTGCGAGCAGTGTTCCGCCGCGATTGTAGAAGAGGGCGTTCCAGTTGGTGACGTAGCCGACGGACGAGTCGTTCGGAAGCAGGGCCGCGGAGAGCACGGCGCTGTCGACGTGATGCTCCCAGAGCAGGCTACCCTGTCCCGTCAGCAGGAGGACGTTGCCGTTGACCCCCGTCGTGGAGTTCCCGACTGCGACCAGAGACTCGTCAGGCGCGAGCGCAACATCGCCCCCGGAAACCAGAAAGAGGCCGCCGTACGTCCAGATACTGTTCCCGGTGGACCCTAGCATGGAGATCTCGTTGGTGCCGAAGACTACGCGGCTTCCGTTCTGCGAGACGATGACGGCCGAGGAGCCCACTGGAACCGGAGAGCCTCCGGGGGCGGAGTAGTTCCACAAGACCCGACCTTCCCAGGTGAGCAAGGCGACAGAGTCCGGACCGACGACTGCTATCTTTGACCCGTCCGCGGACATGGTCGCAGACCAAGTGAGGCCGGCAGTTCTGTTCCATACTAGGTCCCCGTTGGAGTCGAACGCGTAGGCCTCGGCGTTCGCATATGCTCCGGCAGGTCCTGGCAGAAGCTGGTACCCGTTCGCCTCGATGCGGGAGCCATTTTCTGAAATGGAGACCTCACCTATTATCCTGTCTGTCTGATGCTCCCACAGAAGGTTGCCGCCTCTGTCAAAGAGGAGCACGGCTCCGCTGTTCAAGGTGAAACCAACCCCGACGGCGATAAGGCTGCCGTTGTCGCTCATCAATATGGAGTTTATCGTCCCGCTCGTATGATAGACCCACAGCGGGGTCTTCCCAGAGACAAAGACGTTCCCCGCGGTCACGAAGAACAGTGACAGGATCACGAGTGCGGCCAGGGCTACGACCAGCGCGATTTTGCGCTTGGTGGGCTCTCTCTTTGGCATGGAGTTATTCGTGAGACTCGTCGGTCCTTTGCGAGCCGCGAAATGGAGGTTTTGATTAATAGTTTTGTCCGAACGACTGACCGCAACTCATCTTGTAATAGAAACTCTGAGCTAATTAGGCTGATTAGGCCCCGGCATTATAAGCAGCTGAGCCCGTCAGTATCGTGGCAAGCGATACCATCAGCGCTGAGGACATGCTCTTCCACGCCCTCTACATCGGCTCGACCGGTGCGGGGAAGACCAACGCCCTGCTCTACTGGATACTGAGGCTCTTCGAGAGGAAGGACGTTGCCCTCGTCCTCATCGACCCTCATGGGGACGCCGCGTTCGACCTCGTCCGGACGATTCCCGAGTCAGAAAGGGCAAGAGTCGCCCTCATCGACCCAGAGTCGGTCACCTTCGGGCTCAATCCCCTCTCTCTTCCGGATGGGACGCAAATCACGAACCGGGTCCAGGTCATGCAGACGCAGGTCGAGGAACTGTCAGCGCTACTCTCGGACGTCCTCAACACCGACGCATCGACAGCGCCGAGGCTGATGTGGATCTTCAAAGGCGCCCTGTACTATCTCTACACCATCTCGGACAGGCCGACCTTCAAGGACCTCTACAGGATTCTCGTCGACTTCATCTCGCTGACGAAGGAGACGATCGAGCAGATGCTCAAATCGAGAAAGATCAACGACGAGATAATCAGGAGCACGATAGAGGCCATCTCGAAGCTCCAGAAGGACGCGTTTGCCCCCGTGATCAACAGGATAGCGAACTTTGTGCTCCCTCCCCAGTCGATAACCTCGAGGACGTTCTGCGCACGGACGAGCAAGCTGGACTTCGCCGAGATGACCACGCCGGGAAGACTGACGATATTCAGGATAACCAAGGCGCTGCCCTACGACTTCCGGAGACTCATCTCGGCCTCCATAGTGATGAGGTTCTACTTCGAGGTGGAGAAGAGGGCCGCCAGGCTCGAAAGGGCAGGTGAGGCGCCCACTGCGAGGACCCCGATAATCCTCGCGATAGACGAGTTCCAGAACATCAGCGACCTCAAGCTGCTGGATACCATCCTCTCGGAGTCGAGGAAGTTCGGGCTCTACCTGTGGATGGTCAACCAGAACATCCATCAGATCAGGCCGGAGCTCTACAGCGCGATAGGCGGGAACGTCGGCCCCATCTTCTGCTTCAGGGTGGGGGCCGAGGACGCCGCAAGGATGGCGGAGCTCATCGCGCCCAGCTCCAGCGAGAAGGTGAAGAAGAAGCTCATCAAGCTCCCCGACTACGCGTGCGTGGTCAGGAAGAGGCTTCACGGTGACGATGTCGCGTCCAAGCCTCTGATCTTCGACCCGTTCCCGAAGGTCAGTGAGCCACTCTACGACGTGAAGGACGTCATCGCGTTCATGAAGGGCGAGATGGAGGAGAGGTACGGCGGAGCCGAGGAGGCCACGGATCTCGTCTACAAGAGCCTGAAGCAGAGGGTCGAGGAGGCCGCCACCAGCGATGATTCCTCGGATACGTCCAGGGGCGCCTTCATGCCCATCCACTGGAAGATACTCACGATGGCGTACCTCAAGGCGATCTCGGACGACTACTCCGTAGAGTACTCGCGCCTCAGGTCGAACCTCTACCACAACTTCACCTGGAAGACCTCGGATGTCCAGCAGGCGCTCAACGACCTCGTGAACATGGGCTACATGACGCAGGCCTTCGTCCACCAGGAGTACATAATCAAGGGGAAGGACGAGTTCGGGAACCCGCTAAGGGTCACTCCGGACCCCTCGAACATGGACGATATGGAGAGATCGAGGACCATCGTGTACACCCTGGCACCCAGGGCGCTGGATGTCTTCAGGATACGGGTCGGCCCCTCGAAGATGGG
>PLUF01000075.1:96017-97108 GCA_003164815.1 Candidatus Gagatemarchaeum stordalenia
GTCATCGAGCCCGCCCCCAAGACCGTCAAGGACAAGTACGGGAACGACCAGAGGATACTGAACCCCTGGGTGTGGAACTACACGACCGCGACAGCCGTGGAGATCGAGATGTCGCCTCTCAAGAACAAGGAGCAGGTCATCAAGAACTACCAGAAGAACAAGGCGTTCTACAAGCTGATCAGGTTCGTCGTCACCTCGGAGAACCACAAGGAGCAGCTCTACCAGATCCTCAACGAGGAACAGCCTCCTGACCCGAACAAGTACTGGATTCAGGTGATGAAGTTCGAGGAGTTGAACGAGATACAGCCAGTGATGGAGGTGAAGAAAGGAGAAGAGCCTGCCGAAGCTGAGACCAAGAAGGCGGACCACCACCTGCCGAGGGCGGAAGAGACGATCCTTTCCTACATTCTGGCAAACGGCTTCACTAGCAGAGAGGAAATCGCCCAGAAGTGTGGCGAGCAGGGAATCGACATAGCTGCTAGGTCAGTATCCAGGTGCCTCAAGATTCTGACAGAGAAAGGGATGCTCCGAAGAGAGGGAAAGAAGTACCTGCCCACGGACCTTGCCAAGGACAAGGACCGGCAAGAAACCCTGTGACGTCCGAAAGGGTGTCACCTTGCCGGGCCATTTGTCCTTATTAGGAAAAACACATCAAGGGGACGATGCAAGAAGGCGCGCTCGAAGAGATGGAAACCCTCTGGCCCTACGGCGGCTTTACAGTCAGGGCGTCTGAACGGAAGCTCGGAGAGGGAAGGCTGACCCTCACCGAGCAATCGTTTCTTTTCGAGGCAAAGAGCGCCGAGATAATAGGATTTGATTTCCCCGCTCTACGGCTGATCAGACTCGGTGACCCCAACTCTGTCGAGGTTGTCTTCTCAATTCAGGGCGAACTTCGAAGTGCCTCATTCAGGGTGAAGTGCACTTTTCCAGACGGGACTGAGAGGGATGACCTTCCTTCGAAGGAAGACTCCTACCGCATGAGCGTGTTCAGGGCCATTACAGGAGGTGTGGTAGCTCGATTCCTCGCTGACCACAGCAGCGCAAGGGCCGAAGGTCTGACAAAGATGACAGATGAGAAGTTCGAAGCAAGA
>PLUF01000075.1:97222-97940 GCA_003164815.1 Candidatus Gagatemarchaeum stordalenia
ATGGATTACAGAATTAAGTTGAGGCATGCTGAAATGGGTTATGTGGACAATCAGGGAGGCACACCCGAGTCATGGAGAGCTAGCGCCGAGAGACTTGTAGGATTCGAGCAGCGGGTGGGTGTTGACATCTTGCGTTACGTCTAGACTGGTTGCTCCCTGTAAGTCGCTGACCTTAGGCCCTGAGTACGCGCAGTTTCGAAATTGGCTCTCAAATTTGCCATCTTTCTAAGACTCTCCGCAGTCATGCTGCCTGACTTCTTATCGTATTCTGCGAAAGTTCCAAGTTGGCGCTTGTAAGTCTCGGTGAACTCGGCCTGCGCGCCACGATCTCTAAGGAGAGCTTGGTATTGCTGACCAGTGATGATGTGACTTTGCCGTGTTTGGGAGAGGAATTGAACTGGACTGATTTGGGCCTGCATGGTATACCATGAGTTAAGGTCTGATGATTGACCAAGCCGGATACCTTGACCCGGCGTAGTGGCTGCATTGAAGATTACAGCTCCTAAGGCTTGGTTTGAATCCTGCAAGGCCGTGCTTGTTTCGTACTGCATTGCGGCTTCTTGCCGTGCCGTGTTAATCCTACCTATCCCCTGAGAAACACCTACTGAACTACTCAGCGGAGCCACGGTGGCTATGGATCTGGCAGCGCTGCTCGCACCCATGGCTGACAGAACGCCTGTGGTACCCGCCACGGCCACGTTCTTGAGAGAATGAGGAG
>PLUF01000108.1 GCA_003164815.1 Candidatus Gagatemarchaeum stordalenia
TAACAGAGAAAGAGCATGAGCCTCGAGCTTGGCTGGGGTGGCCGGTTATCCCCACTGCTGTTTGAGCTTCGTCTTGCTGGAGCTACCCGACAAGGACTCTCTGATTTGAGGGAGAAACTGGTCCCGAGAGACAACCGGTACTTCAGAGGCCATAACTCATCCTTGCGACATCGGGAACGATAGGGCGGATCCCGAACGACCGGGGTGGTCTATTTATAGGACCGGCTCGAGGACCGGCATATGTGTGAATCCTGCAATGTCACTACCAGCTGCACGTGCAAGAACCGTACCACCCCGTTGGGAAATTGCTCCGGATCGGGATGCGACGCTGGGTACGGTAACGCCTGCGGCTGCTGCGGCCATGCCGTGAAAAGCTGATACCGGGTACCAGGAAACCGACCATCCTCTGTCAAGCGGCCGGCTCCCGAAAGGCCTCAGGAGCCTGACACCAGGATAGGATTGGAATCCAGGCCGTCGCTCCGGACGAGATGGGGGATGAAGATTTATTAGCCGTCATCATATCCGAATCACGAGGAAGTATGGTTCCTGACTTAGCGCTTCTCACGCTCGCCATGTCCCTCCTGATGATCATGGCTAGGTTTGCCAGAGTGGCGAAGGCCCTCATGTCCCAGCTTCTCGGAAGAAATCTGATTGGTTCTCTGCGGAACGGGCACGCGAGCGCACGCCCACCTCAAGCTCTTCCAAGCTCAGAGTAAGCGACACCGCAGGCATCAGCACATCATCTCCGCGTGCCTCCGTCATATTACGTCTCTAAGGCGATTGTTCAACCCCGGCGGAGGCGCAATGAACCCTATACACGGCCTCATACGAGTCAGGGCTCTACACTTCTCGGGGACGAGAAGCGCTGGCGCGGTCAAAGTCGCCTGGGACGCTCACGACTGAATGATTCGGAGCTCGCCGCCCACCTTCCGGAACTTGGAGATCGCAAAGTCGAGGTCCTCACGTAACAGCGTCGCGCTGATCATGGTCCTGATCCGCGCCTTTCCCTTGGCGACCATCGGATAGACTATCGGGAGGGCGAAGACGCCCTCTTCGAAGAGCCTGGAACTCAACCTGCTGGCTACGCCACTGTCCCCGACCATGACCGGTGTGATCGGCGTCTCGCTCTTGCCCAGGTCGAAGCCCAGAGCCCGCATCTCCTTCTTGAAGTACCTGGTATTCTCCCACAGCCGCTGGACGTGCTGAGGTTCCGTCTCCAGCACGTCGATGGCCGCGATGCACGCCGCCACCACGGCGGGAGGATGGGAACCGCTGAGAAGCCAGGTCCTGGACTTGTTGTACGCGAAGTCGACCAGGTCGCGTGAGCCAGAGATGTGTCCTCCGACCACTCCGAAAGCCTTGGAGAACGTGCCCATCTCCACCTGCACCCTGTCCCTTCCCAGCTTGAAGTGCGACACAATGCCGCGCCCGCCATCTCCGAGAACTCCCTCGCCGTGGGCGTCGTCCACGTAGAGCATCGCTCCGTGGTCGTGTGCCAGTCCAGCGATCCTGTCCAGGGGTGCAACGTCCCCGTCCATCGAGAAGACCCCGTCGGTGATGATCAGGATCCTTCTGTAGGGAGGCGAGCGCGCTTCCGCTTCCTCGAGGATTCGGCCGAGGTCCTCCATGTCGGCATGCTTGTAGACCGACCTCCCTGCGCGGGCCAGCCTTATCCCGTCGATTATGGACCCATGGTTCAGCTCGTCGCTCACGATGAGGTCTGCCTCCCCGACCAGCTGTGGGATCAGGCCCGCATTGGCAGCGAAGCCCGTCTGGTAGACCAGCGAGGCGTCAGCCCCTTTGAAGGCGGCCAGCCTTCTCTCCAGCGTGACGTGAAGGTCCATCGTTCCGGCAATCGGCCTGACAGAGCCTGAGCCCGCCCCGTGCGTGGCGATCGCTTCAGTCGCAGCCTGCTTGAGACGGGGGTGGTTGCTGAGTCCGAGGTAGTTGTTGGAACAGAACATGAGCACCTTCTTGCCGTCGACGGTGCACCAGGAAGAGCTCGGCCCGTCGAGCACCCTGATCTTCCAGTCCAGGTCCTCGCGCACGAGAGCTTGGTACTCTTCTCGAAGAAACGCCACCGGGTCTCTGCCGGCCAACTCGCAAAATCGTCCGAGGCTGAGGCTATTAAGCGAGACCTTCTCTGTCTTTCGTTACTTTCTGATTCTCTCGCCCAGTACCCTCAGTATGTCGGTGGTCATCGAGCTGAGATCGTAGTCCGGATTCCACCCCCAGTGCGCCCGCGCGAGGGAATCGTCGATGGAGACAGGCCACGAGTCAGCTATGGCCTGCCTGAAGTCGGGTTCGAAGGTGCACTCGAAGTTCGGGATGTGCTTCCATATCTCTTCGGCGAGCTCTCCCGCGGAGAAACTCATCGCGGTGAGGTTGTACGACGTCCTGATCGTGACCCTCCCTGACTCCGCATCCATGATGCTGAACGCGGCCTTTATCGCGTCGGGTATGTACATCATCGGGAGCGTGGTGTCCCGCCTCACGAAGCACGTGTACTGTCCTCTCTCAATCGCCTCGTAGTACATGCGCGCGGCGTAGTCGGTGGTTCCCCCGCCGGGAAGGGTCTCGCTGCTGACTATGCCAGGATACCTGACGCTCCTGACATCCACACCGAACCTATGATAGTAGTAGTTGCACAGGAGCTCGCCCGCCACCTTGGAAGCACCGTAGATCGTGCTTGGAATCATCACAGCGTTCTGCGGAGTATTCACGCGCGGGGAATCGGGACCGAAGACGGAAATCGAGCTCGGCCAGAACACCCTCGCGCCCCTCGTCCGCGCGGCCTCAAGTACGTTGTAAAGGCCACCGATGTTCGTGTTCCACGCTAGGCGAGGTTTCTGCTCGCCGGTCGCGGAGAGAATTCCGGCCAGATGGTAGACTGTATCCACCCCGTGCTCTTCGAAGACCCTGGCAATCTGGGCCCCATCTGTCACATCCACGGTGATGTTAGGGCCTTGCTCCTGGACCCCTGGAGGAAGTTTCGTCGACAGGTCGGCAGCGACGACAGCCTGGTCTGGAAGCCTCCTGCGGAGTTCCACCACCAGTTCGGATCCGATTTGTCCCGCCGCCCCCGTGACAAGGACGCTGCCCAAGGCCTCTCGGCGCGCCGACTCGCTGTCAGGATAAGTCTTTCCACATTGACGATGATTGACGAAGTTGGCTGCCCCTCCATCTTCACTTGAATCAGCCTCGAGGGCGCGATTTATGGCTGGGAGGTTTTCCGGACCACATCACGTTAGAGAAGAATCGAGCAGACTCGGCCAACACCTTGACTACGGCGCAGGCGCATTGAACCCTTATGCATGGCGAAACAACATCTAGGTTGAGACGGTCTCTATTCCGAGCGTCCTCGCGGCTTCCACCTGCTTTCTGTCTCTTGAGGCCAGGCTTCCGTCCAGCTTCTTGGCGAGTGCAAGATAAACGGAATCATACGTTGTCAGGCCATGGTCAGCGGCCATGCTGAACGCGCTCTGAACCAGATCTGCTTCGTCATGGATCTTGATGTTTGATTCAATCAGACTGAGCATCACCTCGATGGCTTTGTTCGCATCTTCGCGGCCGATCCGCTTGTTCTTGCTGGCCTCAAGGACCGCATTGGATGCTTCCATTACGAGCAACGCGGGACCGTCGACTCCTTCGGAGAGCAAGTCTCTGGTCTTCTCGAACCCGCTCTCCTCAAGGAGATAGGCTACCAGAGCGGAAGAGTCAATGATGACTGTCACGGTCTTCCCTTACGAGTCTGGCAGTACTTCCTTCGGGGAGTCCGCGAACTTTTCCCAAGACCTCTTCGGCCTTCTTGATGTTCTCTTTCCTCTTCTCTTCTTCGAGCTTGTCGAGAATGAAGTTCCTTATCTCCTCAGACCACTTCACGCTGTCCTTCACCCTCTGCATGTCCTCCTTTACATTGGGCGGGACCTTCACGCTCACCACTGACATGGCTGTTCCGACCCGGGTTCCCGAATATAAGTCTACTTAAAAGTAGACCAAAGTATCATACCCTGATGTCTTCGGGCGACCAGATTGTTTGATGCATCACAGTCCAGTGTGGATGGAATCCCCTGGCGGAGGCGCAATGACCCCTATACATGGCCGCATCACTTCGTCAGCTGAGGCAATACAATCCTGAGATGCAAGTACACGCGCCCTCACGCGTGACTCATGAAGTCCTTTCTGCCGCCATCCGCCACGATGACCTGACCAGAGATGAAGCTCGACTCGTCGGAGACCAGGAACAGAACCACGTTGGCTATGTCCTGAGGGTCTCCCACCCTCCCCATCGATGCCATGCCTGCTTTGACCTTCTTAATCTCCCGCAACCTCTTCTCGCTTCCCGCTGCCTGGAGGACCATGTCTGTGACAGTCCAGCCCGGCGCAACGCAGTTGACGTTGATTCCATACTGACCCAGATCGAGCGAGGCGACCATCGTCATGTTGATCAGGCCGGCCTTCGAGGCGCAGTAGGCCAGCTCTCCCCCGGGGGCTCCGCCGAGACCTGATATCGAAGAGACGTTCACTATCTTGCCGTACCCCTGCTTCGCCATGACCCTTCCGGCCGCCTGCATGCAGTTGAAAGGCCCCTTGAGATTGACGTTCATCGTGAGGTCCCAGTCCTCCTCGGTCGTGTCGAGCACCGTCCCTTCGATCCTGATTCCAGCATTATTGACGAGGATGTCGACCCTGCCGAGCTGCTTGACCGTCTCGTCTACAAGCCTCTTCGCCTGGTCTCTCTGGGAGACATCGGCCATGATGGAGATGGCACTCCCTCCCGCCTTCCTAATCCCCTCCACGACTTTCCCCGCCTCCACAGAGGCCCTGACGTAGTTCACCACGACTTGGGCTCCCTCACGAGCAAAAGTCTTGGCGATTGCTTTTCCGATACCGCGGGATCCGCCCGTGACTATCGCGACCTTACCCTGCAGTTTCATCCACTGAATGCTGAAGGGAAGAGGAGTTAAGCCTTCGATGCAGCCGATTCTCGCCGGACCTTCTCGGTCCGCTTGAGATGCCTCTCATCTTCAGACAGCCGGCGGAGGCGCGATGAACCCTTGCGCGTACAAACAGAAAGGCCATATTAGAGCCAAGCTAATAGAATCCGTCGATTAATCATTGGCGCTGCAATTGAGCGAACCAGCATGTGACTGGAAAGGCTGTCATAACAAGGCATATCGCGAGGTAGATTATTTCAAGAACCGGCGCATACGACAGAAGGTAGCACAGAATCTTAAGAGCATGAGCGAGGCCGAATCGAAAGATTACGTTCAGAAACTAGTACGAGTCAGTGGCCTGTCTTGGTCGTTTCTTTGTCGGAAGTACTTCGAGCAGGAACGAGATGCCAATCTCATCATTGGATGGTGTGGGATTCTTACGAACTAATTCACCTTACTTGACCCAAAGAGTCTTGGGCCCACCCCTCCTATTTCGGGATCGTGAAGTACAGGATGGCCATCGAGCAGGACGAGGACGGCGTCTTCGTGGCCAAGGTTCCTTCGCTGCCGGGGTGCATCTCAGAAGGCAAGACGCGCCAGGAGGCGCTGGCCAACATCAAGGACGCCATCGATGGCTACCTCGCCAGTCTGAAGAAGCATGGGGAGCCCATACACCCTCGATAGATGAGGAAGTGGTAGAGGTTAGGCCTGAGCTCCCAGGTAAAACCTATAAGTAAAGGAATCACTTCATTGAAGTAGGAATAATCATGTCGGAAGTGGGGGTCTCACCGGTGAGCGAGAAGGGCCAGGTCACAATCCCGAAGGAGATAAGGGACGCACTCAAGCTGAAGAAGGGGGACCGCGTGGTCTTTCTCGACAAGGACGACCAGGTCATCCTCCGCAAAGCCAAATCGGAGAGACTCTCGGAGACGCTGCAGAATCAAAAAGCCTGGAAGACCACCGCCCTTGAGTTCCAGAAGAAACTCAGGAAAGAGTGGGATGCTTGATCGTCACCCTTGACACGAACATCTTCATCGAAGTCAAGAACAAGGAACCAGATCACGAGTTCTCAAAGAGGATACTCGACAGGATAGACTCCGGAGCGCTGAGGTGCGTGGTGCCCACGGTCCTCCTGGCCGAAGTCTGTGCCGGATATCATGCCGCAGGCGAACTGAATGAGAAGGACGATTTCCTGACTCACATATTCTCGTCCCAGAACTACGACGTAATGGAGCTCTCCGCAGGTTTGGCCGACGAGGCAGGAAGAATCAGGGCGGTGACGGAGCTAAGACTGCCCGATGCCATCATCATAGCTTCTGCCCTCAAGGGACGAGCGGAACGCCTGATCTCCAATGACCTTGCTCTCAAGAAGGCGATGGGGCTCATCAAGGTAGTCACGGCGAGAGAGTTCGTGGAAGAGCAACCCGGAGAACGATAGCTGCCGGCCAATGCGGAGATTCGGGTTCGCGTCCGAGCGGCTAGACGACAGCCCAACTGCCGGATGAAATGTCCCGGCGGAGGCGCGATGAACCCCTGAAGGTACCTCACTAAAGGGTGCGATTAAATA
>PLUF01000028.1 GCA_003164815.1 Candidatus Gagatemarchaeum stordalenia
CCGCCCGAGGGGTTAACAGGCGAACCCATCACCCAAGGAGTTAACAGAAGCATGATTCTTCACACTTATAACGAATAAGGGGCTGGGCAGGTTCATGCAGATGGCCAACTCACAGCTCAAGTGGTTGTACTTCTTTGACGAGGGCGTCACCGATCGGAAGCTGCTCGGTGGCAAGGGCGCGGGGCTATGCGAGATGACCTCCTTTGGGCTCCCGATACCGCCCGGATTCGTCATCACGACCAGCGTCTGCGAGGAGTTCTACCGCAACGGCCAGATCCTCCCGACGGGCCTGATGGGCTCCGTCCTGGAGGCGATGGCCTCGCTCGAGGCCCGGACGGGGAAGAAGTTCGGGGACGCGACCAACCCTCTGCTGGTCTCTGTCCGCTCCGGGTCTCCCATATCAATGCCGGGCATGATGGACACCATCCTCAACCTCGGCCTGAACGACCTCGTCGTTGAGGGCCTCGCGAACATCACCGGGGACAGGAGGTTCGCCTATGACACTTACAGGAGGTTCATCCAGCTCTTCGGGAAGATAGTCCTGGATGTCGACGAGGACGAGTTCTCGAAGCTGCTCGACGGCGAGAAGAAGAGGCGCGGCGCGATGCAGGACAGCGACCTCGACGCCGAGTCTGTGGTGAGGGTCGCCGAGGCCTACAAGGACCTCCTCCGCAGGGAGGGGAAGCCGCTCCCCCAGGAGCCGGCGAAGCAGCTCGAGCTGGCGATAGTGGCGGTCTTCAGAAGCTGGAACGGGAAGCGGGCGATCGAGTACAGGAAGCAGTACCGCATAACGCCTGACCTCGCGCGGGGGACCGCCGTCACGATAGTCACCATGGTCTTCGGGAACCTGGGGAACGACAGCGCCACGGGCGTGCTCTTCACCCGCGACCCGTCCACGGGGAGCCCCGGCCTCTACGGCGACTATCTGACGAATGCGCAGGGCGAGGACGTGGTCGCGGGCATAAGGACTCCCAAGCCCATCGCAGACCTAAAGGTCGAGATGCCAGGGGTCTTCCCGAACCTCGAGCGCATATCTCAGAAGCTCGAGAGCCACTACAGGGAGCCGCAGGACATCGAGTTCACCATAGAGAGACAGAAGCTCTTCCTCCTGCAGACGAGGGCGGCCAAGATGGGCCCGATGGGGGCGGTGAGGGCCGCCGTCGACATGGTCCACGAGGGAGTGATCTCGAAACAGGAAGCTCTCCTTAGGATCTCCCCCGAGCAACTGGAGCTGCTGCTTCATCCTCACGTCGACGCGAGCAACAAGATCGCGCCGGTCGCAGTGGGTGTGCCGGCGGCTCCGGGAGCGGCTTCAGGTAAGGTGGTCTTCGATGCCGATACCGCTGTCGCATGGACCAAGAACGGAGAGAAGGTGATCCTCGTAAGAGAGGAGACCAAGCCCGAGGACGTACACGGGTTCTTCGTCGCACAGGGGATACTTACCAGCAGGGGGGGAAAGACGTCCCACGCAGCCGTGGTGGCGAGAGGGATCGGGAAACCCTGCATCGTCGGCTGCGCGTCCCTGAGCATCTACCCACAGAGCAGGCTCCTCAGAGTCGACGGGACCACGATTACGCAGGGCGAGACAATCACCATCGACGGTTCGACCGGGAACGTCTACCCGGGCACCGTCCCGCTCCTCCAGCCAGAGCTGAAGGATGAGGTCTTCGAGCTGCTGACGTGGGCCGACGAGACCAAGAAGCTGGGGATCTGGGCGAACGCAGACACCCCCGAAGCGGCCGCGCGGGCGCGCAAGATGGGTGCCGAGGGGATCGGTCTGGCGAGGACCGAGAGGATGTTCAACGCGGAAGAGAGGCTCCCGCTCGTCGTCGCGATGATAATGGCCTCCAGCGAGGAAGAGAGGAGATCGTTCCTCGAGAAGCTCAGGCCGCTGCAGAAGGAGGACGTCAAGATGATCTTGAAGGAGATGCACGGCCTTCCGGTCATCATCAGGCTCCTGGACCCTCCGCTTCACGAGTTCCTCCCTCGCTTCGAGGACCTGCTCGAGCAGGTGAAGAAGCTGGAGCGGTACGGGGACGAGAAGCAGCTGATGGAAGCCAAGAGGATGCTGGACAAGGCGAGGCAGCTCTCGGAGGCGAACCCGATGCTCGGCCACAGGGGCGTCAGGCTCGGGCTTACCCATCCGGAAATCTATGAGATGCAGATGACCGCGGTGATGGAGGCGACGGCGGAGCTTGTCAAGGAGGGTGTCAACGTCAAGCCGAAGATCATGACGCCGCAGGTCGCCGCCTATCAGGAGGTCAAGCTGGTCCGGGAACAGTTCGAGACGATACGAGCCCGCGTTGAAGCTGAGCAGGGGGTAAAGCTAGACATCAAGTTCGGGACGATGATCGAGACCGTGAGGGCCACCCTCGATGCCGATGAGATAGCAAAGTATGCTGAGTTCTTCTCCTTCGGCACCAACGACCTTAGCCAGGCCACGTTCAGCTTCAGCAGGGAGGACGCCGAAGCAAAGTTCCTGCCGTTCTACCTTGAGAAGGGGGTCCTCGCCGACAATCCGTTCGAGACCCTCGACGACAAGGGCGTCGGCAGCCTGGTCCGGATGGCCGTCGAATCGGGCAGGAAGACGAGGCCCGACCTCGAGGTGGGGATATGCGGAGAGCACGGGGGCGACCCGCGCTCGATTTACCTCTGCCACAAGGCGGGGCTCGACTACGTCTCGGCCTCGGCCTTCAGGATCCCGGTAGCCAGGCTCGCGGCTGCGAGGATAGCCCTTCTCGACAAGGCCAACACCTGAACATCAAACTTCTTCTCAACTTTATAACGGCTCCACGGGGTCGCGAGATTGATGAGGTTCAAGATAGCGCTCGCCCAGGTCTCAGCGTCCGAGCGGAAGAGGGACAACCTGAAGAAGGGCGTCGAGCTCATCCGGACCGCCTCCGAGAGGGGCGCCGAACTGATCGTCCTGCCTGAGCAGTTCATGGCCTACGCGCCCATCGACGCGCCGGCTTCGAGGTACGTTGGGCTCGCGGAGGACGTCAGCGGGGACTTTGTCACGGGCCTAGCAGCGGAGGCAAGGAAGTGTACGGTCCATGTGGTCGCGGGGATCCTAGAGAAATCTGCCATTAAGGACAAGGTGTACAACACGGTGGTGATGATTGGGCCGGACGGTAGGGTCATCTCCACCCACAGGAAGCTCCAACTCTTCGACTCATTCGGCTACAATGAGTCGAGCAGGTTCGAGCCTGCCTCTGCGCTCGAGGGCGCATTCAAGACCCGGCTGGGGAGGATGGGGATGATGACCTGTTACGAGCTTCGCTTCCCTGAGATGGCACGGATACTGGCCCTCCAGGGCGCGAAGGTGATAATCGTCCCTACCGCCTGGTTGGCCGGCCGGATGAAGGAAGAGCATCTCCACGTACTGGCGAAGGCCAGGGCCCTCGAGAACACCGTCTTCGTGGCGGTTGCTTCTCAGACGGGGCGCATCTTCACCGGGCGGAGCCTAGTGGTGGACCCCTTCGGCGTCTCGATATGCGACGCCGGCGAGGAGGAGGGCCTTGCGGTGACCGAGATAGACACGGACAGGGTCGCTCGGGTCAGGAAGAAGCTCCCGAGCCTCGAGCACACCAGGAGGGACATCTATTCCCGCTTCTCGCCGGTCCCTTGAGGATTGGCTCGCGCGGTCGCGGGTCTCCTGTCGCGGTAAATCCTGCTGAGAGTAAAGCCGCTGGGGAACCTCTCGCTGTCGATGACGTCCATGAGTTTGGAGAGTCAGGGTGAGACGCCAGTCGCACATATTCCGATTGTGAAATCCGTGGTCGTGCTCTCCGTCCTGTTCAGTCCCGACCTTTCCCTTTGCCTTGGATTGACGAGGGCCCAAAACGGGGGCTCGACGGGATATCACACATGTTGTTTGATAAGCGTTTTTCCAGATTCAGAGGTCGAATTTGGAATGAATTTGGAGCAAGGATTATAACCGAAACACCGCATTTCTTGCACATCTTTCGCGTGTAACTGAATGGACCCTAGTACAAAGAGAGGTTTTCTGGTCGGCATGCTCGGCGGGGCGATAGCCCTGGGCGTATCGTTCCTGATCAGGATTGCCGCCGGCGGCGTCTTCCTGCCCGAACTCGCTGCGCAGGCCCTCTTCAGCCTGACCCCGGGGGCGATAGAGTCGAAGGCGGTCGAGACGCTTCAGAGCCTTGCGAAGTACTCCGCGTTCACCGCTGCCGTGGGCGCCAACGTCGTGGTCTATGGCGTCCTCGGCGCCCTCCTCTTCAGGACCAAGAGCATCTCGGAGGGTTCCAGCCGGCTCGAGAGGTTCGTGTCATACTCGCTGCTCCCGTACCTGGTCCTGGCGGCCGTGGGGATCGCTCTTCTGTTTACGACGGCTATTCAGTCGTCGCCGGTCTCGCTTCCCGGCCTTCTCGTCTCGATGGTCCCGCCCCAACTCGCTTTTGGGGCCACGCTGGCCTATCTGAAGGGGGATGCGAAGCCGACCGACCTCTGCCAGGTGGTCAAACCTCCGAAGGGGACCAAGTTCGACCGGAGGCGGCGCCTCTTCATAAGGGCCGGAGTAGCGTCGGCCGTCGGAGCTGCGATACTCGTCTACGGCGTAGGGTTCCTGCTCAGGCCCTCCAACACCTCGACCGTCCAGGCGAGCCCCAACGCGCTCATTTCGCAGAACGTGACTGCCAATGGAAACTTCTACCGGGTCGACGTGAACATCTTCCCCCCCTCGGTCGACTCTTCGACCTGGAACCTGAAGGTCTTCGGCCTCGTCAGCACGGAGCTCAACCTCAACCTCGCCCAGCTGCAGCAGATGGCTGTCGTGGAGCAGTACAACACGCTCGAATGCGTCAGCAACACGATTGGGGGCGACCTGATAAGCACGGCCCAGTGGACGGGCGTCAAGCTCAAGGACATACTGAACATGGCAGGAGTGCAGTCCTCGGCCGACTACGTGGTCTTCCGCGCTGTCGACGGCTACGACGTCGGGATACCGCTGGACACGGCGATGCTGGACGCGACGCTCCTGGCCTACGAGATGAACGGCTCCCCTCTCCCCACGGACCACGGATCCCCGCTCAGGGCGATCGTACCCGGTCTCTACGGGATGATGAACTGCAAGTGGATCGTGAGCATCGAGGCGGTCAGCGGGACTTACCAGGGGTACTGGCAGGTGAGGGGCTGGGAGAACGACGCCCACTATCAGACAGGGTCTGAGATAGCGATACCCGGAGACGCCCAGGTCACCCAGAGGTTCGGGATCAACGGCTCGAGCAACGTGAGCCTCGGTATCGTCCCGGTCGCAGGAGTTGCCTACGCGGGGAACAGGGGAGTCTCAAAGGTGGAGATCAGCGCCGACGGGGGCAACACCTGGACCACGGCATCGCTGACCGACCCTCTCTCGGACTACACGTGGATCTTCTGGTCTGCGCAATGGAACCCGCCCGCGACCGGAAACTACCAGATCATGGTCAGAGCGACCGACGGCACCGGGACCGTACAGACGGCCACCGTGTCCGGACCCTTCCCCAACGGGGCGACGGGCTATCATGTGGTCGACATCTCGGTGCTCCCTCCTTCGACGACCACGCAGTCGACGACATGAGGGGGCTTCTGGGCTGCACCTCGATTCGACATTTCTCGGGAACCCAGACCTGAGAGTTCCCGACCGCAGATTCCTCGACCTCTTCACGGCTGCGCTCACGAGGATACCTCCCGGGACACCTCCTCTTAGAAGCGTGCATAGTGTGTACCTGAAGAGGCGAGGGAGGCTGCCGGGTCTTGTCGGTCTGACGAGGTGGGGTGCGCTCTCCTATGGGACCGGGACTCGGGGCACGAGCAGGACGGCCGGCAGGGGCAGACAGACCATAACCTTCTACACAGTGCTGCTTAGTCAGCTCTCCGAGGCGGCGGCCATCGGCGTCATCGCGCACGAGCTGGCCCACGCGTGGCTCAACGAGCACGTCTCTCCTGAGGAATCCGAGGCGCGGGAACGAGAGGCCGACCGACTGGCGCGCCGGCGGGGGTTCGGAAGGGAGCTGGATGCGCTGGACGTCGAGACCGAACCGGTCTGACGGCTGCACTACTGCTATCTCAGCGAGCGCTTCTTCATGAACATAGGCCCGTACTTCTCTGCGAGGACGCCAAGGAGCTCCGCCGTATGATTGCTGACGATGTGATTCAGGAACTCCATTATCATCTCGCCCCTTGCGGAGGGGTCTGCGTCGAAGGCCCTGTCCGCCAGGTCGGTGCACGTCTCGCAGTCCGAGATCGGCTTGCTCTCGGCCAGCGCCCTGAGCACTTCGAGCTGGCTGTCAAGGTGCCTGTTGACCGACTTGAGCCTCTCCTGCGGGTCCAGGGTCCTCAGCAGGTTGACCCTATCGTCGTGGCTCAGTGCGGGAGACATGGCGCACAGGTCTGAGAGCTCCGACGGCGTCTTTGCATTCTTGAGGAGCGAGAGTATCTCCTGAGGAATCTCGGGGAGGATTTCGCCGAGCTCCGAGATTTGGCTCTGAACCCTCTGCACCAGGTTGGGTCCTTCGGCGTCCTCTTCGGCCTCCTCCACCCTCTCAACCCGCACGACCTGCTCTGAATCGAGTCCCCGAGGGTTTGTTACCCTGACGCGCCAGAGGCCCTTCAGGTTGACCCGCACGCCGCCCTGGGTCGTCTCGCTGTGCGTGAGGAGAGACAGAGTCCCGATTCCCTCGCTCGTGCGTTCGAAGTCCGAAGGAACGAAGGCCACGAGGTGGTTCTCCCTCAGTGCCCGAAGCACAGCGTCGGCGCTCCTCTTCTCTGTGATCGGCAGCGTGACCTCCATGTGGGGGAACAGGACGACGTCCTGCGAGAATACGATGGGGACTGTCTGGCTCTCCCCCGGGAGCTCTGCGCCTTCTGACATGCTGGATTGCTTTTGCGCCGCGGGGTGATATTTCAACGTGTCCTCATAGTCGTCCCCAGACTGGAGACGGACTCCTCGAACGTCCTTCTGTCGGGTCGCGCAGCCGTTCCTACCGATTGGCACCATCCTCCGGCGAGTGGTGGGCGCGGGTAGTACGCCTCAATCTTAAGAGGCGCATTGCTCGCCCCTATCCGCGTGGAAAGCCCCTCTCCAGCCCTCCAAAAGCTCCGTTATGGTCTGCGGAGGTACCTCTCGATAAAGTCTGCAGGCTCGGCTCAGTTCTCGCCCGACGACCGGTCGATCGCGTTCCTGTCAGATGTGACCGGCAGCCCTCAGCTCTGGTCCGTGTCTATGGACGAAGGAGCGTGGCCGCAGCAGCTCACGCTCGGAGAGAAGAGAGTCGGGTTCCTGAGCTACGCGAAGAAGAGTGAGATGATAGCGTTCGGTCTCGACGAAGGCGGGGACGAGCGGTTCCAGATCCACCTGCTCGAGGACGGCGGCGAGAAGATCACCGAACTCACCAAGAACCCTGGCGTAGTCCACAACTGGGGAGGCTGGTCCCCGGATGAGAAGTCGGTCTGCTTCTCCTCCAACGCGAGGGATCGCTCCTTCTTCGACATATACACCCAGTCGCTCACTGCTGAATTCCCGGAGCTCGTCTACGCCCACGACGGAAACAACTACCCCGTGGCCTGGTCACCTGACTCCTCGTCAATCCTATTCTCTAGGATGCTCGGCCCCTTCAACCATGAGCTCTATCTCCTCAGTTTGAAGGACCGAGCGGTCCGTCTGCTGACCCCGCACGAGGGCGACGCCAGCTATACCTCGGCCGACTTCGACGCTTCCGGCCGGTACGTGTTCTGCATCACCGACCAGGCAAGGGAGTTCCCAGGGCTCGCGCGGATCGACTCGGAGGACGGATCCCTGGGCTATCTGTACAACGAGGACTGGGAGATCGAGGGATTGTCGCTCTCCCAGAAGGACGGGGCGCTCGCGTTCACGGTGAACGAGGACGGCTACTCCCGCCTCATGGTCTGGAAGCCGGGCGATCCGGCGCCTCACCGGGTAGCACTTCCAAAGTCGGTGGTCGGAGGGCTCTCATGGTCGAACCGGGGAGACAAGCTGGCCTTCACCCTCTCCTCCTCCCAGATGAACCCGGACGTCTGGATTCTCGACGTCGCGGCCGACGCGTTCAGGCGTCTGACCAAGAGTTCGACGAGCGGAGTTTCCCGATCGAGCTTCACTGAGGCGCAGTTGCTGCGTTACAAGTCGTTCGATGGTCTCTCGGTCCCGGCGTTCCTCTACAACCCGAACGAAGAGGGTCCGCGACCCCTCCTGCTCTATCTGCACGGGGGTCCCGAGAGCCAGTTCCGGCCCGGGTTCAGCCCACTCATCCAGTACTTCGTGAAGCTCGGCTTCGCCGTGATCGCCCCGAACTTCAGAGGGAGCACGGGGTACGGCAGGACGTTCACCCACCTCGATGACGTGCGGAAGAGGATGGACACGGTGAAGGATTCGATTGGCGCTGTCACCGAGGCGGAGAGGTTGGTCGACGTCGACCCTGAGAGGGTGGTCGCGTGGGGCGGTTCCTACGGAGGTTTCATGGTCCTCGCTTGCCTGTACGCCTATCCTGACCTCTGGGCCGCAGGGGTCGACATCGTGGGGATCTCTAACTTCGTGACCTTCCTGAAGAACACGGGACCCTGGCGCCGTAAGCTCAGGATAGCCGAGTACGGCGACCCCGAGAAGGACGGGGAGTTCCTCGAGTCGATCTCGCCCAACAACAACGCCCACCTGATCAGGGCGCCGCTCTTCATGATCCACGGCAGGAACGACCCGCGGGTCCCGATAGGTGAGGCGGGCCAGATCATGCAGACCTTGCAGAAGCTCGGGAGGGAGTCCCACCTAATCGCCTTCGACGACGAGGGGCACGGCCTCGTCAAGCTGAGCAACAGGATAGAGGGTTATTCGTCGGCTCTTGGGTTCGTTATGTACAACGTCAGCGCCGAGCGCCGAGATCCTTCTCCATCGCCTTCGCAAGGTTGACCCAGAGCACCGAGTCCTCCCTAGCATACTGTCTCGACAGCGCGGCGATCTTCCCCGGGGAGGGTTTCTTGGCCGACCTCTCCACTTGTGCCCCGGTGAAGTCGAGGCGTGACCTGTTCTTGCCCTCGGCGACGAACTGATAGACGAACTGGGAGTGTTTCATCGGACCTGCGAGGCGCGTATTCGTCAGCATGAGCAGCTCAGGGAACATCCTGACCAGCCTCTTCTTTCTGGTCGTGCGTCCGTCTGAGAAGTACGTGTCGTACAGGACGAGGGTGTCGCTGTCTACCCTCTCTATCTCCCGCTTCCCTTGGAACCCCATCAGGCTCAGGTCGTCCTCGTCGTAGTCGGTCGCCCAGTCATAGGCCGCCTGGACGGAGAATTGGAAACTCTGGCTGAACTTGTAGTGCACTGTATAGTAGTGCATCGGACACAGTCGGGGCCGCCTGGAAATATGAGTCTTATGGTCGAGAGGTTCGGCTACTCAAGAGAACCGCGCTCTTCCGCGGGAATTTTCTCGGGTCGGCCCTAGCGGGCTTCCTCGACCCTCTTGAGGACCTGGAGACAGGTCAGGGTGATCCACTTGCTGGGTGCTCCCTCCTCCTCCAGCGCGAGCGGGGTCACTCCCTTCCGAAGCCTGTATCCTGCCCCCGTCCCGAGGTCCGGATGCAGCCTCTCCAAAACCCATGTCCCGTCGGGGCGCCTCTTCTCCTTTAGGAGCGTGAGGGCAAAATCCAGCCTCTTGTCGTCAGCGTACCCCAGTTTCGTCATAACGTCCAGGCCCACTAGAATGTCGTAGTAGTAGTGAACGGGGTAGTGAAACCGGTACCACGGGGCGTAGCGGCGTGCCCCCTGCCTGTGCAGTTCTTTCTGCAGGTAGAATTCGACGCCTCGCTCGACCGACCGCTTGATGCGGCGGGTCCAGAGGGACTTCGGGAAGACGGCGAACGCGCTCAGCCCTTCCCAGCAGTCCAGGGTTCCCTTCCCGAACGCCTTCTCGTAGAAGGAGTGCCACCCGCCGTCTTCCATCTGGTTCTCGACCAGCCAGTCGAAGGCGGCCGTGACCTTCGGGTCCTGCATGTATCCGCACAGCGAGAGCGTCCTCGCGAGGTTGCCCGTGAGGCATAGCTCGCTCCTCTTCCAGTCGCTCGACGGTGTATCGAACCCTCCGTCGGGCCTGGAGTATTCCGCGAGGAAGAACTCGCAGGGCCTGCGGACCCTCTCGTCTTTGGCGGTCATCCCGAGGTCCGCTAGGACGATCAGGTTCCAGATCGTCGCGGTGTACTTGGGTCGATAGAGGTTGTCCCTCGATTCCCAGAACCCCTGGGGCTTCTGCTTACGGAGGATTCCAGCGGCCCATCCCCTCTCGGATATCGCTGCCCGAGCCCGGCGAACTTCTTCGCTCTCTTCGCCCTTACCTAGTAGACTAACGAGCGCGCCGTAGCGCGAGGCTGGTTCCTCGGGTTCGAGGAGCCACTCCATGACCTCTGACTCACCTGCCCTCGGTGCATCCGGGGCTTTCATTACTGGGGAACGATCTTCGCCGTGCCCGTATAACAGTTCTGCACCTAGCTCCCTTCCTTGGAGGGGGGTCGCGTCTGACACGATTTTCCTGGATGGGTTCTTCTCACTGGCCGGAAGCTTAAGAATCGGGAACACCGTCGTCTCTCGTTGTCCAGTCCGAGATTCTGGCTCGGCGCAATCGCGATGGGCTTCGTGCTGGCCGTCTCATGGGGGCTGTATTTTGTGGTCATCAACGCGGTAGGCTTTGACCCCGGCCTGACGGTGGGGTTCGTCGTCGTGACGGTCGCAACCGTCGCGCTATTTGCGGCCCTCGAACTGCTAATGAGGCGAAGACGCGCCAGCTCCGTCAACGAGATACGGCCCTGACCGGGCTCGACATTCCGTGAATCCGTCCCGAAGAAGACCTTGGAGCCATCACAAAGCCCCCATCCCAATCCCAGGGTCCAGAAAGGAGAATGCGGGGGGTGGGATTCGAACCCACGAACCCCTAAGGGACGGGGTCCTAAGCCCCGCGCCGTTGGCCAGGCTGGGCGACCCCCGCACTGTCGCACCAACCGCCTAGGATTCGCTATAATGGCTTTCGCGGTCCGGTCCCAGGAGGCCGGGCGTGCTCTAATCTTCACGCCACTTGAAGAACCGCACTGCAAGGACAAAGATGACCGCCGACAGCACCGCGAGCACAGCTATGTCCGTGAGGGCCGCCGCATCGTTCCCGTAGATCATCACGTTGTTCAGGCCTTGGATCACGTAGAAGAGGGGAAGCACGTGGGCGATGTTCTGAAGATAGGCGGGCATCGTGCTGACCGGGAAGAAGGTCCCGGAGAGGAACATCATGGGGAAGGTTATGAGGTTGCCGACGACCGCGGCAGACTCGACGCTCGTGGAGACGGTACCAACGAGCATCCCGAGGGACACGAACATGAACGGCCCGAGCAGGAGGAACGGTATGACCCACGGGGTGAATGTGATGTGAGCGCCGAAGGCGAAGATGCCGAACGCCGACATCAGGAGGAAGGAGATTATCGTCATTATCATGTAGAAGCCTATCTTCGCGAGGAGCCAGTCCGTCTTGGTCAGCGGCGTGAGCGAGAGCTGCTTGAAGATCTTGTCGCGCTTGTACTGCGCGCTGATGTTGACGAGGGCGAACATCGGGCTGACCAGAATCGCGAACCCTATCATCCCTGGGATGAGGAAGTCGATGTACGTGTACGAGGAAGACGCTATCGTGGTCCTCTGGACACCGAGTACCGAAGTCCCGTTTGCCCTCTGAAGGTTGAAAGCGTTCAGGACCCCGCTCGTGATCCCAAAGACGCCCTGGCTGGTTGAGGACGACGGATTCCAGAATTCTGTCACGTTGACCGGGATTCCGGCCGCATAGTCCGCCGTGAAGCTCGGTGGGACCACTATCCCGTCCGATGACGACTGCGAAAGGAGGTACTGCGAGAAGTTCTGGGATGTAGGTACGAGCGTGACCTGCAACGCTCCCGTCTCGTTGAGCACCTGAAGGAATTGAAGCCCGGCGGGCCCGTTGTCCTGATTCTGAGCGTACACGGTGGCGGGGGAGCCGCTCCCGGAGAAGATCGCCCCGAAGAGCAGGATAAGGATGACCGGGAACGCAAGGCCGAAGAACAGGCCTATCCTGCTGCGGGTGTAGCTCCGTCCGAAGTTCAGGAGGTCGGCTCTGATCCTCTTTGCGGCTCCCATCTAGTTCACCGGGGCCTCCTGGCCTCCCTCGGTCATCCTTGAGCCGACGAGCTTCACGAAGACGTCTTCGAGGCTGTCGTTGCGCACCGTCACGTCGCTCCAGTTCATCCCCGACCGGGCTATCGCCTCCAGCACTGTCAGCGTGTCCTCCTTCTTCCTGAGGACGACGGTCACCGAGTTGTCAGAGTAGCTTACCTCGAAGCCGGTCTGCTTCTTCAGGTATGTCGCCAGTTCCGAGTCGCCGTGCACCCTGATTCTCTCTCCCGATCCGTACTCCAGGATTATCTCCTTGGGCGTTCCCGCCGTGATTATCACGCCCTTGTTCATTATGGCGACCCTGTCCGCCAGCTCCTCCGCCTCCTCGAGGTAGTGCGTCGTGAGCAGGACGCTAATGCCCTCATGCTGGAGGTTCCTGATTACCTCCCACACGGCCCTCCGTGCCTGGGGGTCGAGCCCTGTCGTGGGCTCATCCAGGAAGACGAGGTCGGGTTCGTTCACCAGAGAGAGTGCGAGCCCCATCTTCTGCTTCTGGCCCCCGGAGAGCTTCATGAAGCGGCTCGATGCCGATTCCTCGAGGATGACCTTTCGGAGGATCTCGTCTGCGTCGACCTTCACGTCGAAGAGGCTCGCGTAGTAGTTCACGGCCTCCCTCGGGGTGATGTAGGGGAGAAAGGTGAACCCCTGGGGGATTACTCCTATGCGCTTGTGAAGGGCCTCCCCATCCTTCCAGGGATCGAGCCCCAGCACCTTGACGTCGCCACCGTCCCTTTCCCTGAGCCCCTCAAGTATCTCTATCGTGGTGGTCTTTCCGGCCCCGTTTGGCCCGAGCAGCGAGAAGACCTCTCCCTCCTTCACGTCGAAGGAGATCGAGTTGACCGCCTGCAGGCTGCCATAGGCCTTCTTCAGGGAGGAGACTTCGATGGCGGCCAAGTGGGACTCAAGGCGACCGGTAGGCGTTTATAAATCGTGTCAGCGAATTGATTCGCTGTTCTGGAGCCGAACCGTTAATAGACAACCGGCGCGGCTGAGGTTCCAGGATGGACGGATCCAGACCCGCGCAAGACATACTGGGGGTGATTGGGCACACTCCTCTCGTACGCCTCGGGAGGATTGGCAGGGAGGTGGAGCCCAGCCTGCTCGCCAAGCTCGAGTTCATGAACCCCGGGGGATCGGTGAAGGACCGGATCGCAGTGTTTCTGGTTAGGGACGCCGAAGCTAAGGGGCTGCTAAGGGAAGGGGGTACGATAATCGAGCCGACGTCCGGGAACACCGGGTTCGGGCTCGCGATGCTAGCGGCAGTGCGAGGGTACAAGACGATTTTCACCATGCCGGACAAGGTGAGCGAGGAGAAGCGGGCCATCCTCCGGGCGCTCGGTGCTGAGGTTATAGTGACGCCCACCAGCGCACCGCACGACTCGCCAGAGAACTACGTCAATGTGGCCCGGCGCCTCAGCCGCGAGATAAGCGGTTCCTACATGCCGGACCAATACTCCAATCTGGGCAACCCTGAGGCGCACTACGCGACGACGGGCCCCGAGATATGGGAGCAGACCGGCGGGAGTATCGACGCCTTCGTCGCCTGTGTAGGGACCGGAGGCACGATTTCCGGAGCGGGCCGGTTCCTGAAGGAGAGGAGTAAGGAGGTGCGCGTAGTCGGAATCGAGCCTGAGGGCTCTATCTACCACAACCTGAAGTATGGCACGGAGTTCCCACTCCACCAGTACGCCGTCGAGGGGATCGGGGAGGACTTCCTCCCTGCAACCTACGACCCGACCGTGGTCGACGAGATGATCCAGATCTCCGACCGCGAGATGTCTGCAATGACGCGCAGGCTCGCCAGGGAGGAGGGGATATTCGCAGGAGGGTCGTCAGGCGCCGCGGTCGCCGGCGCGCTGAAGTTCGCAGCGGAGAACAGAGGACTGAAGTCGATCGTCGTCATCCTTCCGGACGGCGGGAGGGGATACGTCAGCAAGCTCTTCAACGACGAGTGGCTGAAGTCCCAGGGCCTCGATTGACCGCTCACCCTTAAAGCCCTCCTCCCTGCCGCGATTCGTATGCGCTTCGCGACCAAGGCAGTCCATTCGGGAAACGAGCCGGACCGGGAGACCGGTGCCGTGGCCCCGCCGATCTTCACCGCTTCCACCTTCGCACAGGACGGCGTCGGCAAGCCGAGGGGGTATGAGTACTCCCGCAGCGGCAACCCGACCAGGGAGAGGCTCGAGAGGGCCGTGGCCGAGCTCGAGCACGGTAAGCACGGGCTCGCCTTCTCGTCAGGGCTCGGCGCGACCGCGACCGTCGGCTCCCTGCTCAAGAAGGGGGACCACGTCCTCATCTGTAACGACGTCTACGGGGGCACCTTCAGGATCTTCAACAGCGTCTTCGCCAACTACGGGATCAGCTTCAGCAAGGTAGACGCACGCGACCCTGACTCGCTCGCCAGGGCGGTTCGTCCCAGCACGCGGATGGTCTGGATGGAATCCCCGACCAACCCGCTCATGGTCGTCCTCGACATCCGGGCGGTCGCGAAGATCGCGCGGGAGAAGGGGCTGATACTGACGGTCGACAACACCTTCGCGTCCCCGTACCTGCAGAACCCACTCAAGCTCGGTGCGACCATCGTCCTGCACAGTACGACCAAGTACATCTCCGGGCACAGCGACATGGTCGGCGGCGCGCTGGCCGTCTCCGACGAGGACCTCTACGGGAGGCTGAAGTTCCTCCAGAACGCCATAGGTGCGGTCCCCAGCCCCTTCGACTGCTATCTTGCCCTGAGGGGAATGAGGACGCTTCATCTCCGGATGGAACAGCATTCGAGGAACGCCCAGGCGATAGCCGAATTGCTCGAGGGCAGTGGGCGTGCGACGAGCGTCTTCTACCCGTTCCTGGAGTCGTCCCCCACCTACCGCCTCGCCAAGAGGCAGATGTCTCTCGGTGGAGGAATGCTGTCCTTCAGGATCAAGGGAGGCTACAGGGCTGCGAGCCGGTTCCTCGAGTCGCTCCGAGTCTTCGTCCTGGCGGAGAGCCTGGGGGGGGTCGAGTCACTCGCCGAGCTTCCCGCGAGGATGACCCACTTCTCGATCCCGAAAGTGGAAAGGGGACGGCTGGGAATCACAGACGACCTCATCCGACTCTCGGTCGGGATCGAGGACCCTCTGGACCTGGCCGACGACGTCAGGCGTGCCCTCGACCGCGCCGCATCAGCCTGAGCATCTCAATCTAGCGTTGGGCCAGGGTGATCGGGCAAATATGGGACGTCGACGGTGCCCCGTCGATCGCGCCAGCGTTCAATGCGGTCGGATAGCGTTCCTCAGTGCCCCTTCAGGGCGGCCTTCTTCTTCTCTTCGTACTCCTTGAGCTTCTTCCGCTTGACCTCGGCCCTCTTAGCGTCGTACTGACCGATAGGGGCGTCGGCCTCTACGTAGCCGTGGGCTATCGTTATGACGTTCTTGACAAGATTCCGGGTCTTCTCGTCGCTCTTGGAGACGACGACCTGAAGGTTCCTCCTGTCGAGGATCTTGAAGTCCGGGACCTTCTCGAGCTTCTTCAGCTCGTCCACGGCGTTTTCCATGGCATACTCGTTCCCGAACAGGCCGCGAACCTCCCAATCTCCAGGCATGCGACAGCGCGACTCCTGAGGGGATAAAAACCTTAGAGCAGGGCCCGACCGAGACTAATCTGTATATACCTCCCAGGGCTCGGAAAACTTGTGCAGGGACACAACGACTTTGCCTCTGTCTTAGGCTGGATTGACTCTCCGAAGGGTAGGGCGGAGGTCTATGATCTGAAGGAGCTTGGCGCAGAGGGCGCCGACCTCGGGACGCTACCGTACTCAATCCGAGTCTTGGTCGAGAACGCGCTGCGCCACTCGGGAAGGGTCGATGGTGCCAACGAGGCAGTCCACCGGCTTCTCGAGTGGCCGAAGAGCGTCAACTCCGGTCTGCCGTTCATGCCGTACCGCGTCCTGCTACAGGACTACACGGGCGTCCCGCTCATCGTGGACCTGGCGGCGATGAGAGACGCAATGAAGAGGAACGGCGGCGACCCCAAGAGGGTCAACTCCGTCGTCCCCATGGACCTGATCATAGACCACTCGGTCCAGGTCGATGGCTGGGGGGACGAGGTCGCGTTCAGCTATAACGTGAGCAGAGAGTACGAACGGAACTCGGAGCGGTACTCGCTCCTGAAGTGGGCGCAGGGCTCCTTCGAGAACCTCCGGGTCTTCCCCCCTGGGAAGGGGATCTGCCACCAGGTCAACCTGGAGTTCCTCTCGACCGTGGTCGCGCTCCAGGAGCGCGGAGGGAGGCTCACAGCCCTTCCTGACACCGTCGTCGGGACCGACTCCCACACAACTATGGTGAACGGACTGGGTGTGCTCGGCTGGGGGGTGGGTGGCATCGAGGCAGAAGCTGTAATGCTCGGCGAGCCATACCACATGCCTATCCCACGGGCGGTCGGGGTGAAGCTAATCGGACAGCTGCGGGAAGGAGCTACGACTACGGACATCGTGTTGACCGTGACCGAACTCCTGAGGGCGCGGAATGTCGTGGACGCCTTCGTGGAGTACTTCGGTGAGGGCTACCAGCACCTCTCCGTACCAGACAGGGCGACTCTCGGGAACATGTCCCCTGAGTACGGCGCCACCGTCGGCTACTCGCCGGTGGACTCTACGACGCTCCGCTACCTGCTGGACACGGGGCGGGACCCGGCCTATGTGAAGTTCGTCGAGGAGTACTGCAGGCGCCAGGGGCTCTTCGCGCAACCCGCAGAGAATGAACCGAGATACTCGGAGGTGCTCGTCGTCGACCTCTCCCAGATCGAGCCGTGCGTCGCCGGTCCGAGAAACCCGGAGGAGAGGCGACTCCTCAGTTCGATGCCTGCCTACTCGAGGGCGTATGTGGCGGAGCGCAGGCGGGCGCTGGCGTCGCCCTCTTCCGTCACCTCGGCCTCCGCTTCCGGTGGGCAGACTCTGGTGAGCCCGACGACCAAGGCCCGCGGCCCGGACGAAGTCGATGACGGCTCGGTGATCATCGCGGCCATCACAAGTTGCACCAACACCTCGAATCCGACGGTCATGATCGGCGCCGGACTGATCGCCAAGAAGGCGGTCCTGCGAGGCCTCTCCCCGAAGTCCTTCGTAAAGTGCAGTCTCGCTCCTGGCTCCACCGTGGTGAAGGACTATCTCGAGGGTTCCGGACTCCTGACATACCTTGACCAGCTCGGGTTCAACCTCGTCGGCTACGGGTGCATGACGTGCATAGGGAACAGCGGCCCGCTCGATCCTGATGTGGAGAGCGCGATCAAGCAGCGGGACCTTTACACGGTCGCCGTCCTGAGCGGGAATCGGAACTTCGACGGCAGGATCCACCCCCTCGCCAAGGGATCATTCCTGATGTCGCCGATGCTGGTGGTCGGTTACGCCCTGGCGGGGCGGATAGATTTCGACTTCAGCGAGCCCCTGGGCCTGGACCCTGAGGGCAAGCCGGTCTTCCTGAAGGACCTCTGGCCGACCCTACGGGAGATTAAGGAGATCGCGGCAAACTCCCTGAACAGCGAGCTGTACAGGAAGAGGTACGCCGACGCACTGACCGGCGACCCCACCTGGGTGGGACTTCCCGGCGGCTCGGGAGACACTTTCGAATGGGACGACTCCTCTACCTACGTCAGGGAGCCGCCTTGGTTCCAGGAAGGGGCAGACCTCGAGAAGAAGGACATCCTCGGAGCGAGGGTCCTAGCCGTATTCGAGGACAAGATTACCACTGATCATATCTCTCCGGCCGGATCGATCGCCTTCGACAGCCCGGCGGCCCAGTACCTGATCAAGCACGGTGTCGACATGGTCCACTTCAGCAGCTACGGCAGCCGAAGGGGGAACCACGAAGTGATGGTCCGCGGTGGCTTTGCCAACACGAGGCTCCGGAACCTGCTCGCGGATGGAAAGGAGGGCGGGTTCACCAAGTTCCTGCCGACAGGCGAAGTCGTGCCGATTTACGAAGCGTCCGTGAAGTACGCAGGAGCTGTTCCGCTGATAATCCTCGCCGGGAAGCAGTACGGGTCGGGTAGCTCGAGGGACTGGGCCGCCAAGGCTCCCAAGCTCCTCGGAGTGAAGGCGGTGATCGCCGAGAGCTTCGAGAGGATTCACAGGAGCAACCTCGTGGCCATGGCTGTCCTTCCGCTCGAGTTCTCACCCGGGGAGGGCCGCCTGAAGCTCGGCCTCAAGGGGGACGAGGTGTTCTCGATAACGGGTCTGGCGGCTCTAGCGCCCGGCTCGACGCTCGAGGTGACTGCGACCTCCGCCCGGGGCGAGACGCGGTTCAAGGTCAGGGCCAGGATTGACAACGAGGCAGAGATGGGATACTACGCGAGCGGAGGGGTGCTGCCCTTCGTCCTCAGGCGGGTCCTGTCCTCCGCAGCCTGACCCTATGATACCCGGGGACTCGACGTCAGCGTCGATGCCGTAAAATAGCGGGCTGGAGATACCCATGGAGTGACTCTTAGCCAACAGGGCCTCGGTCTAAGCAAGGAAAAACTGCTGAAGATGTACACCTCGATGATGAGGATAAGGAAGTTCGAGGAGAAGATTATCAGCTTCTACACGCTCGGGAAACTCGCATCGTTCCCCCATGCGTACATCGGTGAGGAGGCGGTGGGGGTCGGCGTAACCGCCAACCTCCGGGACGACGACTGGATTACCAGCACCCACAGGGCCGAGGGGCACGTTCTCGCCAAGGGGTCGGACACCAACCGAGTCATGGCCGAGCTCTTCGGGAAGGCCACGGGTATCTCGTCGGGGAAGGGTGGCTCGATGCACTTCGGAGACAAGTCCAAGGGGTTGCTCGGCGCGACCGGCATCGTGAGCTCTGGCATCCCCATAGCCACCGGAGCTGGACTCTCCTCCCAGGTGAGACACACCGACCAGGTGGCCGTGTCTTTCTTCGGCGACGGCGCCGTTCCCAGCGGCGCGTTCCACGAGAGCATAAACCTCGCCGCGACATGGAACCTCCCGGTGATTTTCGTCTGCGAGAACAACCTGTACTC
Organism: Candidatus Gagatemarchaeum stordalenia; assembly: GCA_003164815.1. Classification (GTDB taxonomy): domain Archaea; phylum Thermoproteota; class Nitrososphaeria; order Nitrososphaerales; family Gagatemarchaeaceae; genus Gagatemarchaeum; species Gagatemarchaeum stordalenia. The sequence continues at coordinate 19,178 of PLUF01000028.1, forward strand.
AACGTGGACGCCATTCTCGAGCGTCTCCAAGAACACTGAAGTCGCAAGCAGGGCCGCAGGCTACTCGATCCCCGGCGTGGCGGTCGACGGGATGGATGTCCTGGCGATGTACAACGCGGCCAACGAGGCGGTCACCAGGGCCAGGAACGGCGGGGGACCGACCCTGATCGAGGCCAAAACCTACCGCTTCGGGGGCCACTACATAGGCGACCCCGACATCAGGACGAAGGAGGAGAAGGCCGAATGGCTCAAGCGCGACCCGATCAAGATGCTCGCCGACCACATAGTCGGGGCAGGCGTCGCGACCCAGGACGAGCTGAAGGCGATCGACCAAAAGCTCGAGGCCGAGATAAGCAGCGCCGTCGAGTTCGCGGAGAAGAGCCCCTTTCCCGCGGAGAGCGACGCGCTCAAGGACATTTACTATGAGAATCCCAACGCGGACTGGACAGAGCCTGCCAAGAGCGAGCTCGGAAGCCGCGTGATAAGCATGCGCGAGGCGATAAACGAGGCGATGCGGGAGGAGCTGACCCGCGACCCCACCACCATCATCTACGGGCAGGGCTACATGGGCAAGCGTGGCGGTCCGTTCCAGGTCGGGAAGGGGCTGCAGGACCTCTATGGGAAAGAGCGGGTGAGGGATGCGCCGATCTCCGAGCTCACCCTCGTGGGCGTGGGGCTGGGCGCGGCCATGACGGGTCTCAGGCCGATCGTGGAGATACAGTTCGTCGACTTCACCACCCTGGCTAGCGACCAGATCGTCAATCACGCTGCCAAGGCGCACTACATGTTCGGAGGCCAGTATAAGGTCCCGCTGACGATCAGGACCGCGACCGGCGCCGAGGGGTCCTCGGCGGCGCACCACTCACAGTCCCTTGAGGCGTGGTACATGCACATCCCTGGGCTGAAGGTCGTCATCCCATCGACCCCCTACGACGCGAAGGGTCTGCTCAAGGCGACCATAAGGAACGACAATCCCACGCTCTTCCTCGAGACCAAGAGCCTCTACCCGCTGAAGGGACCGGTGCCAGAGAAGGACTACACCATCCCTCTGGGCAAGGCCGATATCAAGCACGAGGGCCGGGACGTCACGATAGTCACCTGGGGGAAGATGGTCCACGAGTCTCTCAAGGTGGCACAGAGGCTGGAGGCAGAAGGGATAGGGGTCGAGGTCGTCGACGTCAGGACGCTATCGCCGTTGGACAAGCGGACGATCATCGAGTCGGTCAAGAAGACCGGGAGAGTGGTCGTGGCCCACGAGGAGAACAAGACCGCCGGAGCCGGCGCCGAGATCTCGGCGATCATCTCCGAGGAGGCGTTCTCCTACCTCAAAGGCCCGATCATGAGGGTCGCGACGCCGGACGCGATATTCCCCTACAGCCCGCCGCTCGAGAAGTTCATCTTCCCCAACGACACGAAGATAGAGGCGGCCGTGAGGGCCGTCCTGGCTTCGGGGAAGTAGGTGTAGCGAGAATGACAGAAGTCCAAGTTCTGCTGCCGAAGGCCGACCCGAGTATGACGGAAGGCAAGGTCATGGAGTGGTCGAAGAAGGAAGGGGAGAGGGTGGAGGTGGGCGACGCGCTCGTGATGATCGAGACCGAGAAGGTGGAGTACCCGGTCGAAGCGGCCGTGGCGGGAGTCCTGAAGAAGGTGCTCGCCCAGCCCGGAGAGACCGTCGCCGTCGCCCAAGTGATAGCGGTAATCGAGACCGAGGGCTGAAGGCCCTCCGGTCTATCCGCCAGCCCCCATCTTCCGTAGTGCTGCCTCAGCCACCTGCGGGTTCAGGACGTTCACCGGATACTTGGGCTTCCGGCCGTGGAATATGTCCAGGATGGACTGTGCGATCAGGACAGATGTGTGCCTGCCCGTCTCGAGGGTGATGGCCGCGTCGTGGGGCGTGAACAGCACGTTCTCGAGCTGTAGGAGCGGATCCTGTGGCTCCGGAGGCTGCTTCAACAGGACGTCCAGCGCCGCGCCGGCGATCTTCCTCTCTGAGAGCGCCCTGTAGAGCGCCCCCTGATCTACCACCCTCCCCCTTGCCACGTTTATCAGGTAGCTGCTCGGTTTCATCAGTGAAAGCTCCCTCTCACCAATCATCCCCTCGGTCTCGCCGTTGAGCGGCACGCAGAGAACCACATAGTCCGACTGGCGCAGGAGGTCGTCGAGAGGCACAACGGTCGCCTGGGCGGCCTTCACGCGCTCGGGCCTCAGGTGCGAGTTCTCGTGCGTCAGCACCTTCATCTCAAAGCCCTTCCTCGCGACGTCCGCCACCGCCGCCCCTATCCCCCCGAGCCCGACTATCCCTATGGACTTCCCGAATATCTCGTGGTGTCCGACCTTCGCGAAGTCCTTCCACTTCCCGGTCCTCACGGACCTGTCTGCCACCGCGATGTCCCGGGTGATCCCGAGGATGAACATGAACACGTGCTCGGCGACGGTCTTGGAGAGGGTGTCGAGGACGTTCGTGACCACCACACCCTTCTCGCTTGCGGTTGCGATGTCGATGTTGTCGACCCCTATCCCGCCCCGGGATATCAGTTCGAGGCTGTCAGCGGCGAGCAGCACCCTCCTCGTGAGGCGGGGCGCCCCCAGGAGTATGGCGTTGAAGCCCTTGATGCGCCCCACAAGCTCGTCCTCGGTCAGGAGGTGGGTCGCCACCTCAACCTCCATCTCCGTCCTCAGAAGGTCAAGGCCGTCCGAGTGCGGAGGCGGGATGTCCCCCATCGCTACTAGGATTCTCTTCATGATCAGCTGCCCTCACCAGTCTAGTGGGGGGCGGAGGCCGGGGAAGGAGCGGTCTGCGGGACGGCGACGTGGTACTTCACCGCCACGGCGACGACGCGGTCCCACGTCTTGTCCTCGACGTTTATGCCGTCTGCCATCCTCTTCCTGGTCTCTCTCATCTCGGGGTCTCCCGGGATGAGGACCTCCTTCACGCCGTCAGCGGGCGGGGAAGCACGTATGGTCTTGATCATCTTGTCCACGTTCGACTTGAACTCGTCGACATCGCTGAAGAACTCAATGTTGATCGCTTGGGCGAAGACGCCGTTCGAGCCCGCGAAGACGTCGAGGATGCCCGCGCCGGAGAGCGCGGCCCCGACAGATTCCATGAGGAGGTTGAGGGCGTACCCCTTCGACTCGCCGAAGGTGAGAAGCGCTCCCCCGTTGTAGAGGTCTGCGGGGTTGTCGGTGGGCTTCCCCTCTGAATTGAGGACCCAGCCGAACGGGATCTTCTCCCCGCGGGCGTTCTTGACCCTGATCTTGCCCTCCGCCGACATCGAGGTCGCGAAGTCGGCAACGATGGGAGGCTCGGTCTTGGCGGGGATCGCGAAGCTCATCGGGCTGGTGGAGAGTATCCTCGCCTTCCCGCCCCACGGCGCCACGATGGGCCCGAACGCCTTGACCATCAGCAGCCCGATCATCCCGTTCTCTGCCGCCAGGATCGGGTACTCGGCTATGCGGCCCGCGTGGTTGCAGTTGAAGACCGAGACCGTCCCGATTCCGTACTCCCTAGCCTTCTTCATGGCGAGCTCCATCGCCATCTTCGCCGCGACCTGGCCATAGCCCAGCCCTGCGTCGACCGTCGCCATCGCTCCCCTGTCCCTCACAATCTTGGGGGCGACGTTGGGGTGCATCCGGCCCTCCTCGACCATCTGGACGTAGTCGGGTATCCTGATGATCCCGTGCGAGTCAACTCCGGCCAGGTTCGCCTTGACCAGATATTCGGCTACGAGATCCGCCTCTTCGGGTTTGCTTCCGGAGGCGATGAAGATGTCCTTGACAAAGTCCTTGAGATTTCGATGCGAAATCAGGGGCACAAGCCCGAGATTTGTGAGGTTAGTATATAGTAATTTTGAGGACTTGATCCCTCCGTCTCGGCGGGACGCGACCGCGCCCGGGATCCCACACGCACGACCCCGGCCCGCGAATCTTCCCTAGGTAAGACCCACTGGGGGCGAATTCCGCAGCCATATTTTTAAGCGGAGGCGGGTCTCCGCGGACGATTGTCCCTAATCATCAAGGACGTACAGGTTGAGACAGTACAGTCCACCACGGAGTGGACCTTCGTAAGGGTCTATGCGGGCAAGGACTACGGGACAGGAGAGGCTACGGCCGCACCGGGCCTGAAGGCCTCTGAACCGACGCTCAGGAAGCTTCTGGTGGGCGAGGACGCGATGAAGCTCAACAGGATCGAGGAGAAGCTGAGACACGCCTCCCTCTTCGCGGGCTCTTCGTTCTATCCGCTGATATCGGCGACCAACATCGCCCTCTACGACCTCATCGGCAAGAAGGTCAACCTCCCGGTCTGGCGCCTCTTGGGCGGAGACAGGGACGAGATCCGGGTCTACGTCGACCTGCACGCAGGAGAGGAGTTCGGCGCAACGAACGCGCTCCTGACACCCGTCAAGCTCGACTCTACGGGGAAGAGGGCCATGGTGGGAGAGTCCGCCCTCTCCGACCATCCGGTCATGGGGAGGCTCGCCAGGGAGGAGTTTGGCGACCTTTTCACGCCCGAGGCGTACTCTCGCGCCGCCAAGCGGGCCGTGAAGGAGGGGTATCAGATGATTAAATTCGACCTTGACATCCCGACCCCGTACACCGACGCCTTCAACAAGAGGAGCGGCCAGGTGACCCTGAAAGAGGCAGACTACATGGCCGAGATAGTCGCGGCGGTCCGGGGCACCATAGGCGACGACGTCGAGTTGATGGTCGACCTTCACTGGCGCTACGACCTGAACTCCTCGCTGAGGATCTGCAAGGGCCTCGAGCCCTTCAGACTGCATTGGGTGGAAGACCTCACCCCTGCGACAAGGTCCGTAGGGAACATCGACGAGCTCGGCATGCTAACCTCGCTCTGTCCGATTCCGATTGCCACGGGGGAGAATCTCTACACCGTCTCCGAGTTCAAGGACCTACTCAACACTGGAGTCAGGGTCTGGACTCCTGACATCTGCAAGACGGGCGGGATCACGGAAGCGAGGAGGATCATGGAGCTCGCGTCGATGTACGACATCGAGGTCTCGCCCCACAACGTCACGACGCCTATAGGCACCGTGGCCTCGGCCCACGCGGCGTCCATATCGAACACTTTCGGCGCCTTGGAGTTCCACTCGCACGGGTTCGGGTTCTGGTATGAGATGATACGGTCCAAGAAGTCGCCGATCGACCGCGGTTTCGTCAGGCTCACGGAGGAGCCTGGCCTCGGAGTCGAGCTGGACGAGAGGGTCATGGCCAAGTACTGGCCCGACTTTGAACTATAGCGCCCGGAAACGCTTATTTCGTGTAGGCCGCGAAGGCCCTCCCTACTTGAAGAACCTCGTAAAGGCGAAGATCAAGAAGGGCGAAGTATCCATAGGAACGACGATTTCAATAGGTCACCCCGACATCGCCGAGACGCTCGGCCAGCTCGGTTACGACTGGATGCTCATCGACACAGAGCACGCGCCCCTGGAGGTCGGGACCGTCCAGATGCTCATGCAGGCCATGAGGTTCTCAAGCACGGTCCCGATAGTCCGCGTCGCCTGGAACGACATGGTGTTGATCAAGAGGGCACTTGACATCGGCGCCTACGGAATCATCGTCCCCTGGGTGAACACCAAGGAAGAGGCTGAGCGTGCGGTCCAGGCCATCAAGTATCCGCCTGTAGGCCTCAGGGGATTCGGGCCGAGGAGGGCCTCCCTTGTGGACCCCGACTACATGAAGACCGCTCAGGACGAGATCATCCTGGGGGTCCAGATCGAGACCAAGAAGGCCATCGACAACCTCGACGAGATCCTCTCGGTAAAGGGGATTGACGCCGCGGTGGTCGGGCCTGCCGACCTCTCGTTGTCGCTCGGAATGCTGATGCAGTACGACAACCCTAGGTTCAACGCGGCCCTCGACAAGGTCGCAGCCGCCGCGAAGAGGCACCACGTGGCCGCCGGATTCCTTGCGGTCGACGACGTCGAGAGGCGTGTGAAGCAGGGGTTCAACTGGCTTAACGTGCAGGCGGACCTCGTCTTCCTGAAGAACGGCGGTCAGACCGCGCTCGACGAGGCAAGGAAGGCGGCGAAGCGCGCAAAGGCATAGACGAGAAGCTCTTCAGCAGGTCCGGTACACGGCCCTCGCCATCCTTCTTCGGACTCGCGGTCATGATAGGCGGAGGCCAGAAGCACGGGGTCAAGTTGCGAGAACTGTAACGTTCCGTCAACTTTCTTGATGATTCAGCCGATTAATTAATGCCTTTGTGCTAATTACCATCGAATGACTAAATCCTTAAATATTATTCATATGTTATAACGCTCCTTGGCTGATTCCAAGAAGTCAACCTCGAAGGCAAAGACAACTAAGGGCGAAAGTAACAGCGGTGTACTGAATTCAAAAATCTCCAGACGAGCGGCTGTCGGCACCGGCGCAGCGGTAGGCGCGGCCGTAGCTGGCTTGGTCATCGGCGGCGCCGGTGGCTATCTGGCTCATGGCTCCGGCGGAACGAACACGGTCACTTCCACGAGCACGACGACCGTTGGCAGTGGAGGCTCGACAGTCACAGACACCGTCACCAATACGGTGACATCGACCGTTGCCAGCGGCAGCGGCCCCTATACGGGGAGCATCGTCGTCCAGACACTCGCCGGAGGCGGAGACGCCTGGGCGAAGTACGTGGCTGATCAGTACAACAGCACCCACCCCGGCGCCAACGTCACCACTAACCCGATTGCCCAGTGCAACATGAACGCTTACTCCATCACGGCGGTCCAGTCTGGCCCTCCCCCGGACATCGTCTATAACTCGACCCTCCCTGCGTTCAACGCCCAGATCGTTACGCCTGGGTACGCACTCCCGCTCGACAACTATGTGTCGACCTACGGCTGGGCGAACGAGACGCTAGGCACCTTCGCGGCGTATGGATACGTGAACAACCACTGGTACTGGTTCACCGAGGGGTCGATTTACTATGGCAACCTCTACTACAACAAGGACCTATTCACCAAGATGAACATCCCGGAGCCCACGGACATGGCAAGCCTCCTCTCTGCGGGGAAGACTCTCACCGCGGCAGGAATCTACCCAGTGGCCCACGGCTACCAGACCCAGCCTGAATGGTTCATGAACACCTTCTCTGACTGGCTGATGAACCACATCCCCATCGCAGAGTACACCCAGTTCTCGACCAACTATGGGTCCGGTCTCTACTCGTCAAGCTTCGCGAGCAGGCCTCTGAAGTTCACCGACCAGCCCGTGATGGACATCTGGAACTACCTCCAGACGGTGGGCCAGCAGCTCCTCGCTCCAGGGACCACGGCGATGACCGATGGCACGGCGGCGGGTCTGTTCGCCACAGAGAAAGCAGGCATGTATTGGGTCGGGTCCTGGGGCGCGGGCACCCTGGAGGGAATCGTGAACAAGGCGTTCACGTACGACTTCCAGCCGCTACCGCTCTTCACACCAGGCTTCGCCAATACTGCGACCACTCCACCCAACCCGCTCTACGTAGTCGGCTTCCCGCTCCCCTACTTCGTACTCCACAACACCAAGAGCCCGGCTCTGGCGGCAGACTACCTCAACTCGATGCTCAGCCCGCTCGCTCAGATTGCGAACTTCAACGGGGTCCCGAACGGTTCCGGCAGCTTCGTGGCCTGCACAGGAGGCGACTATCCGATCATACCCCTCGGATCTTCTATTACGAGCGACCCGTACCTGCAGAAGTCCCTCGATCTCAACGGGAGCCTGACGGGCGTCCCCTCCCTCGCAGCCGCTGTCGACACCGCGCTCCACAACCCAATCGAATCCGCGATAGGTAGTGTGCTCTCCGGCTCGCTGACGCCAGCTGCAGCAGCGGCGCAGGTGGAGCAGCTCGCCGTCACGCTCAACCAGAGCGGGGCGACGACCACCTCCACTTCAGCCTAGAGCTAGGAAGCTAGCTTGTGGACAAAGGTCAATCCCTCCGGGTCCCGGAGACGGGGGACCCGCTCGGATTGACCGCATCCTTCTTTCTGAAAAGAGCCGAGATTGAGCAGGGGAAAGCATTGAGTTGACAGAAACGAGACCCTCCAGGCTGTCAAGCGTCAGAAGATGGTTCTCGGAGCCGTTCAAGTTCAAGCCCACGATGCTCTTCCTCATCCCGCCGATCTTCTTCGCCTTCGTGTTCATCCTCTACCCCCTCTCGGAGGTGATCTACCTGAGCTTCACCAGCTACAGCGGGTTCATCGCTCCCGTCTGGATAGGGCTCTCCAACTACAAAGTGCTCCTCAGCGATCCGATCTTGAGCATCTCCCTCGTCAACAACATCATCTGGGTTCTGGTATTCCTCGTAGTGTGCAACTTCCTCGGGCTGATGCTGGCTGGGTCGATAGACATCATGGGGAATAAGCTCAGCTCCTTCTTCAGGATCGTCCTCTACGTCTCGGTCCTGCTGCCGACGGTCGCGGTCAGCTACCTCTTCCTCGCCCTGTACAGCCCCGAAATAGGCCTCATCGACGCCCTGTTCAGGGACCTCGGCCTGAATGCCCTCGCCACGACTGACTTCCTCGGCAACCCCAGCCTGACCCTGTACGCTGTGCTTGGGTCCAGCATCTGGCAGTACGCCGCGTTCCCGATGCTCATCTTCATCGCGGCGTTCGCGAGCATAAATCCCTCGCTGTACGAGGCTGCCATCGTCGACGGCGCCAACCAATGGCAGATCTTCTGGAGGATCAAGATCCCGATCATCCGGCCGGTCATAGTCACGATGCTCGCCCTGACCTACATCTGGAACTCCCAGCCCTTCAGCCAGATATACACCATGACGAAGGGAGGTCCCGGGAACTCCTCCCAGGTGCTGGTCAGCTACCTCTTTGAGGCGGCATACTCGGAACTCAGGATCGGCTACGGGTCAGCCATTGCGATCGTCATCTTCCTGATTATCTTCCCTGTGGCTGTGATCTTCTTCAGGACCTTCGAGAAGTGAGAGCATGAGCCAGAAACAAGCCGGCCGCAAGCCGATCAACGTCGGCAGGATTCCATCATATCTCTTCGTCGGTGTCTGGGCGGCAACCGAGATCTACGTCCTCCTCTGGGCGGTCATGGGGTCGTTCAGGTCGACGGCCCAGCTGGATCAGAACCCGTTCGGAATCCCCACGTCGATCAACTTCAACGCCTACTACGACGACCTCACCGGAGGCGGTGAGCTCCACGTCCCGCTGGGCTCCTTCCTGGTCCACTCCGGAATCGTCGTCTTCGGAGCGCTAGCAGTCATCCTCCTAGTGTCCATCCCCGCGGGCTACGCGATCTCCAAGAGGAGCCGGCTGAACACTCTCATCTTCTATCTGATGCTTGCGATGATCGCGATTCCTCCGGCCGCGCTCCTGATACCAGAGGTCTTCCTGGTGAGGGACCTTGGGCTCCTCAACAACTTCGTCGGGCTGATCCTTCCATACATCGCGTTCAACATACCGTTCTCCATAGTGCTCGCGCGCGCCTTCTTCAGGTCGTTTCCGAAGGACCTCGAGGAGGCGGGTCGCATAGACGGACTTGGCGAACTCGGGGTCTTCAGGAGGATAGTCCTACCGATGTCCTCTATCGTCGTAGTCGTTCTGCTCATAGTCAACTTCCCAGCGCTCTGGAACGAGCTGCTGTACACGCTGATAATTCTGTCCACAAACTCCGTGAAGACGGCCCAGCCCGGGCTGCTGCTCTATCAGGGGTCGTACTACGTGTCGTGGAGCAACGTATTCGCGGGAATCATACTCGTGTCCCTCCCGATGCTGATCTTCTACATCATATTTCAGAGATACATACTGAAGGCCCAGTTCATAGGCGCCATCAAGGGGTAGATTCCCGTCCGTTCTGTGTCGCCACAGACCGGCAAGGAGACGGGAGAGTGGGATTGGTCTGGCTCCTCGGCCGAAGGGATCCACGGCCGCGTTATCTCCGGCCCTGCCTCTCCCCGTGAATTCCCTTAGTGCTCTGCCGTGAAGGCAACCATATCTCTGTCGTGTAGACAGACTCGCTTGGTTCTCCCGGGCTTGACCTGGTGGGGTGCAGTTCGGGCCACCGCTGGCCAGGATTGGTACGCTAGACTCCGGACCGCCATCGGCGGCGCTGCCTCAAGCCCGCAACCTATGAGACGGCGGTGCCGTTGTAGATTACATACTGGCCGTTGGTGAGGAAGACGACGCCGCCGACTGCCGTGCCCGCTCCTGCGGGCTGCCCTTCTGACGACGAGCCGCAGGTCACCTTCCCTGTCGACTGGTTAGGCCCGAGCTGATCTGCGAAGGAGAAAGTCCCCGGATACGTGGTTCCTCCATAGGTCAGGTTGCATGTGCCCGCGGCGGTCGCCGTCGAGTTCCCGCCGTTCAGGACGTAGATGAAACACCCCTCACCCCCCGGAGAGCCGTAGGTCAGACCGAATCCGCAAGAAACGCCCCCGGCGACGAAGCCTGGCGCAGGACCGGCTACGCTCTGCACGACTGAAGTAGTGCTCGATGTGCTCTGAATGATGGTCTTGGTTATGGGTCCGTTAAAGAAAAAGTAATATCCCGATACAGGCACTACGACAATTACAATAACTATCAATAATGCGAAGCCGTTGGTTATTCCAACTCTGCTCTCGACACGCAAACTTGCTGGCAGAAGAGCTCACGGGTTATATAAATTGATTGCAGAAGGTTTCGTCCGAGCGCTATGAAAGACCGACACTAATGGTCGGCTCGAGCTGCCGTGGTCTCTTCTGCGATCAACCCGCGAATTGGTCGTTCTTCACGCTCCCATAACTCCGGGGCCAAGAGCGGATTCGGTCTGTGAGGGAACGCCGCGATCGGGACAAATCGTTCTGTAAATCCTTAAAATCCGTGCCGGGCTCACTGCCCAGATGAACCGTCACAAGGTCGCGATAACGTCGCCCTCTTTCCCCCCGGAGATTGAGCGGGAGATTCTGAAGGACGTCGCAGAGGTCGTGATAACCGATAAGGACATTACAACCGAGGACGGTCTACTAGCCTTCGCGGGCGACGCGAGCGCGCTCATGCTAGGGTCGCTTGAGCCTGTCACAAAGCGGGTGATAGACAAGATGCCGAACCTCAAGGTCCTCGCTCGGTACGGGATCGGATTGGACAACGTGGACATCGCCGCGGCAACCCAGAGGAGTGTGGTGGTGACCAACGACCCGGACTACGCGCTCGAGGAGGTGGCCGACCACGCCTTCACGCTCTCCCTATCCCTCACAAGAAGGATCGTGAAGATAGACCGGATGATGAGGCAGGGCAAGTCCGGACACGAGATCAAGAAAGCCGTCGAGCCGATACACGCCAACTCCTCGCTCACCTTCGGCCTCTTGGGCCTCGGGAACATCGCCAGGCGCGTCGCGACGAGAGCGAAGGCGCTCGGGTTCCGCGTGGTCTCCTTCGACCCGTGGGTGCCACGAGCCGAGTTCGGTCTGATCGGCGTCGAGAGGATGGGGACGGTCGAGGACCTCCTCAAGGAGTCGGACGTTATCTCTGTGCACGTGCCCCTCGGTCCCAAGACACGGCACATGCTGAGCCTCAGGGAGTTCGGGCTCATGAAGAAGAGCGCGTTCATCGTCAACACGAGCAGGGGGCCCGTGATAGACCAGGCTGCGCTCTACGACGCCCTCAAGGCAGGGACGATAGCGGGGGCCGGCCTCGACGTCTTCGAGTTCGAGCCGCTGCCTGCGAACGACCCCCTTCGGGAACTGGACAATGTAGTCATCACGCCTCATCTGGCATGGTACAGCGAAGAGTCTCACAAGCGGGTGCGGGTCGATATCTCGCACGCAGTCCACGACGTCCTCACGGGGAAGCGGCCTGAGTTCGTCGCGAATCCCGAGGTCTACGCCGCCAAACAAGGGGCGTAGCTTCTAACGGAGGGTTGGTGGTCCTGACAGCGAGGAGAAGGGACCTTCGGTTCGGATTCCAGGGGATCTCGTATCCTGACGTGGACGCGACCCTCGCCTGGGCCCGACAGGCTGACGAGGCCGGGTTCGACTTCGTCGCCCTCCCAGACCACCTGTTCCACCCGAAGTCTGACGTCTTCCTCTCGAAGGGCGCGTGGGATGTAGACGCTGTCCTCGGCGCAACAGCGGTGACGACTAGACGGATCAGGATGATGCCCGCCGTCACGGACACGGTGAGGAGGCACCCCGCGACCACGGCGCACTTCATCTCCACGCTCGACAGGCTCAGCCATGGCAGGGCGATGCTGGGGATCGGGGCTGGCGAGCTCTTCAACTTCCAACCACTCGGCGACGTCGTGTGGGAGCGCCCCGTCAAGCGGCTGAGGGAGGCCCTTAAGGTCATCAGGGCTCTCTGGTCCGCCACCAGGGAGCAGCCCGCGAACTTCGAGGGCGAGTTCTTCAGCCTGAAGAACGCCTGGCTCGGCCTCCTGCCCGTCCAGACTCCCCATCCTCCGATTTACATCGGGGGTTACGGCCCCAAGATGAAGGCGCTTGTGGCGGAGGAGGGCGACGGCTGGCTCCCGTGGCTCGAGACCCCGGAGACATACAGGAGAGCCTCCGACCACATCTCGTCAGAGCCACTGAAGCATGGAAGGGACCCGGAGGAGATCGACCGGGCCGTCGAGGTCTTCACTGCCATAACAAAGGACGAGACGGAGATCTCGCGCATCGCAGAGAGGGCCTCGATAGGCATGTCACTGAGGCAGGACCTCCTAAGGCGGATGGGCTACCAGGCTCTCGCTGACGAATCGGTCGACGTCCTCAAGGCAGAGTTCCGTGACGAGGACTGGCGCAGGATTAACTCCGTCGCAGGTCGCATTCCCAAGGAAGCGATCAGGAGCGTCATCGTCAGCGGCACTCCGGACCAGGCGATAGGCCGGCTCGAGGAGTATAGGAAGGCGGGTGTGAAGAGCGTCGTCCTGATCTCGCCCACCGACCTGATCTACCAGAACATAGCGGCGTACCGGGACGAGATCATTCCCTACTTCACGGGCCAGGACCGCTGATAGCGAGGCTCTCGTTCCTCGCGGTCACGAAGATACTCTAGGGCGATCTAGCGGGCGGTCTCGGAGAGTTTCTCGGAGCTCTCGAGTATCTCGACTACCTTCCTCAGGAATTCTGCTGCGGTGAACCCGTCCACGACCCTGTGGTCGAAGGTCAGGCTGAATGTGATCCTCGGCCTTATCTCCACGGCGTCGCCGACAGCGACCGGCTTCTTCACAATCCTGCCCACGCCGAGTATCCCCACCTGCGGCGGGTTGATGATCGGCGTGAACGAGTCGACCGCCGTCATCCCCAGGTTCGTTATGGTGAAGGTCCCGCTGGTGACTTCCTTCAGGGTGAGCTTCCCCGCCCTCCCCCTCGCGGCCATGTCCTTCATCGCGGTCACGACTCCGACGAGGTCGGTGGTGTCGGCGTTCCTTACGACCGGCACGATGAGCCCGCGCTCGGTGGCGACCGCGACCCCGATGTTCACCTCATCGATCAGCTTGATTCCATCGTCCTCGAGGGCCGAGTTCATCATGGGGAACTCCCGTAGGCCCCTCGCGACGGCCTTGACGAGGATATCCGTGTAGGTCAGGCGAACTCCTGCCTTCGCCTCCACCTCCGGTAGCCTGGCCTCTCTGAGCTTCACCATCTCGGACGCGTCGGCCTCGAAGACCAGCGTGACCTGGGCCATGGTGTTGAGGCTCGAGTTGAGCCTCTTGCCGATGATCCTCCTCGTCTCAGAGAGCGGCACGACCTCCCTCACCCTGAGGCCCGTCTGGGTCTTGCTCTTTGCCTCGAGTATGAAGGCCTTGACATCTTCTTCGGTGATCATCCCGTCCGATCCGGTCCCCTTGACGCGGGCGAGGTCTGTCCCCTTCTCCGCCGCAAGGCGCTTCGCCTCCGGGGTCGCGCGCACCTCACTAGTCCCGACGGGCTGAGGCTGTGCCATCCGGACCTCCGCCGTCGGTGCCGCGGATGCCGGTGCCTGCGACGAGGGCACCGGGACGGTCTCGCCTGGCTGCCCTATGTAGGCGATGACCTGTCCCACGAGGACGGTCGACTTCGCGGGGCTGACGATCTTCAGGAGCGTGCCGGATGCGGGGGCCGCGACATCGGCCGTGACCTGCTCAGTCTCGAAGAGGGCCAGCTTCTCTCCCTTCTCCACGCCCTCCCCTTCACTCTTGAACCACCTGACCATCGTCCCTTTGGTCATCGTCAGTCCCATCTTTGGCATCAGAACCTCGGTCGGCACTCTGGTCCGCCCACTTGAGGGGGCTCAAGATAAACCTGAACCTCGTCACGAAACCCTAAATCAAGAACCGCGCATTATCGCGGTCCTGCACGAGTGTCCAACAACTCTCAGCCGGGCGGCTGGTCGTCGTCGACGAGTCCCACCCGAGGTGCAGCGTGACGACGGAGATCGTGGCGCTCGTTGCGACGAGAGCCCTCGAGTATCTTGACGCACCCATGAGGATGGTCACGGGAGGGCATATGCCTGTCCCGTTCAGCCCGGTCCTCGAGAACGCCTACCTCCGTAACACCGAGAATATCATCGCAGCCTTCAGAGAGACCGCGTAGCGCTTCGCTGCGATCAGCCTTCAGTCCGGCCGCAAGAGCCCTGTGCCCTCCGGATCGAGGCTCTCACTTTATGGCAATCGGGTTGATTGGAGAAGCCACGCCCTTCGTGAAGGGCAACGGCTGAGCGGAGAGGAAGAATGAGTATCGCCCGTCTTTCGCGCAGTCGGATGCGAGCGGGTCGAGCTCGAAGATCTCTCCGAGTGTCAGGCCCATGTAGACTATCGCGGCGACGTGGAACGGGATGTGCACCTCCTTCACCTCGAACGGCTGCACCTCGATGCCCTAGGTGTCGCTCGCTACCGCGGCCACCTTCTTCTTCGAGATCCACTCTAGGGCGTCAAGGGAGAGTCCCGGTGCTGGGCCTCCCGCCTAGTCGCCCCAGTCCCCCCGGGCCCTGGCTGCGGCCATATGCCCCGTCCTGACTATCACTATGTCCCCGTCCCGGACCCTCACGCTCTCCCGTTCCGCAGCTTCTTCCAGCCAGTCGCTCGAGATCCCTTCGCCGGGTCCCAAGTGTTTCCTCCTCCTCGACCGGGGGATGTCAAGAAGCACCCCCCTGCCTACTATCCCGTCCCGGGAGGCGAATATCCCGTTCGCCTTGGCGCCGGTGCTGCTGAATTCCGCGGCGCTCCGGCCGTTGTACATCATGTCCCTGTGGATGATGTGTGCGAGTGAGTCCCAGTGCGTCGCGCACTGGGTCGGCATCACGATGACCTCGTCCGCGCTCCTGGTCTCCTTCTCCTCCCCGCCGAGCCAGTCGGCTGAGTACGCCCCGATTATGGCGTCACCACCGTCCCTCGTCATCAGGAGTATTGGGTTGAACCTCCCGAAGAGCCCGCGCTGTGGTCCCTTGTTGTCCAGCGGAATGGCCAGCGAGAATGTCTTGCCCGACCTTATCTCGCTTCGCGCAGAGCGGACGGTCTGGGGTGTGATGTAGTTCAGGGTCCCGCGCTGATCGTCCTTTCCCCACCTTGACCAATTGCTGTAACGTTCGGTCAGCTTCCGAAACTCGGCAAGAGAAATCTGCTTCTTTGAGACCACGCCAACAAGTCTGGCCGACATAAGTTATTAACAATGAACGCCCACGATTGACGCAGAGCACCTTGGTAGTCTCTATCAACCTGAGAGGGAAGACTGCAATCATCACCGGCGCCGGTTCTGGGATAGGGCAAGCGACCGCGCTCCTCTTCGCGGAGGCGGGGGCGAACGTCGTCATCCCAGACGTCAACCTGAAGGGGGCTCGGGACACGGCCTCGCAGATCCGGAGGGGCGGAGGCAATGCAATCGCTATGAGCACCGACGTCACGAGCTCGAAGGACGTCGACAAGATGGTCAGGTCGGCGCTCGACAAGTTCGGGAGGGTCGACGTGTTAGTAAACAATGCTGGCATAAACACGAAGTTCCGGATGCCATTCTACGAGCAGCCCGAGGAGGACTGGCTGCGCGTGATCGAGGTGGACGTCAAGGGGACTTGGCTCTGCGCCAAGGCTGTCTCCCTCGAGATGATCAAGCGGAAGAGCGGCCGTATCGTCAACATCGCCTCGACCGCGGGAATCGCCGCCCTGCGCCTCCAGTCGAACTTCGTGGCTGCAAAGGCGGGTGTGATCAGGCTCACACAGGCGATGGCGATGGAGCTTGCGCCCCACCACATCGCGGTCAACTGCGTCGCGCCGGGAAGCACCCTGACCGAGGGAGTGAGGAAGGGGCTCTATGCCAACAAGGCGTGGGCTGAGAAGATGCTCACGTACATCCCACTCGGAAGAGGTGCGGAGCCGAGAGAGATAGCTCAGGGGATCCTCTTCCTATCCTCCGACCTCGCGTCCTATGTCACGGGACACACTCTGGTCGTCGACGGCGGCTGGACCGCAGGCGCCCAGGTCCGGGATGTCTGACCCAGGTCGACCTCATCGACGGACCTTCATGACCGCCCTCCGGCTCTGATAACTCTAATATCGGAGCTGCGCCGGAGAAAAGCGTGAATCGATTACTGAGGGCATACCTTGCCGCGGGTGTCGCCTTCATCCTCAGTGTCTACGTCATCCTCTTGTCCGTCTGGTTCGAAGCCACTCTGAACGGTTCGGTCACGGGCCAGTTCGCAGCGGCGATCGACACGAACGCATTCGGAGAGAGCTATTTGGAGCTGAGTCTGCTCTTCCTCTTCCTGCCCGTCGTCGCGTGGGTCTTTGCGAACGGCCTGAGGCGGTTGCTGACGGCCGATTAGGTGACGTGAATGGTCGAGGGCCGTGTGCTATTCGGTTCGTTGGTCTCGTCTGTCGCAATCGTCATTCTTGCGGTGATTCTCGGCTTGAGATATCTCAACGGCACTCTGGGAGGATCGTACGCGGTCGGGTCCGTACTCCTGACCGCAGCCTTCCTCGCTGTGATCTGCGGCGTCCTGATTCTCTCACTGACAAACTGGCTCAATGGGCTCTGGAAGTAGCCCGATTCCCACAGCCGTTCCTGGCATCCGAGGGAGACGCGGGGCAATGTCTCCGGAAACCCCGGCAGAGACCGCGCCCTTTTATAATTCCGGGGGCTCGCGGCACGCATGAGCCAGCCTTCCGGAAACAAGCCTGCCTCCGCGGCGCAAGCCACAGTAAATCCGGCTGTATGGGAGTTCGGTGATATCGGGTTCGATACCGAGAAGAAGCTTTGGTTCGTACAGTTCTACAACGATGCGAACCAGAACGTCGGGACCCACATGGGTAAGCGGGTCGTCATCAAGCACGGGCGGGCCGCCCAGTACGAATGGAAGGACGGCCAGGGAAGAGCCTTCTGGCACGTGCGGGAACGATTCTTCGCGGACGAGATCGAGAGCATCTCCCTTGACGCCGGAGCCGAAGTCTTGACGGTCGTCTTCAGGGAGAACCCGGAGCGGAATGACGAAGTCTCGATTCCCGAGGAGTATGCCTACATACTTTACGCGTTCCACCTCAGCTCCAAGGAGATGGCCAAGGGCAACAAGCCACCGCTGGGCTTCCTTGAGTTCTACACCGCAAACGACAAGCTCGTAAAGAGGCTAAACAACCGCTGGATCCTGATAGAAGACCTAGACCGGAGGTCCGTCGGCGAGTACCCATCGATACGCCTCCGGATAGACAAGGAGGACGTCCACAGAATAATCACGACTCGCACTTCCGTGGTAGTCCAGGGCAAGCCGACCAAGTAGCGATAGGTTCGTGACAAATCCCCGCCTCGGCCAGCGGCCTAGCCGCCCGGCATGGTCAAGTGGCTCGTCGGCTTGGGGCCGCGGTCGCGGCCAAGAACTTCACAAACACGTTGTATGTTATCCTGAAATCATTTCC
>PLUF01000003.1 GCA_003164815.1 Candidatus Gagatemarchaeum stordalenia
CAAAGTACTGAACCCGCGGACGGTACCAATTTGAGCACCGAAAACGCCGTGGTTCCCGTCGGAATCATTCCAATTCTTTGAGCTCCCTTCCCATGTGCGGTAGGAGAGCTTTTTTGACAATAGTTGCTCTAAGAAAAGCATTTTACGTTTAGGTGAGAGTCACAATTCCATGGGCAAGCCGACTGAAAGAGAGTCAGCTTCGGGATACGCTGTCGAAATGATTGACAAGAACCTCGAGCAAGACTTCCTTGGTGCAGCCATCATGGTTGCTAGTAACTACGTCCAGCTGAGGTTGGGATCTCTCCTAACGGATTATTACGCGGGTGGCTCAAAGAAGACTCCGAAAAAGAGAGGGGCGTCGAGGAATTGGACCGAAATCGCCGCATTATTCAGAGACGCTCAGGTGCATACACTGGTTAAAAGAAGCGAAGATCTTGGTATAATAAGCAAACAAGAAGCGGGCAAAATCGGAAACCTATTCGACATCAGAAATACAGCCGCCCATAAGATTGACCTATGGAAAAGACCAAAGAAGGGAAACAAGAAGTATGAAGACTTACGAAGAAGAGTGGACAGCGCCTGCGATGCTGCAAAGGCATTCTTGAACCGTACAAGCAACCCAAAGCCTCCAGACGGTTCATCTTCAAAGGAATAATTGCTGCAGCATCAGGACGGCCTGCATCTGTGACTGCTGTTAGCCTCAAGAACATGTTCTTGAACCCAAATAACTGTGTTCAAAACTTGCACTGGGCCTGCCATCGTTCACTTTCAGCAACGTCTCT
Organism: Candidatus Gagatemarchaeum stordalenia; assembly: GCA_003164815.1. Classification (GTDB taxonomy): domain Archaea; phylum Thermoproteota; class Nitrososphaeria; order Nitrososphaerales; family Gagatemarchaeaceae; genus Gagatemarchaeum; species Gagatemarchaeum stordalenia. The sequence goes on from PLUF01000003.1 coordinate 783, forward strand.
CTTCCAACTACTTTCAGTTCTATGTGGTCGTTAAAGGTTCCAACCCAATATTCGGGCTATGACACAGACCAAGAAAGAACCGGAACGTAAGCTCAACCCCGAGGACTGCGAGATCTACCACGACCCGATAGGCGTGATGCACTTCCTCCCGCCGAAGAGGTGCAGGACGTGTGAAGACTGAATGCCAGAGTGCGGAGCAGTGGCCTTCGACCAGGACGGCGAACTCCATCGGCGTCCCCTTCCCACCGAGAGTCGGGACCCTAATTTTCCTCACATGCACAGCTACGAAGCCTGCAGCGTTAGCGGGGAGGAATCACAGGTCAAGGAGGGCAGGTTCTTCTGCCCCCAACTTGAGTTCTCGAGGAAGAACGTAATGCCGCTCTACGACCGCGGCCACTGCAGCAGGGGAAAGGCTGCAATGCATATATAGCGTAAGGTGTCAGCTAAAACTTCAAGGTGTATTAATATGCACCCTAACTGTTCGCCGAGTAAAGCAGTGAGTGCTTTGAGTTTCCTAACAATCTTGCGTAATACTTTTCCCTCTAGTCTTAAGAAGGAAATCAGCGTAGAAACGTAATGATGGCCAGCAACACCACGCTGGGCTCGTCGAGCCAATCAGTGGCCGATTACCTAGTGGCTTCCATAAAGCCCAACTTCGAAGTAATCCGCGAGAGATTCAAAGGAATGACGCTCCACAAACGCGTCTATCGTCTGTTCCCGAGTGAACAGAATACAACCGACCTGGTCTCCTTCATCCGACAGAGGGATATCGCTCTGATTCACGAAGTGAAGTCACTGCCAGAATGGTTTGATGAGAGGAGCTACGTTGAAAAATCAGTCAATCAAATCAGTGCCTTCGTCGAGGGCGACAGAGACCTTTCACGCGCAATGAAGAGGATTGTGGGAAAGGCCGGCGAGCTCGATCAAGAATCCGCAATAGGGTACAGTGAAGCTTTCGAGATCCTATCAAAGAAAATGCATGCAACATACGAACAAATAGAGTCCGAAAATGCGTTCTTGTTCCTAAAATCCAAGATGCCTTCCGAGTATTTTGACCTAGTGAATCGGGCCGAAGTACTTGGTCTTGCGCGGCTAGATGTTATTGCAAGACGGAGCAAGTCTCTTGAATCGCAATTACATATGGCGTCTCCTCGCGGCTTTGCGCACTGGAGTAGAATCGCAGATAACTACAAGAGCGAAATGAGCCCGCTCATGGCAGCGGGCAGACTGGTATCTGAATCAGTCTCGAGACTAGACTTCTACGTCGACGTGAATAATGCCGCGAACATTGGTGAGTTGTTCTTGGTGAAGCCACTGTCCGATGCAAATCTCGACAAACAAGAGTTCGGAAGGTATCTAGGCGAACTGGATTCTGCCCTGACAACCTTACAGACAGAGCTGGTGTGGCAACCGAACTGGATTCAAGAGCCGTTCGAACTTTCAAATACCACGATGGATCTTCAACGTTCACTCGCAAACATTGTGATCGCATAGGCGATTTGTTGAATCCGAGTCGAGACTTCGTACTCGATTCTTCAGTCGTGCTTTCCGACGTCTTCGAGAATCAACGATATCGAAGCAGAGTTGAGAAGATGAAGCAGGACGCCAAGACTCTCAAGATAGACTGCTATGTAACGCCGACTATCTTCACTGAGTGCACTGGCAGAGTCGGGACTCTGTATCGATTCCTGAAGAGTACCATCTTAGAACTGTACTCCTTCGTCCTGAGGGAAAAGGGAACTGATGTCTACTCTTCGGCGGGTGTCAAGCTTGAGGAGAAGGATCAGGTGCTGATCGAACGCTTCTTTCTCTTCACGGTGAAAGATGAGAAGGGTCCTTTCAATACAGAGAAGGAACAACTCGAACAAATTGAAACTTGGATAATCAAGTTCCTCGAGGAGCAAAGAGCGAAAAAGAAGGAGGTCCTCGTCGATCAATTCTTCGTGCAGTGCATCGTCCAGCTGAACAGGCTTAGTACAAACATGCAGAACAGGCTGATTCTATTCTCTCGCAACCTGCTCAAGGTTATGGATGACCCAGTGTTCGTTGCGAAACTAAAGGGTTGCCTGCCAAGCCCAACGCCAAATGATAAGGATCTGGCAATAATAACAGAGGTCGCAAACTACATGACCACTGGCCGTAAGGCGGTGCTGGTCGCACTTGATTACCGAGAACTGGTTAGAAATGCCGATCCTATAGAGCGTGAGGTTGGTGTTCGAGTTTGCGATCCTCTATATGCTCGATACTGGGTTGAACAGATATAATTCGTGAGTACTGCTTGCCTCCGGAGCCATAAGCCGAGCGTGGCCCCTCACTGCCGGCTCCGCAGAAGATAACGAGCAACAGACTTTGGGCTTCGAAGGCTCAGTTGTAAACGAATAATCGTGCGACTTCGCCCGGTCCAGACCCTTTACCTCCTGACTTGGAAGGGCGACGTCCTCAATGCGACGGCAGCCTGACTATCGCCTTGTCGCCGTTCAGGTTCGTGACGAACTCCCAACCGTCGCCGATATAGCTCTCCAACTCGTCCAGCTTGATCACCTTCTGGCGGTTCCCGTTGCTCAGCCCGAGCTTCTCCAGCTGCTTCCTCGCGATCAGGTCCTGCAGCTGCTCGTTTGAGAGCTGTGAGAGGTCTCCGAGCGCTTCTATCTCCTTGTCCGTGTACCTCGAGATCTTCAGGAACTGCCTGTTGAAGGTTGCGAGCATCTGGTCCGTGCTCACGGCTTCCTTCGAGAAGACCGTCAGCCGCGGCATGAGCCTGAGGTACTCCGCCTTCCTCTCCTCCTCGCTCTTCCTGTAGTAGGTGTCCATGTAGAACCCGTGCCCGCAGAGGGCGTGCCCCGCGTGGTCCCCCAGCGTGTCCACGGCCCTGGTGAGGAAGAACTTCCTGAAGCTGTGGAAGTGTATCCTGTGCGTCCTGTGGCCCTCCAGCCTCTCCCCCAGCCCCACCCTGCCCACCAGGCGCCTGAACGTCCTCCCCGCCTCCTTCTGCTTCTGCCACATGTCCCCCGCGTAGTCCAGGACCCTCTCGGTGGGCGGGGAGCTCGCCTTCAGCTCGAGGAGCGCCTGCTTCGCCTCCTCGCTCACGTACGCGGTGCGGGCCGCCCTGGTCTTGGTGTACTCCGCCCTCAGCCCGATCGTCCCCGGGGTCGAGTTCAGGTCGAGGTCCGCCCACCTCATGCTGAGCGCCTCCCCTATCCTCATCCCGGAGGAGAGCAGCACCAGGATCAGGGCCCTGAGCTTGGGGCTGGGCCTCCCCCTCGTGAGCAGAGTCTGGACGTCCTCGAGCCTGAGCGGCACGTCCGCTATCTGCGTGACCTTGGGCATCACCACCTTGTTCCTGAACTTGAGCGGGTCCACCTCCACGTCGACGTAGCCGAGGAACTTCCTCACGGCGGTGATGTAGTCGTGGATGGTCTTCGCCTTGAGGCCCTTCGTGCCGTGCAGGTAGCCGACGTAGGCGTCCATCACGGAGTAGACGTTCTTCCCGTCGACCTCCCCGATGCCGGCCCCCTCGCAGAACTTCCGGAAGTTGTCGACGCCGAAGCCGTAGTACCGCCTGGAGTAGACCGAGCCCGACCTCCTGAACATCTTCTCGACGAACTCGTCCCTAGCTTCCCAGTTCATGGAAGACTAGGCAAATTGCGGTAATAAGCTCCCCTATACATATCAAAAGTGGTGGGGGCGGCCGGACTTGAACCGGCGGCCTACAGGTTTCTTCGCCGCTCCAATTGGGTAATCATCCACGCGAACGTGTCATCAAACCTATAGTAGTTTGACCACTGGAGCCTGTCGCCATACCTGGCTAGGCTACGCCCCCATATCGCCATACTCTATTCGGTAGGCTTTTCCACCAAATCCCACCTTGGTAAAGGGCTACGAGATAAGGTTGAAGGTCGGGTGGTGTGATACCGACCCGATTCCGGTGTGAGGCGCTTGATGGGCCGACGCGGGAGGGCGACGAGAGGGCAGGCCCTATCGCCCACAGCGGCGGCTTTGGGAGTTCAACGGGCTACTCGATGCTGAAAGACTAAAGTTGCCGGGAGCGGTTTGCGATGAAGTTCATGGCAGTGCTGACGTTCGGCCTCAGGACCCTGGCGCCTCTCTTGCTCCTGGCTCTGTTCCTGCTCTCCGCCTTCTCCTCGTCGCTGGTCCACGCTCAGCCTGCCACCATCATCGTGGGCAGTGAGCCGTACGGAATCGCCTATGACTCCGCCAAGGGCGAGCTTTTCGTTGCAAACCACAACTCCGGCTGGGTCTCCGTGATATCCGACAGCACGAACGCGGCCACCGCGTCGGTGCCTGTGGGAAGCGAGCCGTTTGGGATAACATACGACTCCGCGAAGGGCAAGGTCTTTGTAAGCAACTACGGTGCGAACTCCGTCTCGGTCATCTCGGACAGCACGAACGCGATAGTCGCCACGGTCAAAGGGCTCAACGGGCCCCAGAGCCTTGCCTACGACTCCGCGAAGGGCGAGGTCTTCGTTGCCACCCCCGGTCCTGTAACATCGCCGACCAGCACGGTCTCCGTGATATCCGACTCGACCCTAGGGTCAGGTGCCACCCCCACCGCCTCGACTACTTCAAGCACCACATCGACCTCCTCCCAGTCGATCGTGACAGCGACCGGCCCCGCTTCCTCGAGCGCTACCTCCGTCGCCAGCAGCACCGGCAGTTCGTCTTCTCTGCCCTTGAGCTATCTCGGACTTGTCGCGATTCACGCTGCCCTCCTCCTTGCGCTTGGGGGTCTTGCCGCGTCTGGAAGGAAGACCCGCAAGACAGTCTCTGGACGACCGCAGTAGAATCCCCTGACCGCCACTAGAAGTTCCGCCGCCTCTTTGACGGACCGGCCCACAGCGTTGTGGGTCTCTGCGCCGTAAGATTTCACTTGACAAATGTTTAAATATAGTTCTCCTCATATTTCTGGTTAACTCTTGCAATTCTTTACGAGTCGCAGGTCCGCAATAGGCCGTGTAGTGGTCGCAGCTGTTGTTATTGTCCTGATTGTAATCGCTGCGGCAGCCTTTGTCTACTTCTCGAGCTCGAACAACTCGAGCAGTAGCACATCGAGCTCGAGCTCGAGCTCGCCGAACACTCTTACGATTGACGATGTCTTCTGGCCCGCGCCGGCTGACCTGAACCAGCTAACAGCCATCGGCGAGGTCCCATACCCCAACTGGCTGACCTACACGGTCTACCAGCCGCTGATAACGCTCAACGCGAGCGCTCTTTACAACGGGGGAACGGTGCAGTACCTGCCGGACCTGGCGAGCAACTTCACCCAGTCTGCAGACGGAAGGACCTACACCTTCAACCTCAGACAGGGCGTCAAGTTCTCCGACGGAAACGCGTTCAACGCCTACCAAGTGTGGGCTGAGATGTACGGGTTCTACTACCTCTCGGGGAACAGCTCCTCCTTCCTCGAGTCCTACAACGTCTTCAACCTCGCACCGGTGAACTTCGGACCCTCCTCAATCGCGCTCCTGAACCAGAGCGGTCTGATCAACCCGAGTCCGGCCGCGCTCGCCATGATGGAGAACCAGAACTGGCCGATTTACGTGACAGGGCCTGACACCATCGTCTTCCACCTGGCAGCGCCGTTCAACTACTTCCTAGGCACCCTGGTCGTCTACGTCGGCCTGATGTTCGACACCCAGTGGTTGCTGGACCACGGAGGCTTCGGCACTCCTGTCCAGATGAACACTTACTTCAACCAGAACCCGATACCGGGCACAGGACCCTACGTCGTCTCCGGGTTCTCCGAGAACTCCTACGTCGAGTTCG
>PLUF01000105.1 GCA_003164815.1 Candidatus Gagatemarchaeum stordalenia
GGTACTTGCCAGCGGGCCCGGGTCCCTGAACCTCTCCCCGAGCGTTAACCTGAACGCTGTCAGCCCCTTCGGCTGTGGGGTCCCTCTCTTCCCCTCCCATGGCTACTACCAGGCGAGCGGCGGGGTGGGGCTGTCCGGGACCTACTCAGGGAACGTGTATCTGACAGGATCAATCACGATCTACGGCCACGACAAGGCCACCGACAAGCCCGAGACGCAGACCCTGACGCTCATGCAGGGGGATTTCAGCCCGAACCCCTTGAACTTCCCGAGCCAGAGCCAGTCCGGGGTCGACAACCCCCAGGTCGACTCTAACTTCTGCGAGCCCGTCGTGGACGGGTACACCTACTGGGTGGCCGCCTCGAACCAGCCGGGCTGCACCGGTGGCCCGTGCGTCTTGGCGAACTCCACGGTGACGGTTTCAGTGACCGGCGGGTCCACCCAGATGTTTCAGCTGGTGATGGAGATGCCCATGTTCAACGAGACGACCCTGGGCACGACCGTCCACTGCGCCCCGACGACATCTCCTTGCGGACTTCCTTTGCAGGGATTCTACGATTTCATCTTCATCATAGCGATAATCCTGGCGGGAGGCGGGTTCCTCATCGCCCTCGCGAACAAGTCGTACACTGGAGACGAGAGGAAGAACGTCGTCCTCGACTTCGTGATTGCGGTCCTCTTCATCCTGCTCTTCCCGGTCATCTACAACAACATCGCCCTCCTCACGAACTACCTCGACATGACCATAATTGCCGGCCCGAACCTGCCGTACACTGACTACAGCCTTCAGGTCAGCCTGGTCTGGGGCAAGCTGCTCTCGTGGGCGCAGGGAGGCGGAATCTGGGGCATCCTCGTCTCCCCGATAACGAGCGTGGCGGGCTGGCTCGTCGCCCTAATCGTCTACCTGATGACCATCTTCCTCGGCGTCATCCGGATCTGGCTGATCACGGTCATGGTCATCGGGTTCCCCATCTCCCTCGCCCTCAAGCAGATACCCTTCGCGAGGAAGCTGAGCTCTATGGTGGAGGACACCCTCTATGGGCTGATGCTCGCCTCGCTGATGAGCTCGATAGCGATAGGGGTGGCGGCATACGTCCTCGCAGACGCTCCAAGCGGCCCTGTCTGGAGCGCGACAATCTTCGCAAGCACCGGGATTAACGGGATATCGAACTGGGTGGCGGCGGCAGCGCTTTTCACAGCAGTCCTGATTCCTACTGTCTTCGCTCCGCTCACCGGTACCCTGTTCCAGACTGCGTCGCAAGCAGCCATGGTTGGAGTAGGAGTAGCTGCCTCTATGGCTGGTGCTGCGGCTGGACCGGTGGCAGGAGCCGCTGGGTCAGGTCTTGCTGGGGCTGGAGCTGGCGGAGCCGTCGGAGGAATGACGAGGGGCACGGCAGGGGGGTCAGGAGGCGGGACACAGACGATCGGGCAGCAGGCGGCCGGTAAGATGCAGAGCATGGGACTCGGAGAAAGATTGCTCTACGCTGCTCCTCATTCTCTCAAGAACGTTGCCGTGGCGGGTACCACAGGCGTTCTGTCAGCCATGGGTGCGAGCAGCGCTGCCAGATCCATAGCCACTGTGGCTCCGCTGAGTAGTTCAGTAGGTGTTTCTCAGGGGATAAGCAGGATCAATGCGTCGAGACAGGAGCTTGCCCAGGGACAAGAAACATCGACTGCACTGGAAGAGGCCAATACAGCCTTGGGTGGATTCGTGTTCAACGCAGTCACCGCCCCTCCCCAATCGCTCGGATTAGCAAGTATGTCCCCTCAATACACCACCCAATGGTACTCACAACAAACCCTTGCGAGTCCATCGCAAATCCTGTCCCAAGCCAGGCGAAGTCACGTAATCACTCCTCAGCAGTATCAAGCAATATTCAGGAATCCCTCAGCCCAAGCAGAGTTTGCGGAAGGCTACAAGCAGCAACTACACACCATCAATGAGCGCGATGTTGCAGGGAATCTGACTTCGGAATCACTAGGTCGGCTTGGCGCTCTAAGGAGAGGCTTCGAAGGAGGAGGGAGTCAGAACTTGAGACGGTTCCGTCAGGGTAGGAATGCCTAGACGTAAGCAAGCACGTCGACGCCCAGCTGGCTTTCGAACTCTACTAGCCTTTCCGCGCCGTCTTTCCAAACCTGAGGAGGCTCTCCATTGACACCTGTGTATCCTAAATCGTATTGCCGGGAATCTACCAAGTAGTCCAATGCCACGACTTTCGCGCGCTGAATTGGGCTGATCCTACCACTCACCCAATCTTCCTGAAACAAGTCCAGCTTTTCTAGGGCATTATCGAGGGTCATGCCTGGGCTAGTTCCAGTATAGAACAACTTGGTCCTTTCAGGGTCTTCCCAGATTGAAGGTTCCATTTCCGCTTCCTCAAGCGATTGTTGCTTTAGGGCGTCATCCAGGAACACTCCAGCGTCCAACTCTTGTTTTGAAGGAAAGAGCTGGATGTTTCGTTGCAAATCCTTGCATCTTGCTTCAAACATCTCGTCATTCATCTTTGTCAGACCCTCAGTCTTAGCGCTGCTGTGGTCAGAGACGAATCGAGCCACCACACCTCCTGTAATAGCCCTGAACAGGCTCGTCCGATAGGAGTCTTCCTTCGAAGGAAGGTCATCCCTCTCAGTCCCGTCTGGAAAAGTGCACTTCACCCTGAATGAGGCATTTCGAAGTTCACCCTGAATGGAGAAGATAACCTCGACAGAGTTGGGGTCACCGAGTCTGATAAGCCGTAGAGCGGGGAAATCAAATCCTATTATCTCGGCGCTCTTTGCCTCGAAAAGAAACGATTGCTCGGTGAGGGTCAGCCTTCCCTCTCCGAGCTTCCGCTCAGACGCCCTGACTGTAAAGCCGCCGTAGGGCCAGAGGGTTTCCATCTCTTCGAGCGCGCCTTCTTGCATCGTCCCCTTGATGTGTTTTTCCTAATAAGGACAGATGGCCCGGCAAGGTGACACCCTTTCGGACGTCACAGGGTTTCTTGCCGGTCCTTGTCCTTGGCAAGGTCCGTGGGCAGGTACTTTTTTCCCTCTCTTCGGAGCATCCCTTTCTCTGTCAGAATCTTGAGGCACCTGGATACTGACCTAGCAGCTATGTCGATTCCCTGCTCGCCACACTTCTGGGCGATTTCCTCCCGGCTAGTGAAGCCATTTGCCAGGATGTAGGAAAGGATCGTCTCTTCCGCCTTCGACAGGTGCGGGTCCGCCTCTTTCGTCTCAGCTTCGGCAGGCTCTTCCCCTTTCTTCACCTCCATCACTGGCTGTATCTCGTTCAACTCCTCGAACTTCATCACCTGAATCCAGTACTTGTTCGGGTCAGGAGGCTGTTCCTCGTTGAGGATCTGGTAGAGCTGCTCCTTGTGGTTCTCCGAGGTGACGACGAACCTGATCTGCTTGTAGAACGCCTTGTTCTTCTGGTAGTTCTTGAGGACCTGCTCCTTGCTCTTCATGGGCGACATCTCGATCTCGACGGCTGTCGCGGTCGTGTAGTTCCACACCCAGGGGTTCAGTATCCTCTGGTCGTTCCCGTACTTGTCCTTGACCGTCTTGGGGGCGGGCTCGATGACAGTGATGTCGGGCATCTCCAGGCTCGAGTCTCCCCAGTCCACTACGCAGAAGTATCCGTTCCGCCAGAATTCGCCCTTGAGCAGCTTTTCTATTACACGCGCGTGTTTCACGTCTCCCATCTTCGAGGGGCCAACCCGTATCCTGAAGACATCCAGGGCCCTGGGTGCCAGGGTGTACACGACGGTCCTCGATCTCTCCATATCGTCCATGTTCGAGGGGTCCGGAGTGACCCTTAGCGGGTTCCCGAACTCGTCCTTCCCCTTGATTATGTACTCCTGGCGGACGAAGGCCTGCGTCATGTAGCCCATGTTCACGAGGTCGTTGAGCGCCTGCTGAACATCCGAGGTCTTCCAGGTGAAGTTGTGGTAGAGATTCGACCTTAGGCGGGAGTACTCTACGGAGTAATCGTCCGATAGCTCCTTGAGGTACGTCATCGTGAGTATCTTCCAGTGGATGGGCATGAAGGCGGCCCTGGACGTATCCGAGGAATCATCGCTGCTGGCGGCCTCCTCGACCCGCTGCTTCAGGCTCTTGTATACGAGGTCCGTGGCCTCCTCGGCGCCACCGTACTTCTCCTCCATCTCGCCCTTCATGAACGCTATGACATCCTTCACCTCGTAGAGGGGTTCCCTGACCTTCGGGAACGGGTCGATGATCAGAGGTTTTGAAGCGACATCATCCCCATGGGGTCTCTTCCTGACGACGCACGCGTAGTCCGGGAGCTTGACGAGCGACTTCCTGACCTTCTCGCTCGAGTTGGGCGCAATAAGGTCCGCCATCCTCGCGGCGTCCTCCGTCCCCACCCTGAAGCAGAAGATGGTTCCTACGTTCCCGCTTATCGCGCTGTAGAGCTCCTGCCTAATCTGTTGAATGTTCTGGTTGACCATCCACAGGTAGAGCCCGAACTTCCTCGACTCCGAGAGGATGGTGTCGAGGAGCTTGAGGTCGCTTATGTTCTGGAACTCGTCTATCGCGAGGATGATCGGAGTCCTCGCAGTGGGCGGCTCACCTGCCCTCTCGAGCCTCGCGGCCCTCTTCTCCACCTCGAAGTAGAACCTCATCACTATGGAGGCGGAGATGAGTCTCCGGAAGTCGTAGGGCAGCGATTTTGTTATCCTGAATATCGTCAGTCTTCCCGGCGTGGTCATCTCGGCGAAGTCCAGCTTGCTCGTCCGTGCGCAGAACGTCCTCGAGGTTATCGACTGGGGAGGGAGCACAAAGTTCGCTATCCTGTTGATCACGGGGGCAAACGCGTCCTTCTGGAGCTTCGAGATGGCCTCTATCGTGCTCCTGATTATCTCGTCGTTGATCCTCCTTGACTTGAGCATCTGCTCGATCGTCTCCTTCGTCAGCGAGATGAAGTCGACGAGAATCCTGTAGAGGTCCTTGAAGGTCGGCCTGTCGGAGATGGTGTAGAGGTAGTAGAGGGCGCCCTTGAAGATCCACATCAGCCTCGGAGCCGTCGAAGCATCGGTGTTGAGGACGTCAGAGAGGAGGGCTGACAGTTCCTCGACCTGCGTCTGCATGACCTGGACCCGGTTCGTGATCTGCGTCCCATCCGGAAGAGAGAGGGGATTGAGCCCGAAGGTGACCGACTCTGGGTCGATGAGGGCGACCTTACCTCTTTCTGACTCCGGAATCGTCCGGACGAGGTCGAACGCCGCGTCTCCGTGAGGGTCGATGAGGACGAGAGCAACGTCCTTCCTCTCGAAGAGCCTCAGTATCCAGTAGAGCAGAGCGTTGGTCTTCCCGGCCCCGGTAGAGCCGATGTAGAGGGCATGGAAGAGCATGTCCTCAGCACTGACTGTGTCCTTTGCCACAGAATGACCAGTGTTCGCGCCTTATAATGCGCAGCCAGTCGGACAAAACTATTAATCGGCAATGACCTCGAAAAGGCGTGGACCTGGGTTGAAGCTCCTGCTCGTGGTCGGCGTCCTTCTCCTCGGTGGTAGCTTGTTTGTTGCGGTTTCCGTCTACGCGGTCAACCCGCCGGACTTCCAGAGCAACTTCCAGTCTCCCATTACAGCTGGGTCGACCTTCGGCCTTGCCGCGCTCGGAGTGCTCAGCATTGTTCTGGCCGCCGCAAATACTCCCCGTTCTTACGCGAGGCCACTGGGCGTCGCTCTCTTGATTATTGGTGTCTTGGTGCCGTCATTCTTCGCCTACGAGATTTACGTCGCACCACCGATAATTGGCTGCCTCGACTGCACTGGTCCAGAGTATCTAGTGATCTTGTCTGGAAGCATTACCCAAGAGCAGTCCGGTTCCTGGAACCTCACCGTCTGGGCGAAGAACGACGCGTCCGGCCCAGTCACGATGATCTCTGTCACGAACTCCTCCACACTCCCCCAGTCAACCGCCCTGGTCTTCGACTACAATGGCGCGGCTGTAAGCTCCAGCAACCCTCTCCCCTTGGGTGACACCGCTTTCGCCAATATGCAGCTCCAGAATCTGACGGCAGGGAATACCTACGCGATGACGCTGTCGACGAGCGTCCAGGGCAACGGGGAATTCGGCCCTCAGACTCTCGTCGTGACGGCGCAGGCATGAATTAGAGACATATTGCAGCTCCACTATCCGCCTAGTTGACTAGGCCGATCATGCGAGGGAGTTCCTTGAGAAACTCCGGAACCTGATCCCTTGCTTCGTATTTCATGCTCCCGTAGACCAAGTTGAGCAGCTGAGCGTACTTGCCCATGTCCTCGACAGACTCGGCTGAAAGGAGCACTTCTGTGGCTCCTTCTGAATAGACCAGCTCGAAGGCCCTCACCGTCGGCGCTGCGAGGTGGGCGAGAGGCTGAATCGCAGAATCGGCCAGGACCTCCTCGGTGGTGGGCACCTTCACGAGCCTTACGAGCTTTGAGGAGACATCGCCGCTCTGACTCGCTTTGGTCTCCTCATCCTCCTCGACTTTCCCCTGAGTGTAGTCCCGTTTCGATTCCTCATCTTCCAAGGAGCTGAGAGATTTGGCCACCTCACCTGCCGGCAGATGGATGTACGACACCAGCTCCTCCGGGGTGACGAGGAACGACGGCGGCTCCATCCTCGACCTGGTGTAGCGGTCGAAGTACTCGGCGATGTCCACGACCATCCTCCTGTCGACCAGTTCGAGGAGCATCCTCGGGTCGCGGTACTGGAAGACCGCCAGGCTGTCGTGCTCGTCCGAACAGTGGTCGAAGGGAAGGGAGTTGGGCGAACTTGCTCCCTTATCGCAGACCCACATCCCCTGGATCGCAAGAGTAACCGTCGGCTTGGTGGCGATGTCATCGACCTTCTTCATCCTGGCGTCCGACCGCCTGTAGTAGTCGTGGTGGAGTTCCCTCCTACCGCGCTCCTCACCGCTGATCAGGTCGATGGTCGGCTGCTCGATGGATGCCTTGGCCCTGTGCATGGAGTTCTTCAGCCTGACCAGCGCTGAGCTGTAGCCTGAGCTGACGAAGAGGAACTGGATCCAGGCGAAGTCGGGGTTGGAACTCTCAAGCGCCCTGATGACATGGCCGAGGAATGCCTGCTTCTCCGGATATGCCGGGGTGGAGACCACGATGCCGTTCCTGAGGGAGACATTGAAGAACCGGACCCGTTTCTTGGCGCTCTCCTTCTTCTGAGCCGGATTTGAGGTCATTTCTGAACCTCCTGAGGCTCCCTGGAAGGCTCGTTCTCTCGCCTGTCCTGTGGGGCCTTATCGAGGTGCCTTATCCTCGACCCGAGCCGCGGGTATCTGAGCACGTCGACGTACGGCCTCCTGGGAGGCTGGCCGAGATACTGTATCGTCGAGGCCGCGAGGATGATTGCGGAGATGCCCTGGACGATAATCAGGCAGTAATAGAATGGGGGAAAAAGCCCAAAGGTCCAGCTCAGGCTCACCACTGCCGACATGACGAATAGGGCGAAGTAGGGTAGGACTCCCCTGATGCCACGCAACCTTCGCGCTACCTGTTCAGTGCCGAGCAGACCCATGTGGTTCAAGACCGACCACCAGTTGATCGGGCTCCCGTCGTCCCTGAAGGGATGAAACAGCCTCGAGAGGTCGTGCCTGTAAAGCACCAAGACGAAGACACCCCAGTAAGGGAACGGAGTGTACAGGAAGATGGGCGCCCCGGGGTTCATGCCATCTATCGGCGAGGTCATTCTTAACGTGATAATGATGTTGCCAAGTCATGTTGCCAACGATGTTGCCAAATTGGTCTCCGATGTTGCCAATTACGTTGCCAAACCAGTGATTCGGACTGTCGGTTGGCAACATCTCTCTCCCGTGTTAAATACTGAACGAGCCTTTGCTGCCGTATTTCGTCTTTCTCTCTCTGAATTCGGTATGAACCTGTGACCTTGGCACCAGCGTAGGCTACTAAACGCCTTCGTCGGCCAGTCGTCTTCGGGAGAGAACGAGATATGCGGTGACGGCTCATCCGACTTTTCGACATGAAGATGAGCGCAGTCTTGGTTGACCGTATCTCCACCCGGA
>PLUF01000053.1 GCA_003164815.1 Candidatus Gagatemarchaeum stordalenia
TCTACGACTTCATCTTCATCATCGCCATAATCCTGGCCGGAGGAGGTCTCCTCATCGCCCTCGCAAACAAACAGTTCACCGGGGACGAGAGGAAGAACGTCCTGCTCGATTTCGTCATCGCCGTGCTCTTCATCGTCCTATTCCCGGCAATCTACAACAACATCGCCCTCCTCACGAACTACCTCGACATGACGATAATTGCCGGACCGGGCCTGCCGTACACCGACTATAGCCTGCAGGTCAGCCTCGTCTGGGGCAAGCTGCTCTCGTGGGCACAGGGAGGGGGCATCTGGGGCATCCTCGTCTCCCCGATAACGAGCGTGGCGGGCTGGCTCGTCGCCCTCATCGTCTACCTGATGACCATCTTCCTCGGCGTGATCCGGATCTGGCTGATCACGGTCATGGTCATCGGGTTCCCCCTCTCCCTCGCCCTCAAGCAGATACCCTTCGCGAGGAAGCTGAGTTCGATGGTGGAGGACACCCTCTATGGCCTGATGCTAGCTTCACTGATGAGCTCGATAGCGATAGGGGTGGCGGCATACGTCCTCGCAGACGCTCCAAGCGGCTCTGTCTGGAGCGCGACAATCTTCGCAAGCACCGGGATTAACGGGATATCGAACTGGGTGGCGGCGGCAGCGCTCTTCACTGCGGTCCTGATTCCTACTGTCTTCGCTCCGCTCACCGGCACCCTGTTCCAGACCGCCTCGCAAGCTGCGATGGTTGGAGTGGGAGTAGCTGCTTCGATGGCTGGCGCTGCGGCTGGACCGGTGGCAGGAGCCGCTGGGTCGGGTCTTGCCGGGGCTGGAGCTGGCGGAGCCATCGGAGGAATGACGAGGGGCACGGCGGGGGGGTTAGGAGGAGGGACACAGACGATCGGGCAACAGGCAGCCGGTAAGATGCAGAGCATGGGCCTCGGGGAGAGGTTGCTCTACGCCGCTCCTCATTCTCTCAAGAACGTGGCCGTGGCGGGTGCCACAGGCGTTCTGTCAGCCATGGGTGCGAGCAGCGCTGCCAGATCCATAGCCACTGTGGCTCCGTTGAGTAGTTCCAATGTCGTCTCGCAGGGGATAGGACGAATCAACGCAAATCGGCAGCAGCAAGCATTAGAGTACGAAACTTCAACCGCACTGGAAGGTGCGAATCAGACTCTCGGAGTTCACGTCTTTAGCGCGGTAACAGCACCACCCCCTAGTGTGGGGACATTACACACACAAACCCCTTCCTTGGTGCAATGGTACGAGCGTCAGGTCCAGACGAGTCCTTCGCAGTTCCTTTCACAAGCTAGGCGCAGCCACATTATCACGGGTCAGCAGTATCAAGCAATAGCCCGTAGCCCAATGGCTCAGGCTGAATTCACAGAGGGATACAAGGCGCAGCTAGATTCGACTATGAAATACAATGAATCCGGCATGCCAACCTCAGAGAGTTTGGGACAAATTGCGAATCTCAGGGCAAGTATGAGGAGCTCGAGAGGCCCGGATTCGAAGCATCAGGAACGCAATCAACCAGTCTAGTTCAAGCTGAGAATGTCAATCCCGAGGCGTTTCTCAAACTGGATGAGCCTTTCGGCACTTTCCTTCCATGTCGTAGGAGAACCACCTTGTTCGTCCTCGTAGCCCATTTCGGCACAACGCAACTTTATCCTATATTCGGCGGAAATGCACCTTGCCCTCTGCTGCGGGCTTAGTTTGCCGTTGATCCAGTCTTCCTGCAATAAATCCACCTTCTCGAAAGCATTATCGACAGTCATCCCGGGTTCAGTACCCATGTAGTACAACCTATCCCTGAAAGGGTCTTCCCATACCTGTGACTCTAATTCCGCAGCCTCTATTGACCGCTTTCGTAAGCTCTCGTCCCAGAAGACATCCTCGTCCATCTCACGCTTAGATGGAAACAAGCTCAGGTTTCTCTCCATATCTTTCATTCTAGCTTCGAACTTCTCATCGGTCATCTTTGTCAGACCTTCGGTCTTTGCGCTGCTGTGGTCAGCGAGGAATCGAGCGATCACACCTCCTGTGATTGCCCTGAAGAGGCTCATGCGATAGGAGTCTTCCTTGGAGGGAACCTCGTCTCTTTCCGTCCCATCTGGGAAGGTGCACACCACTCTGAAGGATGCGCTTCGAAGTTCACTCTGAATCGAGTAGACCAGCTCGACTGTGTTCGAATCCATTTGTCTGATGAGGCGAAGGGCAGGAAAATCGAATCCAACGATTTCGCTATTCTTGGCCTCGAAAAGGAAGGACTGCTCGGTCAGGGTCAGCTTCCCCTCTCCCAGCTTCCGCTCGGATGCCCTGACGGTGAAGCCGGTGTAAGGCCAGATTATCTCCATCTCTTCGTACGCCCCTTCTTGCATCGAATCCTTGAAGGGCTTTGCCTAATAAGGGCAGATGCCAGCGCGAGATCAGCCACTTTCGGACGTCACAGGGTTTCTTGCCAGTCCTTGTCCTTGGCAAGGTCCGTGGGCAGGTACTTTTTTCCCTCTCTTCGGAGCATCCCTTTCTCTGTCAGAATCTTGAGGCACCTGGATACTGACCTAGCAGCTATGTCGATTCCCTGCTCGCCACACTTCTGGGCGATTTCCTCCCTGCTAGTGAAGCCGTTTGCCAGAATGTAGGAAAGGATTGCCTCTTCCGCCTTCGGCAGGTGGTGGTCCGCCTTCTTGGTCTCAGCTTTTGCGGGTTCTTCCTCCTTCCTCACCTCCATTGCTGGCTGTATCTCGTTCAGCTCCTCGAACTTCATCACCTGAATCCAGTACTTGTTCGGGTCAGGAGGCTGCTCCTCGTTGAGGATCTGGTAGAGCTGCTCCTTGTGGTTCTCCGAGGTGACGACGAACCTGATCTGCTTGTAGAACGCCTTGTTCTTCTGGTAGTTCTTGANNGTGTAGTTCCACACCCAAGGGTTCAGTATCCTCTGGTCGTTCCCGTACTTGTCCTTGACCGTCTTGGGGGCGGGCTCGATGACGGCGATGTCGGGCATCTCCAGGCTCGAGTCTCCCCAGTCGACGACGCAGAAGTACCCGTTCCGCCAGAACTCGCCCTTCAGCAGCTTCTCTATCACCCGCGCGTGCTTCACGTCTCCCATCTTCGAGGGGCCGACCTTCATCTTGAACACGTCCAGCGCCCTGGGGGTCAGGCTGTAGACGACGGTCCTCGACCTTGCCACGTCGTCCATGTTCGAGGGGTCCGGAGTGACCCGTATCGCGTTCCCGAATTCGTCCTTCCCCTTGATTATGTAGTCCTGGCAGACGAAGGCCTGCGTCATGTAGCCAGTGTTCACGAGGTCGTTGAGCGCCTGCTGGACGTCGGAGGTCTTCCAGGTGAAGTTGTGGTAGAGGTTCGACCTTAGGCGGGAATACTCTACGGAGAATTCGCCCGATAGCTCCTTGAGGTACGTCATCGTGAGTATCTTCCAGTGGATGGGCATGAAGGCGACCGTGGACGTGTCAGAGGAATCTTCGCTCGCGGCGGCCTCCTCGACCCGCTGCTTCAGGCTCTTGTAGACGAGGTCGGTTGCCTCCTCTGCGCCTCCGTACTTCTCCCCCATCTCTCCTTTCATGAACGCGATGACGTCCTTCACGTCGTAGAGGGGCTCCCTGACCTTCGGGAACGGGTCGAAGATCAGAGGCTTGGACGCGACATCGTCACCGTGGAGCCTCTTCCTGACCACGCACGCGTAGTCGGGGAGCTTGATGAGCGTCTTCCTCACCTTCTCGCTGGAGCTTGGCGCGATGAGCTCGGCCATCCTGGTCGCGTCCTCGGTCCCCACCCTGAAGCAGAAGATGGGGCCGACGTTCCCGCCTATCGCGCTGTAGAGCTCCGGCCTGATCTGATGGATGTTCTGGTTCACCATCCACAGGTAGAGCCCGAACTTCCTCGACTCCGAGAGGATGGTGTCGAGCAGCTTGAGGTCGCTTATGTTCTGGAACTCGTCTATCGCGAGGATTATCGGGGTCCTTGCGGTCGGCGGCGCTCCGGCTTTTTCGAGCCTCGCGGCCCTCTTCTCCACCTCGAAGTAGAACCGCATCACTATGGAGGCCGAGATGAGCCTCCGGAAGTCATAGGGCAGCGCCTTGGTTATCCTGAATATCGTCAGCCTTCCCGGCGTGGTCATCTCGGCGAAGTCCAGCTTGCTCGTCCGTGCGCAGAACGTCCTCGAGGTTATCGACTGGGGAGGGAGCACGAAGTTCGCTATCCTGTTGATCACGGGGGCAAACGCGTCCTTCTGGAGCTTCGAGATGGCCTCTATCGTGCTCCTGATTATCTCATCGTTGATCTTCCTCGATTTGAGCATCTGCTCGATCGTCTCCTTCGTCAGCGAGATGAAGTCGACCAGGATTCTGTAGAGGTCCTTGAAGGTCGGCCTGTCCGAGATGGTGTAGAGGTAGTAGAGGGCGCCCTTGAAGATCCACATCAGCCTCGGAGCCGTCGAAGCATCGGTGTTGAGGACGTCCGAGAGAAGCGCTGACAGTTCCTCGACCTGCGTCTGCATGACCTGGACCCGGTTCGTGATCTGCGTCCCATCCGGAAGAGAGAGGGGATTGAGCCCGAAGGTGACCGACTCGGGGTCGATGAGGGCGACTCTTGCCCTTTCTGACTCGGGAATCGTCCGGACGAGGTCGAACGCCGCGTCTCCGTGAGGGTCGATGAGGACGAGAGCAACGTCCTTCCTCTCGAAGAGCCTCAGTATCCAGTAGAGCAGGGCGTTGGTCTTCCCCGCGCCGGTCGAGCCTATGTAGAGGGCGTGGAAGAGCATGTCCTCGGCGCTGATAGTGTCGCTTGCCATAGGATGATGAGACTAGGCGGCTTATAATGCAAAGAGGTCTAGGGCACCGAATCTAACCCGATTTGTGCCTCGTTGACAGGTGGATGGTCCGGGTCTGAAAACATGCCAATCATCTGACCGGGACGGACACTACAGGATCCGCTCGACGTAAGGTATCTTCCTGACAAGATAGGCCAGCCCCCAGGTCGAGGGCACTATAATCACCGCTGCCAAGCCAAACTTGAGCAGTGATTCTATGTGAACTTGGTATAGTACTAGAGCCGAGCACGTGACTATGACCGTGGCCTGCAGGAAGTACGCGGCGTAGAAATTCTTCGCGGCAAAGCTCCAGAGCCTTCCGGGGGAGTTGAAGCGCTTGCGGAAGAACGAGATTGCAAACATGGTCATCCCCACGGCGAAGGTGGAGTCCCAGAGCGCGTAGATGGCGGAGGAGAACGACCCGTATCCGACCAAGCTGCCCCACCCAAGCGAGGTCACTTCTGTGCCGATTATCGCGAGGATAAGCAGCGTCGCGCTCGCAACGAGGACGATCTCAAAGAGGCGCTTCGCCATCATGTCTGGCATCTTTCTCAGCCAGTCGCCGCGGGCGGCCACCGTCCCGACGATGAAGAAGCTCAGATACTGCGGCAGATCGAAGAGGGAGGGGAAACCGAGCACTTGGGCATTTAGTGGCACTACGATTCTTAGCGCATAGGCAGCCGCAGCAAGGACCAGGATGAAGGCAGCTATCTTCAGGTATGATGGGAAAGAGCGGGCTTCTTTCGTTGCCCTGTTTCTCGTAGCCAGGCGCCAGATGACATAGCCGAACTCGAAGATGAGCAGCAGTTCGACGAACCAGAGCGGCCCAGTGCCAACCGACTGGGAGATGAAGGTCAGGTTCAGCCCCATGGGGGCGGTGATCCCCTGCTGGACCAGCTGAGCCGCAGTCATGTGATAGAACGCTATGTAGATGGTCAGCGGGTTGATGACGAAGAAGAAGACGGCGAGCGGGATGAACAGACGAATCAGCCTGTCCTTGATGAACAGCTTGGCACCCTTCCGGTCAAAAGAGCCAGGCGTGAAGTAGGCAGAGAGTAGGAAGAAGGCGCCGAGGAACCACGCCTGGTTGAAGTTCGTGAGGAGCGTCAGCACCAGCGAGGCAACTGGGTCGGTCGCGGGCTCCGTATAGTAGAAGGACCCGGACCCTCCGTAGGTGATCGCCGTATGATGGAGGATCACGAGGCTTACCAGCGCACCCCTGAGGTAGTCCACAAAGTAGATGCGCGTCTTACCGGGTTTGGTCTCCTCTTCCACCGGCGTCGGGCCCTGCGCGCTCACTTCCAAAGCACCCCAAGCACCACTATCACTACCCCGACAAGGAGCAGTGGGGCGGCGTACGGGTCTCCAAGACACTTTGAACAAGGGCCGAAGATGGTAGTTAAACAGGGATAGTAGTTCACTTTAGTGAACTCTCACCATCATTTTATAGCGCGCGGACTCCAATTATGAGAGTCTCCCCTTTGGAAAGCGATGTCCTCCAACAGCAGCGAATAGAAGCCGAACTGATCGCCGCTAGACTCTTCCGATTCAGGGCAAGGAGGGGCCTCGGAGTACTCTACTCTCTCGCTTCAGTGGTACCTCTGGTTGCAATCATCCTCTTCGTCACAGTTCCCGTTCCGTTCGCAATTGCTGGGACCATAGCCGGCAGCGTCGCTGTCTGGTCCGTCGCGAGGTTGTGCGGATATGGTGGATTCTCTAGGATGCAGTACAGCCTGGACTTCCTGAAGGGGGAGGGAGGGGCGACCTACGACGAGAGGAGAATCCGCTGGTTGTCTTGGCGCAACTTCGCTTGGTTCCTCCTGACAGTGGGGCCCTGGATTGGATACACGATTGCCAATGCAGAGGGCTATCCTATTTTTGCAGGGATGTTCCTCGTGATTGTGGCCTTGATCTTGGGATTTTCACGAGCGACGAAGCAGGATCGCATCGTCGAAAGAAGGGTGGAAGACTGGGCATTCATGGCAGGAATCATCCTGATCGCCTTCGCGGCCATCCTTCCGGGAGCTCCGGTGTGGACCTGGGTTCTCGCGTCACCTCTCTTTGTATTCTGTGGAACGAAATCGCTCTACGACGCACCCAAGGAGTTTGCACTGGTTGCCTCCTGAATCGGGACAGGGCGACAGCCGGGTGGGAAAGGAAGAGGAGGACCTGGTTTCTGATGCAGGTTTGCCGGGACCGTTTTCGGTCTCGACCCGAGTGGGAATAATGACGGCCCTCCTCGGATTCAGGAGGACCACCTTCACGGAATTGCTCCTTGCCGTGAAGACTCCGAAGAGCTCGCTCAACAAGAATCTCGGGATCCTGGAAGACTATGGATTCATCAAGCAACGCAGGGCTTTTGTCCTCGCCCCGGGCCCGAGGATGGTCATCGAGATAACACCTGAAGGAGAACAAGCCACCAAGAAGCATCTTGAATTGATGCGCACTCTGGCAGACCGATTTCTCGGACCGAAGGAATAAGCGGATTGAGGTAAGGTAGTAAGAATCGGTTCAATTTCTACAACATGATATGGGCTTAATGCATGACAATTCCGGGTAGCTCCTGCAGAAAACGTGGGGCAGGGTCGGCCTGCTCAAGCTTCAGCCCTCCGTAAACCAGGCTGAGAAGGCTTGTGTACTTCCTCATGTCCTCTACCGTCTGAGCGGAAAACATCACCTCGGTCCTCCCTCCCGAGTAGACCAGCTCGAGCGTCCTCACCGTCGGGGCTGCGAGATGAGAGAGCGGCTGAATCGCCGAATCTTCCAAGACCTCATCGGTGATGGGCACCTTGACGAGCCTCACCAGCTTTGAGGAGATTTCGCCGCTCTCGACCGCTTTCGCCTCTCCTTCCTCCTCGACCTTCCCCTGAGAGTAGTCCCGCTTCGATTCCTCATCTTCCAAGGAGCTGAGGGATTTGGCCACCTCGCCGGCCGGCAGATGGATGTACGACACCAACTCCTCCGGGGTGACGAGGAACGACGGCGGCTCCATCCTCGACCTCGTGTAGCGGTCGAAGTACCCGGAGATGTCCACGACCATCCTCCTGTCGACCAGCTCGAGGAGCATCCTAGGGTCGCGGTACTGGAAGACCGCCAGGCTGTCGTGCTCGTCCGAACAGTGGTCGAAGGGAAGAGAGTCGGGCGAACTTGCTCCCCTATCGCAGACCCACATCCCCTGGATTGCAAGGGTGATCGTCGGCTTGGTGGCGATGTCATCGACCTTCTTCATCCTGGCATCCGACCGCCTGTAGTAGTCGTGGTGGAGTTCCCTCCTACCGCGCTCCTCACCGCTGATCAGGTCGATTGTCGGCTGCTCGATGGATGCCCTGGCCCGGTGCATGGAGTTCTTCAGCCTGACCAGGGCTGAACCGTAGTCGGACCTGACGAAGAGGAACTGGATCCAGGCGAAGTCGGGGTTGGAACTCTCAAGCGCCCTGATGACGTGGCCGAGGAAGGCTTGCTTCTCCGGATATGCCGGGGTGGAGACCACGATGCCGTTCCTGAGAGAGACATTGAAGAACCGGACCCGTTTCTTGGCGCTTTCTTTCTTTTGAGCCGGATTTGAGGTCATTTCTGAACCCCCTGAGGCTCCCTGGAAGGCTCGTTCTCTCGCCTGTCCTGTGGGGCCTTATCGAGGTGCCTTATCCTCGACCCGGGCCGCGGGTATCTGAGCACGTCGACGTACGGCCTCCTGGGAGGCTGGCCGAGATACTGTATCGTCGAGGCCGTGAGGATGATGGCAGAGATGCCCTGGACGATAATCAGGTAGTAATAGAAAGGTGGGAACACCCGAAAGGTCCAGCTCAGGCTCACCACCGCCGAGACGGCGAACAGGGCGAGGTAGGGTAGGACTCCCCTGATGCCACGCAGCCTTCGCGCTACCTGTTCAGTGCCGAGCAGACCCATGTGGTTCAAGACCGACCACCAGTTGATCGGGCTCCCGTCGTCCCTGAAGGGATGAGACAGCCTCGATAGGTCGTGCCTGTAAAGCACCAAGACGAAGACACCCCAGTAAGGGAACGGAGTGTACAGGAAGACGGGCGCCCCGGGGTTCATGCCATCTATCGGCGAGGTCACTCTTAACGTGAGAATGATGTTGCCAAGTCATGTTGCCAACGATGTTGCCAAACCGGCCTCTGATGTTGCCATTTACGTTGCCAAACCAGTGATTTGGACTGTCGGTTGGCAACATCCCATTCCCGTGTTAAATACTGAACGAGCCTTTGCTGCCGTATTTCGTCTTTCTCTCTCTGAATTCGGTATGAACCTGTGACCTTGGCATCAGCGTAAGCTGCCAATCGTCCGCGGTGAGAGACCGAGATACCTGGTGACGGCTCATCCGATCTATCGCTATGAAGATGAGCGCAGTCTTTGGTTGACCGTATCTCCACCCGGA
>PLUF01000020.1 GCA_003164815.1 Candidatus Gagatemarchaeum stordalenia
TAGAACAGAAGGAGGACTATGGCCGGCACGTGTCGAACATAACCCGGGGCGGCAAACGGCCGCCCTTGGTTGTGGGACATAACCCCTGATTTCATGCTACTTTGCGAGCCTTCTGTTCGAGATTGAATCATGAATAATACTTGAGCTTGTGGTATTTATCGACCACTCTGGATTCGTCGAAACGCGATTCTGGATGTCGAAGTACATTTGTAGCAAAAGGTCTACCCACACACATCCATGCTCTGGGCTCCTCCTAGCAAGGTATCTGATGCTGATTGAAGATCTTTGGAGCGTAAGCCTAACGAATCTTTCAGGGATCTCGCAGCCTCGGCCGCTCCTTTGCTTTTCGTTGCGCAGAAGATGCGGTTACTGTAGGGGCGTTCATCGAGTTTCTTACTGGTATTGTGTGAACGAAACAGCTTCCTCCAATCTGTTCTCCTATTTTCGACAACATTATGTCCGCAACCTGTTCATCTGTGTACCTGTGGCCGGGCTCCTTTTTGGCTTTACAGGCATAATGGCCTTTCAGCTCAACAACTGCGATTCGACGACAGGCGTATCCTACAGCGACCCCAACTACCTGATCACTACGACGCAGGTCTACTTCAACCAGTCCTCCTACTTCGGCTACCTCTTCGAGGGCATGGCCGTCATATTAATCGTCGAGGCGATGGTGCTGGGCCTGTTCGCCATGTGGCCCATCACAAGGGGCGGCCGCGATACGACGGTCCGAGGACGCATCTCTTGAGTGGCATCAGTCCACCCTCTTAGCTCAAAGTGTTGGCTTCGGCCGCGCCAGACCAAGTCGAGGAAGACAAGCATCAGGAATCGGGGTGGTGGACTTATCCGTTCGCGGTCTTCTGAGGCCGTACCCGGCCCCGAGGCCGGCAATCAGGAGACCAGCCATGGCGGCATAAGCCCAGGATGGCACCGACTGGGAGATCACCGCGAGTGTCTTGGTCGTAGTGGTTGTGGTAGTGAACGTGGAGATTTCTGCAGTGCCGCTCGTCGAGGTCGTCACGGTCACCGTCCGGGTGGACGTCGATGTGGTCGTGGAAGGAGGCATGGTTGTGGTGGATGTCTGGGTGGTGGTCGTCGTTGTCGTCACGGTGACGCCGGTCGCGAGGCTGTAGATCGAAGGACAGGTGGTAGTGGACGAGGTCGATGATGTCGAGGCACCCACGGCCGCCGTACCGGGGGTATACTCGAAGTGGGTCGTGGCGCTCGTGACCTGCCCGATGTAGGTGTAGGTGGCGGTGACGCTGTAGGTGCTCGCAATCCATCCGCACCCGAGACCGGACGGGACCAGCACGTAGGAGTAGTCCCCTGTGGAGTCGTTCACCGGAACGGACGCTATGCTCACCGGAGCATCGTAGCTGTCGACGCTGACCAGCACTTCCATTATCGGTGGGGAGAGCGGACCCACGGTACCGCTGATCAGAATTGGTTGACTGCCATAGAAGGCGGTCCAGTTTACCCCGACCGTGACGGAAGGCGTGGGGGTCTGATAGCCAGTGGTGCTCGAGGAGGACGATGCAGACCCCTGCTGCGGCTGAAACGTGGTTGCGCCGACCGGGAAGAGCATCAGAGCTGAAGCTAAGCAGATGACCAGGCCAGCTCTGAGGAGCTTCCTCATAAAGCAGATTAACGCGCAAATCATCCTAAAAACCCTTTGCGAAAAGAACTGTTATGTTCTCCGTACACGGAGAACCGATGAGCGCCCTCGACAGGTCCGACATCGCAGAAAAGGCGATGGCGTGCCAGCGAAATGAAATCGCTAGCAAGGCGCGCTGACGTCCGGCGAGTGGTAGCATAGCGGGACCACGCTGCCGAGCGAGCCGGTTGACAAGGCTATATTGGATGTCTCTCCCGTGAGGGTATATTGGTAGGCGCTGTATGAACCAAGATTGTGATTGAACAACTCGCCCGTAATCTGCGTCTGCTCAAACGTCGCACTTGATCCTCCTCCTACCCCAACCGGGACACTTTGTATGTAGGGGAAGGTGTATCCAGTGAAATAGGAAGATCCGGGTGTAATGGTCGACGAGTCCGAGACCGTGCAGGCGGACATAGAAAGAACGAAGAACTCGAACGAATAAGCCGGCTCTGTAAATTGGGTATTGCATGAGGTCACTCCCCAACTAAGAGAGTTTGAACCGGCATCAATGGCCATCACGAAGACGTTGTTGCTGCTGTTGAGCATAGAAGGGGAGTAATAGGAAGCCGACGAGGCGGCATAGCTACAGCTGCCTGATGTCGGGCAACCGATGAAGGCCTCCCACCACCAAGTGCTTGGAGTCACGATCATCACACCTTGATAGAAATTCGCGACGTTGCCGACGATAAGATCTGTGTTAAGCTGGTAGCTGAAGCATGGCGAGACATTGGTACCGCACTGGTTCGCGCTATCGGTGGTGTATCCGAGCTCATTGAAGTAGTACCACGTGAGGACCCCATGGTCTCCTGTCGATAGTTGGATTGTTTCAAAGGCGGAGGCGACCGGGACCGTCGTTATGAAGACGAGCACCACGATTGCAGTAATCTGTGGCCAGAGCCTGCTCACTTGACTTGCCTTCATGGAATGCCCACGGCCCTTGGAATAGTCAGAGTAGTAACGGCGCCGCCGATTAGGCCGACGTTCTGCGCAATGTACGGAACAGGTGGGCCTCCAGTCTTGTATACGCCCGCGAATGGGAAGTCAGAGGCTAGGACGGCTGATGCCGTGTGGCCCACTGCCAATAGGAGGCCAGGGGCGGGAGAGAAATCACTGTAGAAACCGGTGGCGTTGGCCATTGGAGTGATTGAGTATAGAATCGTTACGGTGGATGTTGTAACTGCAGGGGAGATAGAACTCGGAGAGGCCGTAATCACGAAGGAATGCGATACCACGGACGTGTAGCAGTTACAGTTTCCAAGACTGACGTCATTAGCGATCTGGCTGGTGAATTCCAAGTTGCCGTTGCTGAAATACACGCTCTTGAAGAATGAGTAATTCTCGGGGCTTGTCCCGGAGTTCGTCCAAGCCGCTTGATAGGTTACGCAGACCTCAGCCGTTTGTCCGGGCTGTAACAACAATACGGGCCTGTTCGTAGAAGAGTCAAATGGCAAGTAGCTTACTGCAGTAGCTGAAGCGCACACTGAACCTGGAGTCTGGCTGGCCGAATCACTGGCCTCCGCGGGATTGCTGTTCGGCGATGCCTGAAGGTAATAGGAAGACAAGCTCGCCAAAGTGACAACCACTATCAGGGAGATTAGCGCTGCCTTGCAAAGTCTTGTCATCATCATAGATTTGGAATAGGTAAGCAGGCTTCTATAAAGTGGTGTGCCACAATGTATGCAAATGTTGGGAAAGGTATTCTCTCATCCTATGATCTGATACTCTGCGATCTTAATCGGTCAACGGTTGGTTTGGACAGACTGTGGGTAGGGTGACCCTGTCCACGACGCATTCGAATACGTCTGACTCGTGCGGCGGTCCGAGTCCAAGTCGAACCTGAGCTTGTGGTTGTTGTACATTACACAGCAAGCGACACTACTCAGACAACTCGAGCCCGCTGATGCTAACCGACATCTGTGACACTGGGATTTGTCGCTCAATACTTGCATGAAACCTCCATCGATTAGAGCTAATGTTCAAGGGCAAACAAAAAGGACGCCATCCCTCGCCCCGTCACCTTGAAAGAAATGCCAGAAGAATCATTCAAACCCTTAGTAGGGCCCCCGATAGATTTCGTAATCATACATTCACAGTGACCAGGGAATCGGCCACTTCGGCTCTTTGAATGGTTCCGCCCATTGACCTTACAACTCCCGATACATACTCCGCCAGGAAACTCGACCAGTTCAAGCCATACTCATGAGAAAACAGAAGAATCTGTCGTTGGTCATGATAAATCGTGTTGAATTTGTACCAACCAGAGAATGATCCCACAGGTTTGAAATATCGCTCGGTTATGATATTCATATCGTGGCTGTAACCAAGAAAATCGAACGCCTGTTTGACGATAACCGGCCCTAGTGCTCTTCCCATGTTCTTCATATCCTCCTGAGAGGCCCTGTTCAGAAGGTTCTTGAACAAGGACGCGTTCATTTGCACCGAAGAGTTATACTCAGCAATGATATCGTACGTCGTGAACTTCGTGAGGACCATCTCTATGAGAGAATTGACGTTCAGACCGCGGATTGCGGCTTCGGATCTTAGAGCCTCCTTAAGGCTGAGGGGCAACCGCACGCTCATATGGACGTATCTGCGAGCTGGGGTTAGCGTCTCCATGAAGATTAGGTGGAATGGTTGCGTAAACAGTTATCCATCTTCAAGACTGATTACTGGCCCGTTTTGGCAAGAATTTGTCGCCGAGCCGCCACTACGGTCCTTCTCGGGTGGAATCTGGATCTAATGGTAAACCGAGTCGAATCCCGTCGGGCGCGCCTCCGTTCGAGTTCGAGTCCTTCGAACCCCTCGCGCTCTTGTCGCCAGTTTGAGGCATACCACTACTCATGCTGCTGCGAATATAAGCACCAATCCGGCGATGGTTTTTGCCCAAGCGGCGGTCAGACGGTCGTGGAGACTAGCGTGTGAAAGCGAATTCGGACACATAGCCGCTCGCTGTCAATTAATGGAGACGCAGCCTAGTAGGGTATCGCGTACACGAGGCCTTACCCCTGCTTTCCGACGTTTTGAGGTAAGGTATGGCGGTCATGCAACCTATTGATGTACCTTTGCTATTTATTCTCCATGCAAAATGAATGTTCTGCCACCCATCTCAGGAGGTGAATGCTCCAAGAGGGAGTTACTCGTGGCTTTCTATATGGAACCTACTTTGGCATGAACTAGTTTCATCATGGCACTTCTGGGCTCAAATTATTACAGCTAAACCCATCTCAGCCGTAGCGAATTAACAACTATCTTTTCCGCATCGGAGACACCCACCACAGGATTGTGCAAGTAATACCCGTCAGTTGGATGCCGAGAGAAGAACCCTACCCCAGAGACATCTTGCATACCATCTTTGGTGAGCATCTCGTGAATAGCATCACCTGTTCACCGCGTCACGGCGTGGAGGTACCCGATGTTGTTCCTAGCGAAGTAATCGGCTAACGTCCTTTCAGAGTTGCTCCTGAACGCCTCTCCTTGCTGAGTGTAAGCCAGGCCGCCTTACGCCTCTTGAGAACGGAATGCTCCTACATGCGATTGCAGTCACATGACAGCCTCGGCTACGATCATGAAGAGGAGTCCGAAGACGCGGTTACAATGAAGTCCAGCGTCAGGGACTGACTCCAAGGATCAATTGCGACGACAGAATACTGGCCAGGAGCGAGAGGAACTAAGGTTGCGTTGATCCACGGCTGGGAAGGGTCTGAAACACGGAATACCCCTCCAAGGGTGATTGTTTGGGTTATCCGTTGAAGGGATGTGAAATGATATTGCGAAGCCCCAGGTCCGCTTATTCCGCAGGTCTCGCTCGGCGGAGTGTTGTTCAACTCTTGAGCAATGACGGATGAATTATAGGTTGCAAAGTATCCTGGCACATTGGCGACGCATGTTGGAGTTGGAAGAAGATAGACACTTGACTCCGGAGATGAGGGATTCAGGCCACCTGGCATGTTAGGAGGACTGGTGAAATTGACAGTTCGCACTGACGTTTGGTCGTTCCGAATTGAGAACGTTAGAGTCTCGTTCTCTCCCTCCGCAATCGCGGCGCTCTTGATGCTCAGCGTAAACGTCAGACCCAGCTGACAGTTCGTCGAGGATACTTCAGTGCCATTCGAACTGACAGTTCCGCAAGTGATGGTGGATGAGGTTGAAGAACTTGAAACAGGCTGCTGATGAGAGACTATGATGTATGCTATGCCACCCGCGATGACTATTGCCACGAGTACAACAGTCAAGACAATTGCGCGATGTTTTGAAGCTGGCGTTTGCATCAGCATCGATTCCTTCTTGTGTAGTTTCCTAAAATACTTTGCTCGAATACCTTTGTCGTAAA
This sequence comes from Candidatus Gagatemarchaeum stordalenia, assembly GCA_003164815.1. Classification (GTDB taxonomy): domain Archaea; phylum Thermoproteota; class Nitrososphaeria; order Nitrososphaerales; family Gagatemarchaeaceae; genus Gagatemarchaeum; species Gagatemarchaeum stordalenia. The sequence continues at coordinate 5,988 of PLUF01000020.1, forward strand.
TCCTATTGCCGTGCATTCCTTGAGTACAGCGTCGTTTTGAATCAGCAACCCATGCGGCATCTTGATCGAACTCGAGCCGGCTGGGATGCAATAATCCAGCCTGTAGACAGACTTGGCCTGGTCCCCTGAACGAGCGGCTGCGAAGATTGAGACCGGTTGATTTGTCACGCCGGCGGTCCTGATGAGAAACGCCTCCGGCGATACATCATACTCCTTCCAAAGGGACATCAACTTCTCCAAGGTAACTTCCCCCGCGAACTCGCCCAAGATGGGTCCGGAGGGCATGAGTATCTCCGCGGCAGCAAGGTTGCAAAGGAGCTCAAGTTGCCAATCATCTGCGCGTCCTTGGACTAACTGTGTGCGATTTCTAGTTGTCTCAGGGTAATCTGGGAAGAGGGTGTGTCCAATTTCGTGGGCTAAGGAGAATCTCACGCGAGCGTGTGGCTGATTGGGGTTGTACTCTATGACAGTTTTTCCCTTTGGCTGAGTGACAAGTCTCGCATCCGGAATGTCGTCCCTTGGAACTACGGATATGCCACAGTATTGTGCCAGCCAGAATGGGTCGAAAGGTGGGCCCTGCCAACGATCCTGCACTGCGCGAAAAACGAGGGACTTCGCCTTCTCGGTGACCCGGGTGATTGGATCTCCATCCCCAGTGAGGGCCCTGACCGAAGGATTCGTCCAGGACCTGTCTTCCCTGCCTGCTTCAGCCAAAACACACCACCATACTCGTAAGGAACGAGACTGATTTAAGGTGGTCTTGGGGAATCGGAACTACGAGCAAAGCCGCCAAGCCTCCGGCCTAGAAATCCTCAATCGAACTCTGCTCGGCAATTGCGAAGAACTCTTCTACGGGAGCGCCACCATATGGCCTTCGATCGGTCTCCAACTGCCATCTATGCTTCCTGACCCGCGTCCTCGCCAATCGCTTTCCGATTCGTCCCTTCTTTCCCATCTCCTCCACAAGGAAGCAGACGGTCTTCTCCTTATGGCACTGACGACAGAGCGCCTGAAGGTTGGCCTTGTCGAATGGGTCGCCTCCCAGAGCGATCTCTCTTATGTGGTCAACCTCAGAAGAAGGCTTGACTTTGCATTTCTGGCATAACTTAGTCTCCCACAAGACCTCGGCCCGAATCCGAGTCCAAAGCAGCATCGTATTGTGATATCGGGGATCTTCGATGAATCTCAAACCACATTTGCGGCTACAGTATAGTCTTCGACCCTTTGGAAGGGATCCGCTACACCAGGCGCATTTCCTGTTATCCTGCGCCCAGTTCTTGCGAACCAATCCTTCGGGCGTCCAGCCCTCATTCACATAGACAGGTCTAGTCGTGGTCATGTCGGCGTTCCGATGCTTTAGTTTGTCTTCATCATGCCCCGAATTAACATTTGCGATTTGACTGGCTTGGTCTTGATGCATTCGAGGATGACTGTGTTCATAGTCCAATCCTCGCTGGTCCCTCTACCCCTCCTGCAGGGAAGACATAACACCGATGCTATATCATGGCCTCGGGGAGGACACAGAAGGCTATAACGGCTCACGTTTGTGAAGGCGACCGGGATGCGAGGGAGGTGGCTGAAAGTGAATGAGGGGAGTGGAAGGGAGAATCTTGGTTGAGATACCCGGGCTCAGAAGATAGAACCCCTCTGAGGACGGAAATCGTGTTCTATGAGACTATTATATCTTGGTCTCCGCATGTGTTGCTGCCCCATGTGCAAGTGCCAGTGGTCCAAGCTAGGGTCACACTTTGTGAACCACTTGTTGGGAGATTCCATTGAGTTTGGCCCCCTAGATAATATGTGCCACTTGAGGAGGTTGTCCCTATGACATTGTAAAAGTTGACTCCTGCAGGAAACTGGTTGCTCGCTGTAGTCGCTTGGCCTTCGCTGACCATCATGCCGTATTGCATACCCGAGGGTCCGTTAGGTATGTCGCCGCTTGCGGAGCCTACTGTTACATAGAAGTATATGTATTGGTTCTGTGCAGTGTCTGCAGCGTAGAGTAGCCATTGGCTCGAAGTTGTGTAGGAGACATCAAAGGAAAGACCGTCGCCAGAGGTTATTCCCCACGTTCCGGTGTTGCCGCAATAGGTTGTTCCACTACAGTAACCTGAGGTTTCCCAGAACTCCACGAATACTGTCGGGTTGGACGACGAGTAGGTACTGGAGAGGCCCCAATACTCTCCAGCTTGGAGAAGGTAGATGGAGCCGCACGATGCTACACAACTTTGGATACCGATCCAATCGGTGAAAGTATTCGAATAGTAGTAACTCGGAGAAACTGTGGGGTTAGATGGCCCAGTGGTGACCGCCTCATAGCCATAGTATCCAGTCGAGTCGGTGGTGTAGCCCCCGGTCTGACATTCTGTACCGCAGTTGGTCGTTGTCTGAGGAACTACACTACTTGGTGGAGTACATGGTGTAGAGTTGACAGTGAATGGATCCAAGGTACCCCCGCCACAATGGGACACATTTGGGCTATTCGCAAGGCTCTCCACATAGCTAGTCAGGGCGGTGGGAATGGATGTTGTGCTCGGTGCAGTGGCGGCTAATGCAGGACCAGAAGAGTTGGAAGATGAACTGGCATCAGTGCCCGTCACCGCCCCAATCTGAGCAAAACTCATCATCATTATTATCGCCAAAAAGGCGGCCCCAATCAACCTCAGTTTGCTATTCATGTCCGTTAGTTCATCACGATAGTACTTAATAAGAGAGGATACAAAGTAATACCTATGGCTTGAGCTAAGACACACGGTCGTACATCTTGGACATTGATCGTTACGGAATCCATAAGTAGTGTGGGCCAACAATGTGTCAGTCGGTTGGAAAGAGTACGCATCCTTTGAAGACAACTCATCTTCTTGAGAAGATCCTGGCAATGATGAGTGATGCGCCCAGTAGGGATCTATCATAGCCGATAACCTCCTCCTTGGAAGGAGGAGACTTCACGAGCTTCCGCGCTCTCGTTTGGAGACCTTTGGATTTCGGAGATTGCCAACAGGGCCATGCCGCGTGAAAAAGTGAGAATCCGCTTTAATCCGGGATATGTGGTCGAGGGGATGGCCAGATCGTCGTGCTCGCCGTTTCTCATGCCGAGAACCGCGACCTGGTAGAACCAGTTTCCGCGACGGCGCGGCAAAAGACTGCTTGGAATCGGTCCCAGCGCACTGGGGTTGAAGGCGCGAGAGTGACTGGCTCGAGAATACTTGTCTCTCGGTTGCTCTCAAGATGGCACAAGTAGATAGTTCAGAAAGAGGAGCTACAGGTCGATGGAATACAATCAGGCTAGTTGCTGGAGCCCCGATTATCTCGGTCTAGCTAAGTGCTACGTACGCGACGTTCATGCCAGGACCCACACTCACGGCGACGTCATGGAACGCGAGCAGGAAGCACCCTTGAGGCATGGTCCCGGGAACAAAGTCGGGTGAGTTCACCTGGGATGCGGTGTAGCCAACGGCCATCGGCATGCCACCGCAGAATCCGTACGTTCCGTAATCGTAGAACCCCGTCGAGTTGCCGAGGGCGGTCACAGAATAGACGACTACAATGTAATCGGTTGTCGACGTTGGTCGGATTGAGCTGGGAGAGGCGCTGAACGCGAACGAATTTGAGAGGGTACTACTGCGGCAACCATTCGCGTTCGCATTGTTCACGCAAGTCGCATTCAGTATGGAGAAACCAAACGGGAAGATGCCATTGCTGAAGAGCCCGCTCTGATACTGACCCGAATTCCCCTGCCACTCAGATTGATAGGTGATACAGATATACCCAGTCGTCCCGGGCTGCATGAGCAGTACCGGTGTTTCGACGCCACCCAGTGACACCTGCATGGTGCAAGGCGATGGAATGGGTGGTGTGTTGTTCAGATTCGAATCGAGCGCCTGAACCTGTGTGTACTCCACCATCGAGACTGAGGCTAGGGCGACCAGAGCTACGATCAGGAACACGAGAACGGGAGTAGGGTGCCGAGTGCGAATAGAGAAGTGCTGAGACACCACCTCCTGTCTCTTGACCTCGCTCTTGCTGGCTTCGACGATGCGAAGCGCTTCTCTTCCCTCGTCCGTCAGTGCATAGTTGCCTTCGGCGTTGAGGCCGACCAGGTCCTTCAACCTACCAAGGTGAAAGGTGAGCAGACCGTTGCTCTCCATACCGGCAGCCCGCTTCAGCTCGGAATAGGCGAGAGGTTTGCTGGCGAGTTCCTGCAGTATCCGAATCCTTGTGGGATGCCCTAGGGCCTCGAACACTTCCGCCTTCGTTGAGGTAAACGAATCGCCATTATTCTCGGTCATCACAGTTCACGCTGGAGGAGATGTTTCAGTCCCGATATAATCCCTCGGTCGTTGTCCAGTCGCTGTGTGATGTTCTGGTCTCTGATTCAACAGGACAAGAGTCGTTGTCCTAGGGTGAAGGAGGGTTCATTATGCTTCCAACGAGGATGGGTTTCCGCTTGAACGGTTTGCAGTGTCCGCCGTCCAGTGTCTTCCCCGTCCTGCGTTAAATGTCCCGCCACTATGTCCTCCGGCATTGTGTCGTGCCGAGGTAAGATGGCCGATAAGCTTTGGTCGAAGAGTCAGAACAGTTCTTTCCGATCTGGGAGGGCCCGGTTCCAGCACTGTGCTTCTCTGCCGGGCAGGGAGGGTCTGTGCCGGAGGAGGAGGAACGGACCGTCCTCAAGGATGAGTTCGAGCGTTTGAGGGATGCCGGTTGCACCCCGAGGTCCACCTTCTTCGCGACAGGCGAACCGGACGGCCCGTTCTTCGGCGACGATGAGGTCTCTGAGCTCCGAGCCTCCGCGAGGACCCCGAAAATCATGCAAAAAAAGAAGAGAGGCGGATATGCCGCACGTTAAAGCCGCGGGAGACGTCTAGGGGATTCCGAGTGACGCTCGATTGGGGAAGGAAGAGTTCATCCAAGCGATGTGCAGGAAGAGCCACTCCGTCCACAGCAGGAGGTTTTACGAGGTCGCTCTGCGAAGTTCGGGTGGTTCTCCGACGAGAAAAAGATTGCCGAAGTCAACGACCAGAACATGTAGGTTGTCCTGAACAGGTTCGTCGAATGGGATGACGCTAGAGATATAAGGTCGATTACGATAATCGATTACTTCAGCGGGATCAAGCGACTCTTCCTCTATCAGGACATCGAGACAGACGAGAGCAGGTACAGGAACAAGGTGAGCATCCCTCGGAGTGACGAAAATTGACGAACAGCGCCTCACCCTTGGGACCATCAGGAACTTCCCCTACTTCGGGCTTCCCAACCCGAAGATGCTCGCGCTAATTCCGCGTTGGTTTACTCCGGGATGCGGCTTGCAGAGACGCTCAATCTCAGAATCCCGGACCTTGACTTAAGCTTCCCCGGCACGCGTGCACATCAAGGCGGAATATTCTAAGATTAGGCACAACCACGTCGTCTTCATGTAGGACGAGGCGAAGGAGGCGATCAAGGACCGCTTGGAAGGCTGACGCGAGCGAATCTCTTTAGCCTCCTGAGGTCGACAGTGACTCGTCGTTTCTCTCTGCATGATCTATCTTCATCAATCTCGCATACAGGCCTCAACGAGGGATACCCAGCAGGGCACCTATTGAGAGGGGAGTTCGGAGAGTGGCTCAAGGGTTGAGGTAGGGCAAAGGCGACTGGAAAGACATCCGCGAGATTGTGCAAAGAACAAGAGTGGCAGAATCAGCTTCCCAAGTATCTGAGCGATCGATTCGGCGTAGCTTCCGAGGAGTGCGGAAAAAGAAGCAACCTCACAGTTCACCGCCGGATACTGCGGCGCGATGAAGGGAAGAACGACGCCGGGAACTTGGAAATCTTGTGCGTTAGCTGTCACAGAAGAAGGGAAGGAATAGATAGACCGAAGCGAGCCGTGGCACTAGCGGCATCTAGGCCAGAGCTTTGGAGAGCAGACAGACGGACCCGAAGAGCGGTCCGGAACCGGAGAAACTGAAAAGTTGTCGCGCCAGCTTTATGCCGGTTCGACCTCGGCATCTTTCATCAGTTTCGTTCTGATGTCGACAATGCTCAGGGCCTCAATGTAGTTTGTGGCCGTAACATCGGCTTCAGAGACTCTCTGCAATGCCATCTCAGCTCCTAGGATTTTTTCGACAACCTCGATAGCTAATGCCACGTGCTTGTCAATCATGTATCGAAGTTCCTTGAGCAGTAGTTGTTCTCCCTTCTTTGAGACGACGACATCCGTGACCATCGAAGCCTGCCTGTCTGGTGTCTGCTGAGCATGGTGCGACCGCGCGCCACAAGGTGGTCGGAGAATCAGGCCGTATGACTCGAAGGATGGAATCTCCGGAGAATAATTGGAGATCCTTATCTTCGGGCATCACCTCCTCAGGACTGCGCAATAATTTCCACCCCCCCTTCCAGGCTCGAACCATTGTTGAACGTGATGAAAAAGTTCACTTGATAAGTCTCGCCTGCCTTCACGCCGGGGACGGTAATCGAGCCGGCGGCATCTTCCCCGGGAAGGAGAGGGGCCGTCTGACTCACCTGCTCGCCCTGATGCGTAAGTGTGAGTCCGCTGATGTCGGCGATTGTCGTTTCCGTATTATTGACGTCTGACCCGCCGGTCGATGCTGGCAGAATTAGGCTAGTGAATGTCACACTGGTGATGCTCAGCGTGTTGACTGTGTCGCCGTAATCCAAGAGGCTGTCGAGAATCACCACCGTAAGCATGCCGTTCCCGGTCCGATCCGGGACGATAAGATTCCCACTTCTAGAAAATGCTAGAACAGCATTTGTCCCGGCGACCATGGCGACTGCTCTGATCGAGATGTTATCTAGTAAGACCCGTCCGTCAGCCATAGTGACTCCGACGGCCACCGAATAGTTGCGACCCACCAGTCCACCCGAGCTGAACACGCCCATACCGCTGGCGATTTGGCCCAGCGGCAGCGGACTCGCTTGGCTCACGGTTGTCCCATTGTAAGTGAAAGCCATGTTGTCAATAGGACCTGAGACAAGTGGGCTGATGCCTACCAAGGTTATCGCAACACTCGAAGAGTCGACTAACTCCCTAACCTGGAGGCTTATCAGACCAGCGCCCGTTGTGATGTTTACAAAGATGCTACCCTGCAAGCCCGGTAGGAGGGAGTAGGGCGTGGTCCCCTGCGAGGACGCGAGAGAACTCTTTGTTGTACTTGCAGGGAAGAAAGTAACTCCGGCGAGGACAATCATCACAGCGCAGGCGAGCGCTACCGCGGTATACGTCAGCATTGTCTTCGTTTGGAACGCCATGGTAGGTGCTTTGCCGACCAGGGTAGATACGTCTACTTCGTAGAAAACTCGGATGTGATTTTCAACAGCGTTGATTTATAATCAAGGGCCCGATAAAACGCGGAATGACATAGTTGGAACGCAGGGGAGAACTCAATGGTACAACCTTGAGGGTGTATCGGTACGTTGTCAAAGCCCGGGCGCCGGTCCGCGTGACGGATGTCCAAGCTAGACTTCGACTGAGTTCCCCTTCCTTGGCCCACTACCACCTCAGAAAGCTGATTGACCTCGGACTAGTCCGCGAGGAAGGGTTAGGATACGTCGCTGACAAAGTCGCGATAGAGAACTTCTTTCTCTTCAGGGGGAGAATAGTACCATTCCAAGCAGCTTATGCCTCGTTCTTCTGCGTGACTATGGCTGCGATGCTACTCATCTTGGCAATGAGTATCACGGCGACGATAACGTCGTTCGAATTCATCGCGCTGGCTGCGAACGCTTCCGCGGTGTCGGTGTCGGTCTACGAGCTCCGGAGAGCGCTTAGGACGGTCCTCTAGTGGCGCGGACAAAAACCGCGGTCTTCCGGCCCTTGAGTATGCTGAGGTAGACTACTCCGGAGACGATTCAAGACATGATCGTGTCGTGGTTACCAAACCCATACACACTACTAGAGGTCCCAAGTCCACCCGCCGTCTCCCCAGTAACTTGCACTCACGGCGTCGGTGGCAGGAAATTGAGTGGCGGAGGATGTGGAAAGGTCATCCGCGTAAATCACGCATCTGGCGCTGTTACTAGTCGCACATGATCCGGAGTAATAGGTGCCCGCTGAGACTCCGTTGTACCCAGGAGCAGCATAGATTGAAGCGAAATCCAGGTTGACAGCATCTGTAGGCGTAAGTCCCGAGTTTATACAGATGCTCGTGGACGTTGCGCATCCCGAAGAGGTACCACTGTAAGACTGCCATGCTGAAGGTGTACCACCAAAGAAGGCGACACCATTAAGAACCTCCAACACTTCTATCCCAATGGTTCCGGCCGAGCCAGTTGTGCTTACAGTGAAAGTGTCAGAACTGCCTCCCAGCAACGTTCCGTATCCATACGACAATCCGACCGCCTCGCCATTTATCGTTGACCAACTGGCGACCATCGTCTCACAAATAATATAACCGCTGCAGCTACCATCGATAATGGTATCTCCGGCAGTGATTGTGCCAGACGGTAGTTGGTAGGCCAGGATAACCAATGCACCAGTCGCGAAAGTCCCAGTGACCGAACATGAAGTTGCCGCCGTACAATACATGCCATAGGTTGCACAGCCTGAAGGCTGGCAGCTATTGCCCGCTGTTGAGATGCTGTAAATGGTCGGCAAGTTGTTCTCGGTATATGTTAGGGTTGATCCGGAAGACGATTGACTCGCAATTGTGAAGTCAACGGCCTCATTTATTGCATCTGTAGTCGTGTAACTCACCGAGCCAGAACCCGCAGTGTCAGTCAGACCCACCGCGGTTCCACCATTGAAGACTGCAATGGGATTAGAACCTGATTGATGCGGATCACCTGCTATGTTGAACAAGGTTTGCTCCCATACCTGGTACATCAGAATGTAGTCTGACACAGAGTACTTGTAACAACTGGAGTTGTAGCACACTTGGACCCAATCGGCGGTGGAAGAGGAGTACCCCTGTAAGGAGATTCCACTCAGGCTACCGGGCGAAACGTCGTAGCTGCTACTAAGAGCGCTGGATGTCTGTGTGTCGACACACCCCTGCCCTGAGACATACGTGAACGGGGTGAAACAACTGCTGTCTGCGAGATAAAACTGTTCGATCTCGAGCTTGGCTGTACCGGCATTGTAAAAGTAGATGAATTGTTCAGAACATGCGTAGGCGTTACAGTTGCTGCCGCCCGTCGCGGGTAAAGCAGTTAGCACCAGTGCGTAGTCATTCGATGTTGTGGTCGTCGCTGTCCATGTTGCCTCATACTGGTAACCTGTCTCACTAGTGATCGCTCCAGTGAATGTGCTTTGCGCCGAACTGGCAATCGCGACCTCATCAGCGCAGCCGCTTGGATTTGTGCAGTTTCCCTCCACTGTCAGGGGTTTTGTCCCTGTCTTGTTTCCAGACCCACCTGCAGAGATGGGAGAAACGACGGATTCGGATGAAGGATGCGCGCTAATGTGTGCAAGAGGGCCCGCGGGCAACCCTTCAGCCGGGGTCGAACTCGTTGAACTAGTACTCGCGTCTGCGACAGCAACCACTCCGCTCCCAATCAGAAGCGAAATCACCACAAATGCTGAAACAGCCAATACGGACTTCATTCGTTTCGTGTCTTAGAACGATGGATTGCTATATCATATTGACGTTTACAATGTAAGACAAGTGTCTGAGCTGCAGGTATCGATTGTAGAGGATTTGAAGTCATTTCCATTCTACGCATCTTCCTGACAAGATCTTCCAAACTAATCAGTAGCAGCGCATTAGCAGTTGTCGATGAAATGTTCATTTGGAACAAGTCTAAATAGCAAGTTCATGAAGTATTCATCCGTTCTTTCGTGCAAGAACCAACGAAAACCCGCACCAAGACATTCCGCTTTGATATCTCGCTGGTTGAGGCATTGGGAAGGGGCGCCAAACGCGCACAGCTGACAGAGAATACCTTTGTGAGCGAAATGCTGAAAGACCGTCTCATGATTGATCCACTGTTTCCAGCGTTTGAAGAGATCAGGCTAAGCAGTAACACGTTTCGGACTATCTTAAGTGCCACCAACGCAGACGAATTGGAGGCAGTCGCTTCGGAAATAGGCCAGAACAACGCGCAACTAGTCCATGAGCTCTACGAGAGCAACGACCGTATCTTAACCTCTCAAGAATTCATAACGGAGGTGCTCGCAAGACATTCGAATTGGTTCCACATTGAGGGCAGCTATGGATCGATTCATCACTCCATGACACTGCGCCATACCTTCGGTTTGAGATGGTCGGTCTTTGTCAAATCGTATGTTCTTAGTGCGCATAGCATTTTCTCGAAGGAGAAGGTTGAAATTGTGATAGCGGATCAGTTTGTTCGAATCGAGTGGACTCCAATGTGAGGGGGAGTTGGAGAATCTATAGGCGTTTTTCGCGTCACTTTTGATGAGTAAAAACCCCCAGAATCGCGAAGTCAGAATTCGAATGTGAAGAGGTCCATGATCGTGCGGGACCAAGTTCCCTCATGATGAACGAATTCGAAGCAACGACACTGCCGAATGCATAGCTCTTTCCGGGCATCTCACCCTGTATGGACCACAGGCAGATTGACCACGAAGGCTGTGTCTGGTTGCTGAAGGGATATCCGATGTTTATCACGTGATTCCCGAACGGCGGCGACGAGCGCGACCTATTGTCTCGACTTGAATCCCTATGACTCTTGGGAGGAGGACCTTGAGGTAACCGCAGTACGGGAATTCCAGTATCGACGTATCAAGAATACCAGCGGTGAACACAACCCAACATTGGGTACACGCAGGCCACCATAATGTTCGCGGTGGCGGCTCTGGAGAACTCGATGAACGACTACGCAGAACGCGCGACCAGAAGACCAATGAAGAGAATGAGAGCGATTCATAGGTCTTTGAGAATATGTTGGGGGCACGACGGATTTCTACAATCGGCTGGAGAGTAGGATGAATCAGAGTCATCTGTGCGGGTTTCTCAAGGTCGAGCGAAACAAGATAGCGCATAGGGGAGAGCCCGAGAAGAGAAACTCAGGATTGGGCGGTTCGTTGCAAGCCTTGCAACACAGGCTGACAGGAAGAATCGTTTGGACTCTCGAACTCGAGCTCTTCACGCGCTACCTGGCCGTCAGAGATCCATGCGCACATGAAGGGAGCCGGTTGAGCGGGTCAGCAGGGTACCAAAAATCATTCAAAAAAAACACATAGTCAGATTAGAAGAATATCCGCAACGGGATTCTGGCAACGTGATCAGGGCGATGACAAACGACACTTAATGAATTGGGTCTAAGAAGGCGAACGATGTACCGGCGAGGATGTGAATCGCAGTGGTGTTGATTCTATGGTTGCCACTGGAAGCCGGGGGCACCACGTTGCCATTTCCGTACGGTTCAGAGAGAGAAAGAGAGATAGATGACTCAGAATGCGCTGGGCATATTTAACGGCCCCTCGACATGTTGCCATCCGGCCAGGCAATTTGGCAACATCATAGCTCGATTTGGCAACATCTGACGTCGATTTTGGCAACATGATGGCAACATCGATTGGCAACATCTGTTTTGGTGGAATCGCCGTCACAAATTGGAAAGTGGATCGTTGGGATGCGGTCTTCATCCGATTTTTTTCATGGTAGAAGTAAAGAGATCAGTCGCAAGGGTCGAGGCTCCCAGCGAATTTCCCCAGAGTCGCAAGGGTTGCGACTAAGAAGTCGCAAGGGTTGCGACTGGGGTTAGCGGGACCTGCCGTGCTTCGCCGGTACGCGATGTAGGCGTCCTGGTTCGTCCTCGTTCCGGCTTCGTTCTGGAGTCTTATGGATATTTCTAGAAAGGCGGGAGTTAGTTGGAAAAGCTGTGCTCAACCCTTGAGCATTGTTTTGACTCGATTTAATGCTCAACCCTTGAGCATGGTTTTTTCAAGATGCACAACTCTTGTGCATTGCTCATCCCCACCTACTGTAGGGCTTGGCTAACGCTCGCCCTGAGGTCACGGATCCTTCCGCAATTCATAAAGAGACAGATGAAATACAGCGTCAAAAGCCTGTTCAGTATTTAACGAAGGCCGCCAGGGTTGCCAAACTACGGGCAAAACTGGCAACCTTGACGCCCGAAATGGCAACCCTGAGAGGGGAATTTGGCAAGCCTGACGGCTCTTTTGGCAACCCTGAGCCCCTCGGATTGGCAACCCTAGGCCGCCACGCTGACACAGGTGAGGAACGCGATCAGAAGGTGAAAGCGCGAGCGTACTTTTCGCCTCCGCCGGGATGTTAAATCCGGAAGCGCGCTTCCTTAAGAATCACTCATGCAGTCTTCAATGAACCGGGAAGATGAATCCATCTCGCTCTCGAAGCTCAAGGATGCAGCTCGGCGCCTCCTCCCCCTCAGCAGCACCGCCCGCGCCGTCATCCTGGCGGAGAAGGAGGTACTCCCAGCGGCCGAGGCCCGCGCGAAGTTCGAGGTCTTCGACAGGCTCCTCCAGTCAGAGCTGGGACCCTGACTCCAGCTAGCCGCTGAAGGCGGATACTACATTCTTCAGTTCAGCCGATTCCATCGGAGTCGCCAGAGTTTCAACGACATTCCAGCGTATGGTCTTCCCCAATCGCCGGCAGAGTGTCTGGACGTCCTCGATGTCTTGCGGACGTGAGGCGCGCATCTTCGCTATCAGCAGAGCCTCCAGGCACATGACCCTTATTTTGTCAGAGCCAACCCGCTTCACGACCGCCGTCTCGAACACCTCAGAGACCGGAATCCCGCTGATGTCTTTCGTGTACACGTCGAGCTTCACCCCTTCCCTAGTTCTGATCACCCTCTTCCCGCTTTCATGAAAGATTCGGTATCCCAGCCCCTCGAACTCTTCATCGCTCAGGGGCGTGGCAAGCGCCAGGTCGAGGTCTCGCGTCCGGCGGTATGGGCCGACATGGCAGACGATGGCGAAGGCGCCGACGAAGACCACTTCCTTCAGGTCTCGCGAGACCCTCACGGCTATGCTCTCGAGGTTCACCTAGGAAGGTCCTCCCTCACTTTCAGGACGAGGTCGGTCGGGAATTCGCCCCTTATGGAGAGCTGGTCCCCATGCAGGAGTTCGATGGCGACGGCGTCGAGCGCGCTCCTACCGCCGAACGCCAGGCAGTCCAGGTAGACCCGCTGGATCTCGTTCCCGAAGCCGCCTTCCTTCGGCAGGATTGCCACCCTCCCTTTGGTGCCCTCGGAGAATCCTGCAAATCTCAGCGATTGAGCCTGTTGGTCGGGGTCCTCAGCATAGATGGAGAAGGTGCGCGGTGTCTGAAACTGCGTGAGTTCGTAGGCTCGGTAATCCAGCGTGACCATCCCGCTCAACGACCTCCGGGCGTAGTTGACGTCGCTCTCATCGTACGCCCGCCCGAAGTACCTGGCCTGTTTTAACGCCCGTAGAGAGGGCAGCAGGTGGGGCCAGGTCTGGTAGGGCTGAAACGCGGACGACCTGACCGTAAAGTACCCTCTCCTCTGCGTCGCCGAGACAAACCCGAGCTCCTGGAGCCTGCGTATGAATCTGTACGCCGTCGCCCTTGACCCCGCAGGTCCAAAGAATTCGCTGGTACGGTAGACTGGCTTCTGCCCCAGCGATTGAACCACGGCCAGTGACGGCTCTACTTTCACAAGGGGATTGCCGCCTGATACCTATATAACTATGTCTCATATATGGGAGTATGACTCGGAGAAATCAGGAGAAAAGGCATCCCGGAAGTCAGAAGCTAAGACACCTACCCACCGGGCATCCTCATGACCACGCTCCCATCAGGAAGCTGAGCGACGTATTCCCAGCCGTTCTCGATCATGGACTTGACCTCGCCAGTTGAGACCACCTTCTGCCGTCCGTTCCCGTTCAGCCCCAACGCCTTCTTGTTGAGGACCCCCACGAACTGCTCCGTGGTCAGCTTCGACAGGTCCCCGAGCTGGTCCAGCTCCTCCTCCGAGTATCTCGTTGCGAGCATCTCCCTCCGGATTGCCGCCAGCACCTCTCCTCTGCTGAACGATGGAGACGTGGTGAAGTTGAGCTTGGCGTACTCCTTGCGCAGCCAGTCGACTTTGCTCCTGTCGTAGTAGTTCTCCTGACTGCCGGGCAGGATGTGCCCGAGAAGGAACTCCTGCGTCTTCACGTCCAACTTCCTCCCGTCCGCGTTATCCTCCCGCAGGGCGCTCTCGAACGCCTTCCTCAGGCAGTGAGGGTGCACGTCCATCCACCTCTCTAATCCCGCCCTCCGGGCGGCGTTCTTCACGAGGAGCATCATGGTCGACCTCCCCATCTTGTGGCGTGACTCCCTGAGGTAGCGGTTGCGCTTCCAGCCGTTGAAGATGACGTCGTCGTCCCCCAGCCTCCCGATCTGGGCCTCCAGCTCCACCAGGTGCGCCTTCAGGGCGTCGATCGCCTCCTGGGTGATGAAGGTGTAGTATGGGACGTTGCCCTTGCAGGCGTCCGGGACCACCTGCTTCATCTCCGGGTAGACAGGAATCTTCAGGGGAACGACGGCGTCCTCCAGCTCCTGCCTGACGTCCCTGTAGCGCAGCGCCCTGAGCGTCCCCTGCCTAAGCCCCGAGGTGTACAGGACGAGGACGGCCGCCCTGTCGCGGATGTTGTTGACCCTGCCCGTCCCTGCCATCCTGTAGATCTCCTCCCTGGTGGGAACGTAGTCTGTCATCTCGATGGTCTTGCGAGCGGGCGAGAAGAACCCCCGGATCCGGATGACGTTCCTGTCGCCCCCGTCAAACCCGTTCGACTTTAGAAAGGCGGTCAGGGCCGCCCTGGCGAGGTTGCCGGTCTCAGGATTGCTCGCGCCGGAGTCGTCCACGAACTCCTGCACGGTCTCCCTTATCCAGGTCGGATCCATAGCGATCATCTCGTCCGGGTCCTTCCCGACCTTCCTGCAGAACCTGTACAGCCAGCTGAGGTAGCTCTCCCTGCTCCCCTCGCTCTTGATCCGACGCGCCAGGTGGTTCAGAAGCTTCTGGACGCTGCGGTACTCGCTCTTCCAGCCCGTGGCCTTGAGGAACGGCTCGTAGGCCTTCTCCCCGTTGGTGAAGTACCCGTATGCAGATCGCTTCTCGGGCATCTACAATCATGCTCCCAAGTAGATTTAACGTGGGTTATGGCCGAATTAATCCACCAGATAGGAGGACTACGGCCGGCGCGCGTCACCCCGCGCGTGCCTCTCACGCACGGGAGAACCCCACAGGCAGCGCGGACCCTCGATGCGCATTCGTATGGGATGCCAGCGGTCCGGCGCGCATCCTTCACTCGACGAAACCGTAGGCAGTGTAGCCTCCGTCGACTGTCAGACAATGGCCTGTGATGTAGCTGGAGTCTTCGGAGGCGAGGAAGAGGGCGGAGCGCGCGATGTCGTCGACCTCCCCGAACCTCCCCATGGGGACCCTCCTCAGTATCGCATCCCCATTTATCGCGCCCTCCGATATCCTGCCCTTGAGCATGTCCGTCAGGATGAACCCGGGGGCAATCGCGTTCACCATGATGTTGTGCTTCGCCCACTCCGTGGCGAGCTCCCGGGTCAGCATTATGACCCCGGCCTTGCTCGTGGCGTAGGGTGCCCTGTTCGGGAAGGGGTTGATGCCCACTATGGACGAGAGGTTGATGATCTTCCCGCTCCTCTTCGGGATCATCAATGCCGCCGCGGCCTTGGAGCAGACGAAGATCGACCTCAGGTTGATGGAGAGGATGGTGTCCCAGTCGGCTTCGGTCATCTCCAGCGCCGGTTTGACTATGTTGATCCCGGCGTTGTTCACGAGGATGTCGACGCCGCCGTACTCCTGCTTCGTTCTAGCGAAGAGCTCGTCGACCGATCCGGCTTTGGAGATGTCGCAGGGCACGGAGATCGCCCTTCCGCCCCTAGACTCGATCTCCTTCTTGGCGGAGTCCGAGCTCTCCCGGTGCACGGAGTTCACGACCACGCTGGCCCCTTCCTCGGCGAACTTCAACGCAATCGCCCGCCCGATCCCTCTTCCGGAGCCCGTGATGATGGCTACCTTGTTCTGAAGCTTCAACGGAATCCGATGCGGCATTATCGGTTTAAACTTTCGGAATGAGCATCTTGAGTCTGGCCTCCCCGCGTGAACCTAGATCGGACAGAATCGCGCCGCGGTCTGCGGACTCTAGGAGGAGACCGCATCGCCTATATGTCCAACGGAATACCGACGCTTGGAAAGCATGCTCGTCGAGACATTCGAGTACGCAGTGAACAATAGAGAGCAGATCCTTTCAAAGATAGATTTCAGAGAGCACGAGTCCACGATAAGGAAGGCCGCCGAGCTCTGGACCGAATTCGATCCTGCCGGCAAGGGCGACCCTGCGAAACTGGTCGGAATAGACAGCAGCTGGAACTTCGTCCCTTACCAAGGCTTCTACATCTACGCAGTCGATGCCGTCTCCATCTTGAGCGACGGGACGTACCTGGTCCCCCCGTCCCTAGACGTGAGCTTGAGCACGTTGAGCGTGAAGTCGGGTGAGGAGTACATCAGCAGCCCCCAGCTCGCGCTCGAGAGCATCGGCATGGAGTTTGAGTTCGAACAGGCGAAGAGCTGCTTCGGCAAGGCCGACAAGATACTCGTGGATGGTTCGGTGCTGGCGAGATACTACGACAGGAAGCGGCGGAAGGAGGGCTCCTTCTATGAGACGGCCAAGGAACTCATGAAGCACGAGGGCATACTCTACATAAGCAAGAAATCATTCAGCAATACGACGCTTCGGGGTGGCCTGGGCGACATGTTCTACTTCAACCGCGTATCCTCAAGACCGGGGTATTCTTCGCCGTTCATAGACAGGAGCGGGGTCACCGTCAGCTACCTCCGCATAGCCGAGGACACGCCATGCATCAAGCTTGAGATACCCGGACCCGCAGGGAAGGAGGAGATCGAGAGGTTGATGGGTCTGCTGGGGAACGACAGCGTCGACGGATACCCGTACGTTCTTAGGCTTGCACATGAGAAGGGCAAGGTCAGTCGCGAGGAGATGGGCAAGATAGTGAACCTGCTCGGGCTGCAGGTGGAGTTCGGGGGGAGACAGGTCCTTGGAGAGTAGGCCCGAGCTCGTCGGCATAGTAGTCGGCCAGACGAAGCCGCACTATTTTCACTTCCTTGCCAAGAGAGCGATAAGCATGGGTGAGTACGTGACGGTGGACTCTCCTGCGGGCAGGATCTTGGGTCTGACAGAGGACAGCACGACCAGGAGCGACCTGCTCGACAAGATGAGCGATTTCACGACCGCGTCGGAAGCGAGGAAGGTGGCAATCAAGAACACCCGGGACAAGAGCTACAACGCCTCGGTCAAGGTGGTGGGGCTCCTGGACCAGCTGAGAGGCGGGAAGGTGGTACTCCCATCCTTGCCACCCGAGCCCGGAAGCGAGGTCTTTGAGGCGAGGGGCGAGGAGATTAGCGAGATTTTCGACAGGAAGGAGAGGCAGTGGGCCCCGATAGGGAACCTCCTGCGCAACAGCGGTGTGAGGGTCGCCGTCAACATGGACAAGGTGGCATCGAGACACCTGGCAATCCTCTCGGTCACCGGCAGCGGGAAGTCGAATCTCCTCGCGCTTATCGTGAAGCAGGTGGCGTCGCTCCAGGGTACCATGGTAGTCTTTGACTACCACGGTGAATACTCTGAGCTCGACATCAGGGGAGTGGTCCACGCCGAAGGCAAGATCAACCCGCGCTTCGTCTCAGCCGACCAACTCGCTGACCTCTGCGACATGCGCGAGAACGCCGAGGTGCAGAGGACCGTCCTCGGGAAGGCCCTCACGGAAGAGGTCAGAGCTTCGGTCAACTTCTGGGACAGCCTCATCTCGAACGTGCGTAACATAGGCGCAAATGAGAAACAATACACCCGCGTCGCACCGAGAGTCGAGGACATCATCCAGATCGCGGTCAAGCGGATGAGAGCGGTCGTCGATCCGGAGATAGGGGACGTCCTCGACCAGATCAAGGCCTCAAAGGTAAACATACTCAACATGCTGGAGTTCACCGAGAGGCAGGCGAACGCCGCAATCACCTACTATCTCGAAGAGATCCTCGACGACAGGAAGCGCGCCATGCGTAGCCGGGGCGAGGAGGCGAAGATTAGGTTCAGAACCCCGATAATCTGTGCAATAGAGGAGGCGCACGCCTTCATACCGGCAGACCAGAACTCCGACACGGCTTACATCGCGTCGAAGGTCGCTCGCGAAGGCAGGAAGTTTGGAATGTCGCTAATAGTAGTCTCTCAACGGCCGAGGCGGGTCAGCCAGGACGTGCTCAGCCAGATGGGCTCGTTCGCGATAATGAAGCTCACTAACCCAGAAGACCAGACGCACGTCACGGAAGCGAGCGAGGCGATAAGCGAGGACCTCCTTCAGAACCTACCTTCGCTCAACACGGGCGAGGCGGTGCTTCTTGGCGAGTGGGTGAACATCCCCGCAGTTGTGAAGCTGGACCTCGTCGTCGAGAAGAAGACGGGCTCTGACATCAGCGCCACCACGCTGTGGGCCGACCAGCAGGCCATGAACCAGGTCGCCCGCGAGAGCACGAAGGGTTTCATGGTGGAGTAACCGGCACCATGCTGATCCTCCACACCTCAGACACCCACCTCGGGTATGCGCAGTTCGACCTTGAGGAGAGGGAGAAGGACGTCTACGACGCCTTTTCGGAGATCGTCGACGCGGCCGTGAAGGACAGGGTGGACGCAGTCGTACATTCCGGGGACATCTTCCACATCCCGAGACCCGCTGGCAGGCCCCTTGTCAAGCTCGGCGAGGGAATCAAGACGATGCGGGAACACGGAATCAGGTTCTACTTCACGCTTGGGGAGCACGACATCCTCAGGATGAGGGGAACGCCTTCGGCCTTACTCTTCCAGAGGCTGGGGCTAGCCACCTACGTCGGGGACGGCAACCCGGTCATTGACGGAGACCTGTTCATTGTGGGGTTTCACAAGAGGAGAAACATAGAGGTAGAGGAACTCTTCGACGGTTTCAAGCGCGCAGACGAGATAGCGAAGGAGCACCCTGACAAGAAGAAGGTGGTAGTGATCCACCAGGGGCTCCTTGAGTGCCACCCTTACGGGGAGATTACTGCTAACGACCTGCCCCGTCTCTTCGACTACTACGCGATGGGTCACCTCCACGACCACGTTGAGAAGCGCTTCGAGAGGCTCGCGGGTCCCGTCTGCTATCCCGGGTCAATCGACCCGACTCCCTCCGAGGGCATCAAGGAGTTCAGGAAGGGATACTTTCTAGTGGACCTCTCGGGGCGCGAAGCCAGACCGGAGTGGGTCGGACTGAATTCGTCACGCCAGCAGTTTAGATATGATGTGGAGTACGCCAGACTTGGGCAGGAAATCGCGAGGATTAAGAAGGAAATCGAAGAGAAGTCCCTTCCCAAGAGGCCAGTAGTCCTCGTCAGGGTCAAAGGGCATGAAATCGACAACGCAAAGGTCGCGGCGTCCATATCCGGGCTGCGGGACCTCTGCCTCTATCCCGACTGGGAGCCCATCCTCGAGGGCAGCCCCTCAGGGCAGGAGCTACTGACAGAAAGGCCCACCGACATACAGGAGGAGATGGTGAGGCTCGCCACCCTCGCACTGGGTGATGAGAGGAGAGCCTCGTTCGCCATAAGGGAGCTGCTCCCTCTCCTGGAAAGGGGTGAGAAGGAGGAGGCCCTCGATCTCGTGAACAAGGCCTACGAGAAATCGCGTTTCAAGGAGGTGGTCGGGTGATCACGGACGTCGAACTCGTGAACTTCATCTCCCACAAGAAGACATCACTGCCCCTCCGCGAGGGGATAACCGTCTTCGTCGGGAAGAACGGCGCTGGGAAGTCGTCCGTGATCGACGGCATAACCTACGCCCTCTACGGGAAGCACGCCCGCGGGGACAACGTCGATCTGGTCAAGGACCGGGCCGACAGCGCGGCGGTGAGCCTGGAGTTCTCAGCAGGCGGCAGAAGCTACAGGGTCGAGAGGAAAGTCAACAAGAAGGGACAGCTCGATCGCTCACTCCTCACAGAGGAGCGGGCCGGGTCTCCCCCAAAGCAGCTCGCGGCAGGAGAGAGGAAGCAGTTCGGCGAGTCGCTATCGGGAGAGGTGACCAAGATACTTGGTCTGAACTACGACCAGATGATAATCGCCGGGGTAATCCAGCAGGGCGAGCTTGACTCAATCATCGATCTGAAGGCGAAGGAGCTAAAGGACCTGATCAACAGTGCGATTGGAATCGATAGGCTGGACCTCGCCTATGATTCCATGCGGGACGTGACCGATTCGTTCCGTGCGGTCGTCAGGAACAAGTACGGCTCTGACGACCGAGACGTGTCGAAGATAGTCAGCAGGATCTCGGAGTTGGAGGTTGAGGCTCAGAAGAACTGGTCGATGTTCCAGTCTCTCCAGTCCGAGCTGGATGGATTGAGGGTCGAAGAACATGCGCTCGAGCAGGAACTCAAGCTCCTCGAACCCCTTAGGCAGAAAGGGGACCTCTTGAAGAACAAGTTCGAGATGCTGGTTGAATACGTCATAGGGAGGCAGGCCGAACTGCGCGAGGAGCGGCAGGGTCTCGAGGCCGAGATCGCGGCCTCCGGAAGGTATCTCACACTTCGGGCCCATGAAGGGGAGGCGAGGGAGAAGGAGGAGACCTCGATTCAGGAGAAGAAGGAATGTGAAGCTCTGTTAAGCAATCTAACTGCCGCGATAGGGGGTCTGGACGCCCTCAGAGGCAGACCCACAGAACTGGGCAGAGCTATCAAGGAATGCGGAGAAGCCCTCTCGCTCACGGGGAAGGCCGATGCCATCGCGAAAGACCTCGCGGAGATTGAAGGGCTAACCAGCGCCCTCGACGTTGAATCTGCCCGAATCCAGGGCGAAATTGGGAAGTTTGAGGCGAATCAAGCGACTGCGCAGAGGCTCGTGTTCAAGGATCACATCTGTCCTATCTGTGGGAGCCACGTCGACAAGATCGACGAGCTATTCGACTCGGCGGCGATAGAGCGTCACCTGAGCGAATACGAAACGAGAATCGAGGAGCTCGGTGAGGAGAAGAAGAGACTCGGCAAGGAGTTCAAACGACTCCAAGGCGAGAAGATAGCGAGTGGTAGAGCATCTACTCTACTCAGCGAACACCGAATCTCGAGCGTGGCGGATCTTGAGCGCCTCGAGATGGAGAAGAGAGATCTCGAGTCGAGGTTGCAGGACCTTCCGAGGATGAAGAAGGAACGGCGCGAGGCAAAGGAGCGGAGTGAGACTATTGAAGACGCCCTCACGGGAATCCGACGAAAGCGAAACGACATCGAGGTTGCAACCGCCTATCTGAGCGACCACAAGATTGGCTCCGAGGAGGACGTGCGGAAGAGAGAGATCAGGCTCGACGAGCTTATCCGAATCTTAGGATTCATTCCACAGAGTCTCCAGAGAAGTACCAGGTTTGAAGGTATTGATTCACTTGCTTCCCTCTCAATCGACGACCGTTCGGCGATACTCGTTCAGCAGGTGAAGGACCTCCACGCCGAGGCATCGACCTTCGAAGGAGAGGTCTACGAGGCCAAAACGAGAGATCTGAATGAGGTGACGAAGGTCAAGATTCCCAAGAAGAGCAGCGACGCAGGCGGATGGAAGACCAGGGCAGAAGGAACAGAGAAAGAGCTGGGGAATCTGAAGACCATCCTCCTCGACCTCCAGAACGCATCAGAGTTCATCGGGTTGCTCGAGAAGATCAGGAACAGCGTCTATCACCGAGATGGAGCTGTATCCACAAGTGTGAGGTCGTGGGCCTTGGGTCAGCTGAGCAAGAAGGCGTCCGAGTATGCAAGATTCTTCGAGATAGGAGTGTCGAGTATCACAATCAAGGAGACCCGCAGGGAGATGGAGATCGAGTGTTACGGAGTCAGGGGCCACGTGAAGACCAGCTCTATGAGCGGGGGAGAGAAGGTAGCGATCGCGCTTGCCCTCAGGTTTGCGCTGGCCTACGTCATGGGCGGCTACAAGCTAGATTTCATCATCCTCGACGAGCCGACGGTGCACCTGGACGCAGAGCGGAAGGCCAAGCTGGTCAACATCATCTCGCGGCTCGGTGGAGAGCAGAGCCCTCTGAAGCAAATCATAATCATAACTCACGATGCCGAGATCTTCGAGAACGCCGATGTCGACCAGGTCTGGAGGTTCGAGTCGGGCGTAGACGGGTCGCATGTCATCAGCGGATTCGAGAACTAGCGACCACCGGCCAGGCGGGAACTCCTTGGCCCTCCGTACGGACAGAGACGTTTAAGAATCCGGAGTCGCTTCTCAAGCCGATTCAACTGCCCTCGAGGATCACATGGCTCTCCAACGTGATGTCCGCGGAGGCCATCGGCTTCGAGGACAAGGCAGTCAGGTCCATCGAGGTGGTAGAGAACCCTCCGGCGTGGATGTGCCTCAGCTGCAGAGGGGCGAAGCTGCTCTGCGGCAAGCCGCGCTGTCCGATCATCGTGAAGGCCCAGTCCATGGCGAGGGTCGGGGAGGCGGCGTACTCCGACGTCATCTCGGGGTCATCGCCTCCGGGGGTCTTCGTGGGCAGGCTCGGATATCCGAAGGTCTCGATCGGCCCGATGGTCCCGGCCCAGTTCGGGGACACCACGATACTCGACACGCCCGAGGAGTGGCTGGGGAGGCCCATCGATACCATCATCGACTATCGCTATTCGCTGGTGAGAGGCAGCACGACGGCCCTCGTCGAGGACGCGGCGAAGCCCGGCTCGGCGCTGCAGAAGCTCCAGGAGCTCTCGATGGCGGCGCGCCCTGTCGACGCCGAGCTGAGGCTCTCGAGGCACCCGAGGAAGATGCTGACGCTGAGCGAGGACTCGCAGCCCTACGGGCCGTCGGCGCCCACTGAGAACTTCAAGACGGGGAACGTCTCGGTCGACAAGAGGATCGAGAAGGCCTACTATGACAGGGACCTCAAGGCCTCAGATGCCATCTTCTCGCTGTACAAGGACGGCGCAATCGTGACCAGGCTGCAGCGCGCGCTTAGCATAGGGATGTTCGGTGAGGGATCGAGGAGGAGGCTCGTCCCGACGAGGTGGAGCATAACCGCCGTCGACAGCGGCATAAGCCTGCGCCTCCTCGAGAAGGTCAAGACCTATCCCACGATAGACGAGTACAGGGTCTACAGGTACAGCGTCTACGACAACCAGTACGTCGCGATCCTGCTCCCCGAGCCCTGGAGGTTCGAGTGGATTGAGGCCTGGTTCCCGAACACGACCTGGAACCAGTACACGAAGGAGCCGTACATGATCGGGGACTACGAGGAGCACTTCGGGAAGAAGACCTACGCGAAGGTTGGAGGGTGCTACTATTCGACGCGACTGGCGGTGGCCGAAGAGCTCGAGAAGGAGAGGAGACAGGCCGCGGCCATCGTGCTCAGGGAGACCTACCCAGGCTACCTGATCCCGCTGGGGGTCTGGAACGTGAGGGAGAGCATACGGGCGCTGATGAAGCAGAAGCCCGAGGTCTTCGACAGCTTCGGCGGCGCCCTTCAGGCCGGGCTGAGCCAGATGTCGATATCCCGGAAGAAGTGGACCGGGGCGTCGGTGCTGATATCGAGGGAGCTGACGCAGACGAAGATCACGGCCTACTGAAGATTCTTAGCCCGGTGCCTCGTGGGGAAGGCATCACATGACCAAGCGGCTCTTCTGGGAGGACATGTACATTCGCGAGTTCGACGGGAAGGTGCTCTCGGTCGAAGGGAACAGGGTGGTTCTGGACCAGACCGCCTTCTACCCCCGCGGGGGAGGCCTGGTCTCGGACACGGGCAGGCTGGGCGCGGCGAACGTGACCGAGGTGATCAAGGAGAACGAGGAAGCGATCCACATCGTCGACCACCCGGAGCTCCTGAAGGTAGGCGAGGTCGTCCACGGGTCGATAGACTGGGAGAGGCGCTACGAGGTGATGAAGATGCACACGACGGCCCACATACTGTGTGCGATCGTGAACCGGGAGACCGGCGCGCTCATCACGGGCAACCAGATCAGCCCCGGCGAGTCCAGGATAGACTTCAACCTCGAGCAGTTCGACCGCGAGAAAATCTCCGACTACACCAAGGCGGCGAACGACGTGGTCGCCCGCGGTCTAGAGGTGAAGAGCTACTTCATGAACAGGGATGAGGCCCTCAAGATGCCCGGGCTCGTCAAGCTCGCGAACGCACTCCCGCCGGCGGTCGACGTGCTCCGGATTGTGCAGATAGGCGACGTCGACACCCAGGCGGACGGAGGTGTGCACGTCGGAAACACCAGGGAGATCGGCGAGATCGTGGTGAACAAGGCGGAGAACAAGGGCAAGAACAACCGGAGGCTGTACTTCTCGCTCAAGCGGCCCACTAGCTCGTGAGATAGAGCAACGTCACGACGCCGGTGATGAGAGAGATCACCCCGATTATGTGGTTCAACTCGAGCCTCTCCTTCAGCAGCACTATCGCGTAGGCGACCGTGACCGCGGCGGAGATGCCCCCGAAGGTCGCGAGGATCGGGACGGTCGCCGGGGACGGCGCTATCGTTACACCCAGGCTGAATATCACGAGCCCTACCGTCTCCAGTGTGGCCATAACCAGAACCGTGCGGACCCACCCCCCTGAGACACGGGGGAACTTCGGCTTCATGATGGGTATCAGCGCGACCCCGACAGCCGCGCCCCCCAGCCTCACGGCGATCGCCGGGAGGAGGTATCCGATGTGTTGGGTGGCGAATCCGAAGGCGGCCCACGACACCCCGAAGAAGATCGACGCGAGGAAGGCCGAGCCGACACCGGGAGCGAGCGGTTGGTTGCGGGTGAAGATCCTCCTCCGGAGGTCTGAGAGGCTCGTCGAGACGAGGATTATCCCCCCTATGATCGCCGCCAGCGCGACGATCGCCCCGGCGGAGAAGGTCACGCCTAGGAAGACCACCGATATGGCCACCGAGAAGGCGGGGAACGAGTTCACTATCGGGGCGGTCAACGAGAGCATGCCCCTGTTGTACGCCCTGTAGAGCGACGCGAACGAGAGAAAAGTCGTGACCGCTATTAGGACGAGCACGGCAGCGTAGAGAGTCGAGATCGCGAAGCTGGACTTGAGGAAGAACGCCGGGATTAGCGCACCGAGCCCGCTGAGCGTGAGGATGTAGACCGTCGTCCTGTAGGGTCCTATCTTGGTCGTCACCCCCTTGGAGAGGAAGTCCGAGGTGCCGAACGAGAAGGCCATCACGATGCCGAGGAGGAATGGGGTGATGTTCAATGCGATTGGTCTAACGGAACATTCTCCGTCTTCCTCCGTGCCTCCGGAACCCCGTTATTATCGATTCATCGACCCGGCACGAGAAGTCGCGACGGGCCCGACTGCAAACCGCCTGAAACCTCACCCTCCGCCTGTTTTCAACCCTAGAGAAGACCCTTCAGGGACTCGGCGATCGACTCAGCGCCGTGGTACCGCCGCGGCTCAGTCCTCCGACCGAGGTATCTGGGGATGAGGCCGTCAAGATGGTCAAGGTCACCGTATCCGAACCCGAGTGCGGACGCGTTCCTCTCCTGTTCGGAGTGGTGCCTTATCGGGATGACTATGAGCGGCGAGCCGTAGCTGACCGCCTCGTCGATCGTGCTCTTGCCGGCCGTCGATATGACAAGGTCCGCAGCCGCGACGAAGTCCTGGTTGTCCCGCTCGAGCCCAAGGTATCGCACCCGCGCCCCGGAGGGCCCTACCGAAAGGCCCGTGACCACCAGTGCGACGTCAGGAAGGCTCAGGCTCCCTACGGCCCTGACCACCCGGTCGAGTAGGAACCCGCCTATCCCGCTCCCGCTAGCGCTGAGCAGGATCATCCTCTCACCCTTGGCTATCCCGAGGCGTGCCCTCACCTCCTCCCTCGTCCTCGTGATGTCCCGGACAACGGGCGAGACGAAGTGCACGTTCCCGTGGTCGTCCCCGAGGTCCGGCACGAGGATGCTCGAGACCCGGCCCTGGAGGGTGGTGTACCACGCGGCGACCTTCTTCTCTACGTATCGGGAGAACCAGCCCGTCGCGAACCCGAGCTCGAGCTCGTCCGATATCATGGCGTGCGGTATCCCCTTCTCGATGGCAATCGAGACCGAGGAGAACTCCTCGTCCCCGGCTATGATGGCGGGCTTCATCTCGGCGACCAGGGCCTCCATCTTCGACTTTGTGGAGCGATACCCGGACCAGTACCGCATGTACCACAGAGCAGGGTACCTCATCACCCCGTCCCTCTCTGAGGGTGTAGGTTCGGTGACGACGTCGTGGACCTTGAACCCGTAGGAGGTCAGGAACCCGGCCGCGTTCCCCCCGGTGGCGAAGACCGGCTCGAGGCCAGCCTGCCTGAGCTTCACGCCTACGGCGGCCGCCCTCGACGCGTGACCTAGGCCGATGGGGCTCACCCCATAGAGTATCTCGGTCAAGCGACGCCGCTACCCCGGCGCGTGTAATAAAATCAGCCTTTCGCACTCAGCCCGGCGGTCACGGAAGCGATAAGTAAAGCCCGGACGCAGGAAGGGAGGATGAAGACCAGTTTCATCTACACCGGAATCAGGGTCAAGGACATGAAGGAGTCGATCGACTTCTACACGAAGGTCCTGGGGATGAAGCTCATCGGGAAGAGCAAGATCCCGATCGCGAAGGGCGACGTCGCGAACCTGATCACCGAGGGCGGCGAGTTCTCCCTGGAGCTGAACCACTACAGCAAGGCCAGCAAATACGACTCGAGGTACACCGTCGGGGAGGGGCTGGACCACCTCGCGTTCGGGGTCGACGACCTCGACGGGCTGATAGCGAAGGCGAAGAAGATGGGCCACCCGACCGTCGCCGAGATGAAGACGGAGAAGAGCGGGTGGGTCTACATCAAGGACCCCAACGGAATCTGGATCGAGCTATGCCAGACGTAGCCCTCTGACCCCCCGGTATCCGCGGTTCACCCTACCGAGACGTGGAACAGGATGTGGATGACCGTCCCCAGCACGTAGAGCGCGACGGTCGCGCCGAGCGTTATCCCCGTCAGCTCCACAAAGTCCCGCGTGAAGGGTTTTCTCGAGAGCACCGAGCTGTAGAAGCTGATGAACGCTATGAGCAGGACGGCGAAGACCAGAGAGGTTCCGAGGGCCCAGACCATCACGTCGGTCAGGAAGTACGGGCTCGCGAGTATCAGGGCCGTGGCGAAGTAGGAGACTCCGGTGTAGGCCGCCGACCGGCTGGCAGACCCCTCGAAACCCTGCTTCGCCTGCGCGTAGGCGGCCGATGACATGGCGAGCGACGCCGCAGCCCCGGCCACGACCCCCGCCAGACCGGCAAGACGCGTGGAATCGTAGATTCCGAGGGAACCGGCGTGGATCCCGGCTATCTCCACGACGGCATCGGCCAGGCCGAGGACGACGAACGAGATGTACCTCACCGCGCTCCCCTCGGTCTTCTTCTCGAACTCCTTCTCGTGGACGATCTCGTCCTCGAGCATCCTGTCGAACCGGGGCCGGTCGGCCTCGGGAATCATGTGTGCGACGGACTTGTACTGCCGTATGACACGGCTCTCGTTCCTCTCGAGGAACGAGCTCGCGAACGTCGTCCCGAACAGGATCCTGAGGAAGACCGTGAGGTAGACTCGGAGCTTGCTCGCCCGGATCTTCTCGCCGGGGACATACTTCATCCAGAACTCGTAGTGGCCGTGCTCCATCTCCGAGAGGCTCAGGAGAATTTGGCGGAACTCCGGGTTCCTCTCGACGCCGAGCCGCGAGAGCCTCTTGTAGACCTCGTAGTCGTTTATCTCGTCCTGGCAGCTCTCACGGGCGACCTTCTGGAGCGTCTCGGAGGACAAGAATGCCTCAATGCGCGCGACGGACTTCTATAAATCTGGTGGCGGGTGCCGCTTTTATGGGCATCTCAGCTACAATTCTGTGCGCTCGAGATGCCGCGTGGCGTGGTGGGTAAAGCAGGGCAAGCCGAATCCAGGATTCAAGCCCGGCAACAAATACGGTGCCCGTCTCAAAGGCGTTCCGAAATCTGAGGAATGGAAGAGAAAGGCGAGCTTGTCAAAGTTAGGGGACAAGAACCCGATGCGGAATCCTATCTACGCAAGGAAGATGGCAGACTCCAAGAGAGGAAAGCCGAATCCGAAGCATCGGGAGTACTGGAAGCTCAACCACGACGAACAACTTAGGAGGATGATGGTGGGGGAGCACAAGAAACCCAACAAGCTCGAGAAGCGATTGATCGACCTCATTCAGAGGGAAAATCTACCTTTCAAGTACGTCGGCAACTGGGAGTTCATTGTAGGCGGCAAGTGTCCTGACTTCATGAGTACAAATGGCAAGAAGCTGCTAATCGAGTTGTTCGGGAACTACTGGCACACCGTGAAGGCGAGAGAGACGGTGGAGGAACGGGTCGCCCGGTTCAGGGAGCACGGGTTCGAGACCCTGGTCCTCTGGGAGAGCGAGATGGGCGAAGAAAAGCGCGTGCTGGAGAAGATTCGACGGTTTTGCGGAGAAATCTGAGTCGATTATGGCTCTCGGTGGCGTTCAAATGTGCGCTAAATGCAGAAGAAAAGTGGCTCTATAACGTTTATACAGGGATTTGGGGTATGCTACTGTCAAGGCAATAAATTTGGTCCAGGCATATTGTGTCAAGTGCAAAGCAAAGAGAGAGATGAAGACCCCTGCGAACATCACCATGAAGAACGGGAAGAAGGCTGTCCAGGGCGTCTGTCCGGTCTGCGGCACGAAGCTCTTCCGCATCGGGGGCAAGGTCTAGGACCTACCCCTCGGCTTTTTTCTCAATCCACACCGATATGCTAGTCTGGTCTGCGGGCTCGCTCTTGACCTCCGAGACCTTCAGACCGACCAGCCTGACGGGAACCTTCTTCTCCTGAAACGACCTCATTAGCGAGCGCGCCTCCTTCAGGATCGTCTCAGTGTCGCCGGAGTACGTCGGTAGCCTCGCCTCCCTAGTGTGGGTCTCGAACCCCCTGAAGCGGATCTTGATCCCGACCTTGCGGAAGACCATGTGGGACGACCGCACCCTCTCGCCCAGCTCCGAGGCTAGCCCGGCGATTATCTCATCCACCACCGCCCGGTCCTGCGAGTCCTCCTCCAGGGTCCGCTCGGTGCTGAACGACTTGAGCTCGTGCTCCCGCACGGGCTCGTCCTCCAGCCCGTTCGCGACCTCCCAGATCCAGAGCCCTGACCCGCCGAGCCGCCTCTTCACGACGTCGCCGTCGAGCGCCTGCAGGTCCCCGACCTTCGCTATCCCGAGGTCCCTGAGGAGCAGCTCGGTCTTGACACCCACCCCGGGGATGACTCCGATGGGCAGGGGGGCGAGGAACTCCCGCGTCGTGCCAAGGCCGACCACGGTAATCCCGTCG
Organism: Candidatus Gagatemarchaeum stordalenia; assembly: GCA_003164815.1. Taxonomy (GTDB): domain Archaea; phylum Thermoproteota; class Nitrososphaeria; order Nitrososphaerales; family Gagatemarchaeaceae; genus Gagatemarchaeum; species Gagatemarchaeum stordalenia. Next base: position 35,276 of record PLUF01000020.1, read on the forward strand.
GGCTTGTGGAGGTCCGTCGCTATCTTGGCCGCGGACTTGCTCTCGGCGAGGCCGATGGAGCAGGTCAGCCCCGTCTCCGCGCGCAGGGCCTCCTTGAGCGCCGCGACCCAGGCCTGCGCCTCGCCCATCGTGGCCGCGACACCGCCCAGGTCGACGAAGGCCTCGTCGATCGAGACCTGCTCGAACTCCCGGACCCTGGATCGGATGGCTTTCATGACCTGGCTGGAGAGAGACTCATAGTACTCGAAGTCCGGGCGGAGGTAGACCGCCTGGGGGCAGAGCTTCCAGGCCTCAGAGATGGGCATCGCAGACCTGAGCCCGAACCTCCTCGCCGGGTAGTTGCAGGAGACGACGACGCCCCTCCCCTTGCCCTCCTTGGGATCGGCCCCGATGACGACCGGAGCGTCCTTGAGCGATGGGTTCCTCCTGGTCTCGGCGGAGGCGTAGAACGAGTCCATGTCGATGTGCGCGACCAGCCGGACGGGCCGGTCCTGCACCTGACCGGGGGTATCGGTCTCAGCCGAGAGGGAACTGTTCCCGCGCGGCGCTGTCCCTGTGGTCATGGACGACACTAGACTGTCGCGGGCTAGTTAAGCCCGTAGCGCTTCACCTTCTCGAGGTCCATTCCCCGGCTCTTGCAGATGCCCTCGATGAAGCGGAGCAGGCCCCAGCCCCCCAGGTTGAGCGTCGCGGACATGGCGGCCCGCCGGAGGACGTCCCCCTTGCTGTCGCGCGCCCCATCCCTCCTTATCATCTTCGCGAGGTGCCTGTAGCAGGCGTAGTAGACCGCGAGCTGCGACTCGTCCAGCATCTGCGCGCTGTACGACTTGCTCTTTATCAGCCCCAAGGCCACGTTCTGCATGGGTGTGGCCGTGAACTCCGCCTGACGGCCGCTCTCGTACTCCATCTCGCTCAGACGGTTCACCATCGCGACCGTCTCCCAATTGTCCTCCGGGCTCTCGTCCATCTGCCCGACCTGCACGGTGAAGGCCGGCCTCCAGTAGGCCCGGTTCATCGACTTCAGGCCCTCACCGACCATGTGCTGCCACGTTCCATCGGGGCCTATCTTGAGCGGAAGCGTCTTGTTGGGCATGTGCTCCAGGGCGAGCCTCTCGCTTCCTGTCTCCAGCCCCACCTGCACCCCTATCCACTTGTCCGGGCCAGCCCGTACCACCGAGGAGATCTGCTTGACGAGGTCGGGGTAGGCCGCCGGTATCGATATCCTGCCGTGGGTGGGGTTCGCATAGGTGATGCCTTTGACGCTCATCGCGGCCCCGAACAGCTCCATTATTGCGTCGGCGTTAGGCGTGAAGTGCGGGCCGTGTTGGTACGCGAATATCTCGTCGCTGTGCAGCCACGCCTGCGTCTTTCCGTGTCTGGCGTTGACCTCCACCTCCTTCTTGACCATCTCGGGCGTGTAGTAGCGGATGGGTCTGAGGGTTACCTCGCAGAAGTCGCAGCCTATCCCGCACCCGCGCATTACCTCGGTCAAACCCTTGACCGTGGGTCCCTGTATCAGAGGTATGTCGTCGAGGGTGGGGAACTGCTTCCCCGTTCTGACCCTAGTTACGAATCGGTCGTGCGCGACCCAGGTCTTGTGGAAGCCGCTGTCGAAGAACTGGTATCCCTGGAAGTATCCCTTGTCGTAGATCGTCCCGCCTGAGATGTCCTCCAGGACCTCGTTGATGATGTCGTCCGCCTCACCCTGGAACGCATAGTCGATCCCGAGCTCGTCCATGACCTCGGGCATCATTGTCAGCTCCCACACACCGGGCCCCCCGACGACCAGCTTCGCCTTCTTGCCCCTCTTCGTCACGCTGAGCTTCCTGATGAGCCGTTCGAACTCCACGCGCACCCAGGCTTTTGTCCGACCTCCGAATAGGAGCGAGAAGGACATCGTGAGCGGGCCCAGTCCCAGCGGGTCCATCGTGTACACGCCGATTATCTCCGTATCGTCCTTGATGAAGTCGGCCGCAAAATCCTCGTGGGCGATGACGACGTCTTCCCTCCTGTTCCGGGCCAGCAGCGCCGATTCTAGCTTCCTCAGGGCGTAGGGCGCGAGCACGGCCCTGCCGTTGTCGTCTTGGGTCCGCCTTCCCTTGAGGAAGGCGTACAACGCCCCGGGAACGATCTTGGTGGGAGCACTGGGTAGGAAGTCCATGAGCGGGACGTTGTTGTACTCTCGGGATAGACTAGGGTCTGCGACAAAGACGTATTTCGCCATCAAGATTACCGTTAGGGAAGCTTACGGAAGCTGGTTGTCCGTAATAATCCTTGCGCGCCGGCCTACTCGAGGTAGAAGGCCGGCTTGAACGGGAGCGCGCCGGACGCCTTCTTCGCCGGGTCATAGATGTCCGCAGCACCCGCCTTGAAGACCGTCACCTCCAGCCCCGTCTCGGACGAGATGAAGCCAGCGGCCCTGCTCAGGATCTCGAACTCGTCGAACCCCGTCAGCCCCTCCAGCGTCTCGACTAGGTCCTCACCGAGCTCGTACTGGAGCTTGATGACCCTCTCCGGCTTGATGCCGGTCTTCGCGTACTTCTTTATCACCGCGCCGCGGTCGCCGTGCTCCTTCTGCGCCCTTCGGAGCTCGAGGAAGTACTCCCTGGCGTCGTCGGAGGCGACGTAGAGGGTAAGGCTCCTCTTGGACTCCTTGATTATCTTCAGGAGGTTCCTCGCGTCCTCCAGGACGCTGTTCACAAGCAGCTCGGCGGTCTCGGCCCCGGCGTCCTCGGGGAACTCGATCGTCGAGGGCCAGTCGGCCATGGTTATCAGGCCCTTTCCTCCCATCCTCTGGTTCAGCTCCTCCGCTGCGAAGGGGATGAAGGGGGAGAGGAGCCGGACCCAGGTCTCGGTCACGAGCTCGAGCGTCTGCCGCCGCGGGCTCTCCTCCCGCCTCAGGTACCAGCGGATGTCGTTCCAGACGTCCAGGAGGGCGACAGAGAGGGCCTTCCTGATCTTCATCGTCTCGACCGAGGCCGTGACCGTCTCGACCCTGCGGCGCATGACCGAGATCAGCCACCTGTCGAGGTGGTCCAGGTCCCGCTGGACGGTGTCCCTCAGGGACTTCTCGATGAAGGGGAAGAGCGACTCGATCTTGAACTTGAGGTCCTCGGCGTTCTTGGCCTTCCAGTCGGCGTCGTCCATGCCGTCGGCGGCCAGCGCGAGCGTCGCCCTGAGCGCGTCGGCCCCGTACTGCTCGAGCGCCTGCCTCCAGGTGACGAAGATGGACCTCGACTTGGACATCTTCTGGCCCTCGATCTCTATCATCCCGTTGACGCTGAACCCGACGGGCCAGAGCTTCTCCTCGAAGAGCGCGACGTGGTGGAAGGCGTAGAAGGTGAGGTGGTTGGGTATCAGCTCCTTGGCCGAGTTCCGCAGGTCGACCGGGTACCAGTAGAGGAACTCGTTCCGCATGTTGTTCAGCATCTTGGGGTCTATCCCCGAGAGCTTGGCGACGTGCGCCTCCGAGCCCTTCCCCATGAAGAGGTAGTCGAAGACCTCCGGGACCAGCTGCTCGTACTTCACCTTCTCGGCGTTGACCAGCTGGTTAATCGTGTAGAACGCCATGTAGATCGTCGAGTCCGAGAGCGTCTCCACGATCCACTCCTTATCCCAGGGCAGCTTCGTCCCCATGCCCGACCGTCGGGCGCAGGGCCAGTTGCGCAGCCAGTCGATGGTCGAGAAGTACCACTCGAGCGACTGGTCGGGGTAGACGTTGGCCTTCCTGATGAGGGACTTCGTCCTCTCCTTCCACGCCGGGTCCGAGTAGTTCAGGAACCACTGGTTCTCCAGAATCTTGACGTAACAGCGGGTGCCGCACTTGCAGACGACCCTCTGCGGGAGCTCCTGCATGACGGCGAGCGTCCGGTCGGCCTTCATCGCCTCGACGACCTTCGGCTTCGCCTCGCTGACCTTGAGCCCGCCGTAGCCGTCGCAGTTAGACTTCATGACCCCCTTGTGGAACTCGGCCTTGTAGAGCTCGGCCGTCGCGTCCTCGAGCCTCGGGTCGTTGGAGTCCTTGATCTCCCGCTTCTTCACCTCGTCCCGGGCAGGGACGTCGGAGTATCCCTGAATCGAGATGATCGATATGGGGCTGAGGCCGCGGGCGACCTCCCTGATCTCGGGCGACGCGTCGCCCCTCCCCTCCTGGATGTCGACGAGGCCCATGTAGTCGTAGGGAGCGTGTGCGGGGACGCTGTAGACGACCCCGGTCACCAGCTCGGTGTCGACGAAGGTCGCCGGGAGGACGGGCAGCGAGGCCCCGGTCACCGGCGCGGTCACGGTCGCCCCGAGCAGCTCTGACCCCCTGAACTCTCTCACGACCCGCACCTTGTGCAGCTGCTCAGCCAGCCTGTTGACCGCGGAAGAGCTGATGATCCACGCCTCCCCGTCGACGTCGGCCTCGCAGTAGGCGCCGTCGGGGCGCAGCCAGACGTTCGTCGCCCCGAAGATCGTCTCTGGTCTCAGGGTCCCGGCCACGAGCCACTTCTCCCCCAGCTTGAACTTAATCAGGTTGAACTCCTCCGGCGAGACGCCCTCTCCCTCCATCCTGTCGTGGTCGCCGGTCGGGCTCTCGTCGTGCTTGCACCAGACGACGGGGTGGGTACCCTGTACGACGTAGCCCAGCTCGCGCAGCCGCACGTACTGCCACTCGATGAACTTCTTGAACGCCGGGTCGACGGTCCTGAACTCCCTCCGCCAGTCGATGGAGAACCCGGTCGCCTTCACGGCCTCCCGGGAGACCCTGGTGTAGTACGAGGCCAGGTACTCCGGGTCGACGAATCGGTCCACCTCCTCGGACGGCACCCCGTCAATCTGGGTGAACGCCCTCCTCACCGACTCGTCCCCCTGCGAGAGCCGGTAGCTCATCCCTGGGATGGACTCACCGGTCCAGTGCCACGCCCACGGGAAGAGGACGTTGTAGCCCTGCATCCGCTTGAACCGGGCGTAGATGTCGACCCTGGTCGCCGTGAAGCAGTGCCCTATGTGCAGCGGCCCGTTCATGTACGGGAACGGGAAGGTTACGAAGGACTTCTTCTTGCCGAATATGGGTTCGGACTCGAAGACCCTCTTCTCGTTCCACACGCCGAGCCAGTGCTTCTCGTAGGACGCCATGCGATGCTAGCTCCCGACGAGACCTGAGACCTGATCGTAGACCGCCTGGGAGGCCTCCCCAATCTTCTCGACGGACGGGCCCCCGCCCTGGGCGAACTCCTTCGTTCCCCCTCCGGAGCCGCCGAGCGTCTTGGCTATGCTCTTGACCACAGAGTCCGCGGCGACGCCGAGCCCCGCGGCAGACTTGCCCACAAAACAGATGATCCTCGCGCTGCTTCCGCGGGGCGACAGACTAACGTAGACGAGAGACGGATCCGCGGTTACGCTCTTCTGTCCCTGGCTAACAATCAGTTCTTCGTTCAGCTCTTGGTCGTTCGAAAGATAAACCTTTACTCCCTTGACAGGCCGAGCCGAGGAGAGTATGTTGGGGATCGAGGAGGCGACTAGCCTCTCGCCTAGGGACTTCTCCCGCCGGGACGTCTCGTCGAGCTTCTGCTGGAGCTCCGCGAGGACTTTCACCACGTTCTCCCTCTGGGTGTTCAGCGCGGCCGACGCCTTCCCGATGGTCGAGTCCATCTCCTGCACGTACTCGACCGCGGGGTAGCCGGCGACGAAGTGGAGCCTCTCCACCCCGTCCTGGACCCGCTCCGTCCTGACTATCTTGATGAACCCGACCTCGCCCGTGGTCCGCGCGTGCGTCCCGCCGCAGGCCTGGACGTCCCAGTCGGCGATGTTCACGATCCTGAGCGTCCTCGAAGGCACTACGCCCCCCTGGAAGATCCTGAAGCCGTATTTCTCCTCGGCCTCCTTCCTCGGAAAGTTGGTTATCGTCACCGGCAGGTCCCTCATCACCACGTCGTTCGCGACGTCCTCGATCTTCCGTATCTCCTCCTCGCCGAGGTGGGCGAAGTGCGTGATGTCCAGGCGCCCGTAGTCGGCCTCCTTGAAGGCCGAGTGCTGCCAGACCCAGGGGCCCAGGACCTGGCGCGAGGCCCCGTTCAGTATGTGCGTCGCTGTGTGGATGCGCTTTATCCTCTGCCTCCGGACCGAGTCCACCGCGCCGTGGACCTGCGACCCCGCGGCGGGGAGGTCCCCGTCGACCTTGTGGAGGATGACGCCCCCGTACTTTATGACCTCGGCGACCTTCAGACCGTCTATCGTCCCGTGGTCCGGCTCCTGTCCGCCCCCCCTCGGGTAGAAGGCCGACCTGTCGAGGACTACGTAGCCGCCCTCGAAGGTCTTCAACACCTTCGCGTCGAACTCGAACATGTCAACGTCTTCGTAGTACAGCGGCTCGGTGTCCGGGAGGTCCGACGTGTCGAACTTCCGGCCCTTCTCCTCTGCCTTCTGGCTGATGTGCTTGGCGACCACCCGCTGGTAGAAGTCCTCGGGGACGGCCACCTGGGCCCCTCCCTGGACGAGCTGCTCGGGCGTGATCCCGTCGGACTCGTAGAGCTTGACGAGGTCGTCGACACCCACCTCCTTCTTCGAGGCGGCGAGGGAGGCTACCACCTTAGAGGCCCTCTGCGTCGAGGAGGCGTACCTCGACTCTTCGACGCGGAGCACCTTCGAGACGTCGTCGTGGTGCTCCACGAGCTCGGGGTACATCTGCGATAGGGCCTGGGCCTGCCACTGGACCACGTCGAGCAGGTCGAGCTTGAAGCCGTAGCGCTGGATGAACGACTGAGCCCGGCGGAAGAGCACCCTGAGGTTGTATCCCCCGCCGACGTTGCTGGGGAGCTGGCCGTCGGCCACGGCGAAGAGGAGGGTCCTGGCGTGGTCCGCGATGGCGTACAGCGCCTCCACGGGCCCCAGCTTCTCCACTATCACGGCGGCCTCCACGCCGAGCACCTTCGCCATCTCGCGCCGCGCCTCGGTCAGGGTGGCGAACTCGTCGAGGTTCATGGTGCCCGCGAGCCGCGAGTACCTCATGAAGAGGTCCCGGTCGTACTCGACCTTGCAGGCCTCCTGCATCTTGGCGAGGACGGGCGCGAAGGTCGTGTCGTAGGAGGTCGGGGTGCCCTGGGTGATCCAGCTGAACCTCTCCAGGCCGGCCCCCATGTCGATGACCGGCTCCTTCATCTCCCTGTAGTTAGTGATGTCGCCCTCGAACGCCGTGAAGACGGCGTTCCCGAGCTCGAGGCCCCTGACGAAGTACTCGAGGCAGTACCCGAAGGCCCCGGGGGCTCCGGTCCAGACGGACTCGATGAACGATATCTCATGCTCCGGGATCCCGAACTCCTTCGTCATGAGCTCGAAGTCCAGGTCTATGCACCTGTCCTTCCAGTAACCGTCCTTGTTCGCGATGGCGGTCTGCCCCACCATGCAGAACGACGTGTAGTGCTTTCCGCTCACCCCGACGCTCGGGACGTCGTTGAAGCGCGCGCACATCTGGGGGACGACCAGCGGGTTGGCGGGGAGCTCGAAGACGACCTTGCCCCCTTCGATCCTCTGGAAGTCGATGATCGAGGCCACCGTGAAGTAGAGGTCCGGCCTCCAGCGGCTCACGATGGGGTACCTCTCGACTATTGTGTGGCCGTTCCTGAGGAAGAAGTCCTCTATCGTCTTCCACGAGGAGACGTAGTCTATGGGCTTCTTGGTCGGCGGGTCGCCGATGAAGGAATACGGCGAGCACGGCTGGTCGTCGCACCGCGTCTTCTCCGGCTTCAGGGTCCAGAAGTGCTTCCCGCAGCTCTCGCACTTCTTCCTCACGAAGCCCTTCCGCTTGAAGAGGTCGACGAGATAGTACTTGTCGTAGTCCTTCGAGAACTTCTCCTGGAGCAGGGCCTTGTCGTTCGCCATCCGGAGCGCCTTGACGCTTCACCCTCTCGAATCGGTAAATAAAGTAAGAGATGTGGGCGACGCGGTGGTCCGAAGACTCCGCGCACCGCGCCCGTTCAGACCACGAAAACTATAAAAACGGTAGTGGGAGGGCAAATCGCAATATGACTGACTCTTACATGTACGCCGCGCTTTTGCTTCACAAGGCCGGCAAACCAGTCAACGAAGATAATCTGACTGGCGTTGTCAAGGCAGCGGGAGTAGAGGTTGACACGGTTAAGGTAAAGGCTCTTGCATCAGCTCTGAGCGAGATCAACATCGACGACGCTCTGAAGAACGCCTCCGTCATGGCGGTTGCGGCCCCGGCCGCCGCGGCTCCTGCAGCTGGCGCCGCAAAGGCCGAGGAGAAGCCCAAGGAAGACGAGAAGAAGGAAGAGGAAGCTCTGGCGGGTCTGGCCTCCCTGTTCGGGTAAGCCGACTCATCCAAGCGTCCTCGTCTCCGCAAGCTAAGCATTTCCAGGGTCAGCGGAGCTCATGCTCCGCTCGCCGAGCACAGCGGAGAATACAGTGGCTTACTCAGGAAGTCTGATACTACCCAACGGTCTGGCGGCTCTACTGGTAGCCCTTCTCTTTGGCCTTGGCCATGAGGGCGCCTGCTTCTGCCTCGGCCTTCCCGAAGATCGCCGGCGCGCTCTCGGAGGTAATCTCGCCGACCTCCACCGCGAGCGCCATGGCTTCCCTGTACGCCTTTGCGATTATCTCCGGCGCCGTGTCCTTGGTAACGTAGCCGATGTATACCGCGAGTGCGCGGGACGAGGCGAACCCTGAGAGCAGGCTCTCTCTGTACTTCTCGAGGTCTATGGCGACCGTTTCGGCCGCGTAGATCAGGCCGTTCTCGTATGCTAGAGCGATTGAGAGGCCCGCACGGATGGGCTTGATCCCGAGCTTCGAGAGCAGGCTCGCGAGCTTGGGCGATATCTGGGTGCCCGCCTTTGCGGCCACCGAGTCCTTTACGATCCAGATGCTCCCGGACTCGATCCTGGTCGGGATGCCCGCCTCCCTGAACTCGCTGAGGACCGGACCGGCCGGCTGCCCGGTGTTCCCCGCAGGCACCACGATGTCGACTGGTGCGATGTCGCCCGCCCTCGCGGCGAGGCTGACACGGTTCTTCTCGAGGAGAAGGAAGAGCTTGAACGGGTCGAGGTTCGAGAAGAGAAGCGCGTTCTGACCGGTGAAGTGCTTGAGGAGCTCGTCGGCGTTCTTGATCCCCGCCTTCTTCAGCGCGAGTTTGGCAAGCTTGTTCTTGACTACGACAATCTCGGCGTTGCCGCGGAGGACCTTCCTCACGGCCATCAGCTGAGCGGATCGGACCTTGGAGAGCTGGGTTACTACGATGACGGGGTACTTGTTTGACAGTTTCGAGATCTTATCTACGGTAGAGATCTTCTTCTCGCTGTACTCACGCTGGGCCTGGACCTGCTGGCTCATGATTCGCTTACCTTGCTCTTCACGGGCTTGCCCATTGTCGTCTTGACTATCACTGCCCTGATGTTCCTGTCGCCGCTCGGCAGCTTCTTCTGGACAGCCGCCACCATCGCGAGGATGTTGTCAGCGAGATCGGCGTCGGAGAGCTTCCTGTCTCCCACCTTCGCCGCAACGGCGAGCGTGGCCCTGCTCCGGACCCTGACCGCGGTCCTGGTGCGGGTTATCATCGCCTCGATGGGCGCGTTCGGGGGGACCGGAGTGGGGATCTTGCCCTTAGGCCCCAGGGAAGTACCGAGGATCTTGCCGATCCTCGGCATGAGCGCGGTGTCTGCCAGGAAAAAGTCATACTGCCTCGCCAGCTTCTTCGCCTCCTTCTTGTTGCCGGCGAAGTTCTCGAGCTGCGACGGTTCGAGGGTCCCCTCGACGCCTGCGTTCTTGGCCCTCAGCAGGAGGTCTCCTGAGCCGATGAAGCAGATGGTGGACTTGTGCGATCCGGGATGCGGCAGGTAGACCGTCTCGTTGATGTTGAGGTCGGTCTTCTTCGGGTCAACGTCCTTGAACGTGATGACGGATTCTACGGTCTCGGGGAACTTCCTCTCCTTCGACTCCTTCCCCTTCTTTACAAGTTCTGCAAGCTGTACGTTCGTAAGCAATTCTAATCCCGAAAGCCAGACCGAGCCTCAGGACTGTCATTAAAAGAGTTTCGCTAGATTTCGGGCGCCTCTAAGCGAGTGCGACGGGGTCGCCGACACGCAGGACGCCCTCCGTCACGGCCGTGCACATGACCCCCAGGTTGCTCCCGTGGACACTCTGGATCGTCTGGAGTACCCGGGCGTCCTCCGCTAGGCCGGGCTGCCTCATCGTGGTGACCTTGCAGTGGACGTTAGGCTTCCCGACTAGCAGGCGGAGCGACCCAAGTTCGAGTTCCATACCGACCCACCCATCCTCGACGAAACCCTCCAGGCCGGGCTGCGTGGCCACGACTATGTTCGGGCGGAACCTCCTGACATCGAAGTCTCCGCCAGGATAGGCCCTGCGCATGGCCTCGAGGGAGGCCGCGGTCAGGAGGTGGAGCGTCCTTCCCGAGCGGACCCAGGACTCCACGATCCTCGGATAACGCACGAGTTCGACCTCCGCGCCCAGTGACGCGCCGACCAGCCGGCTCGCCTCCGGGTCCTTTGTGGTGCAGATCTCTTCATCGCGGGTCCGGATAATGACCTCGTGCTCGCCGCCGGGCTCACCGGTGAGTGTCGCCCCGAGCTCGAACATGGTGGGGTGACCGAGGGTCTCTCCCCAGGAGAAGGGGTGGGACTTCGGGTCGAGGACCCTGTTGGACTTCACGTCCCTGAGGACGTATAGGTGGTCTCCCGATATCCCTGTCGAGAGGACTCTGCTCTCGAGGAGCCTTTCCCCCTGCAGCCCGTTGACGGGGTAGCGCCAAATCTCGGCTACCCTTCCGAGGTTCATCGCGCTTCTATGTGACGGAGCCGGGATTTACTTCTTTGCCTCGAAGGCAGCAATGGCCTTGTCCCACTTGCCCTCTTCGATCTGCTCGGTGAACTGCCTCGGGTCGGTGTCCTCGACCTTGAGGCCCATGCTGACGCAGCTGCCGACGACCTCCTTCACCGAGGACTTTATCGACTTTGCGTAGGAGTCGTTGATCTTGATCTTCGCTATGCCGAGGACCTTGTCGAAGGTCACGCTCCCGACAAAGTCGACGTTCGGCTTGCCCGAGCCCTTGGGTATGGCCGCCTCCTTCACGAGGAGCGCCGAGGTGGTGGGCGTACCGACCGAGACCGTGAACTTCTTGGTCTCCTGGTCGACCTCCACCTTCACCGGGACCTTCATCCCCTTGAAATCGGCCGTCACGGCGTTAATCTCGTTGACGACCTGCAGGACGTTTATTCCGAGCGGCCCGATGGCCGGACCGAGCGGGGCTCCTGCTGAAGCTTCCCCTCCCGTTACGAGTACAGAGATGATTTTCTTCTCTCCCATAACCAGCACTTCTTCGATTGACGGCTCCCGGCAGCGTATCTAAAGGTTTTCTGGGTGGGCCGATATGCGCTCGCCGACGGCCGGGATCATTCCTTCTTGGCGGCTTCCGGCTTCGCCTTCTCTACTATCTTGAGATAGGCGGCGTCCACGGTGACGGGCAGCTGGTACGGGGTGTCGAGCAGCACGACGGTGACCTCCTGCTTCGCCGTCTCTATGCGGACTATCTTGGCGCGCATCGTCTTGAAGGGACCGGCCACTATCTCGACGATGTCGCTGTCGGAGAGCTCCGCGACCATGGACTTTGTGACCAGGAACTTCTCGATGTCCTGGAACTGCATCATCCCGGGAATCTTGGACCTGACGTGCTTGAACCCCTGGATGCTCTCGTCGACGACCTGGGAGTTGGGGGCCTCGAATAGGACGTAGCCCTTCCAGGTGTCGAGGGCGAGGATGGAGTAAATCGACTTGTGCTTCTGCTGAGCCTTGTTGGCGACGAAGGTCGCGACCGTCCTCTCCTGACCTCCGGTGGTCTTGACCGGGTAGATCGAGCTCTGCTTTGGTTCTGACATGTTCCCAGTCTCGCCTATCCGAAGATGGTCGGGAGGACAGTGGAGATGAACTTGATCAGGAACCCCATCGTCCCGACGACGGCGACGCCCAGGAGGACGAGCTTGAGGTAGAGCATGAACTGGTCCTTGTCGCTCTTCTTGGACAGTCTTATCACTGAGGCCATTGAGTTTAGGAAATCGCGAACGGTCAAATCTGAAAGCTAACCTTGGCACCATTCCCCGAGACCTCTTTATAAAACTACTCAAGAGCGCCAGCGGAACCCCTCGTGTCCCAGGGCAGGTTGGCGGCCTCTAGGCGGCTCCCTTCCTTCGGGTCAAACGTTTTTCTGCCTCTCCAAGGCGGGTGGCCTCAGAGCCCCAGATGGCCTCCGAAGGCAAACCCGCAACGGTACTGATAACCTCGACCAAAGATGAGGCCTCCGCGACCATCGCCAGGGGACTGCTGAAGAACCATGGGTTCGAGTCGACCGAGATCGCGCTGAAGGGGAAGCCGGTCTTCCAGAAGGGCTCGCTGCTGCTGGTGACCATCGACACCGAGATAATCAGCCCGCCCGACCTCGACACCTATTTCAACCCCCAGGCCTACATCTTCCTCTCCAGGCACCGGGCGGAGTCCGGCATCCCCTCGCTCACGGTCCACACCACCGGCAACTTCACGGACAAGCCGGCGCTGGGAGGCAATCCGAAGGAGGTCGGGGGGGTGAACCCCGACCTGCTGAAGAACTACCTGCTCGCGCTGGACAGGAGGAAGGGACAGCTCGAGGGGTACGAGATCACCATCGAGGCGACCCACCACGGTCCGACCTCCCTCAAGAGGCCGGTCCTGTTCGTGGAGCTGGGCTCGTCCGAGAAGAACTGGGGAGACGAGCGAGCCGGGGAGGTCGTCGGCGACGCCCTGATCGAGGCCCTCACCCTGGGAAGGTCGTGGGACAAGGTGGCCATGGCCTTCGGGGGGACGCACTATCCGGCGAAGTTCAACAGGCTGATCCTCGAGAGCGACATCGCCCTCACCACTGTGGTGGCGAAGCATTCGCTCGAAGGCGTGGACAGCGAGATGTTCGGGCAGATAATCCAGAAGACCTCGAAGTTCCCCCGTCTCGTCGCGCTCGACTGGAAGGGGATGGGTCCGCACAAGGAGAAGATCCTCGGGTTCGCGGGGCAGTTCGCGCTCGAGGTCATGAGGCTGTGACGGGCCACCAGACGGGCCCCTCCGCGCTCACGCGATGAGGGAGTCTACGAACGCGACGGAATCGAACTTCTTGAGGTCCTTGTATTCCTGACCGACTCCGAGGAACAGGATGGGCCGGTTGGTCGTGAAGGAGATCGAGAGCGCCGCCCCCCCTTTTGTGTCGGCGTCGGTCTTGGTCAGGATCGCGCCGTCGAACCCGGTGTACTTATTGAAGAGTTGCGCCTGTGAGATCGCGTCGTTGCCCGCCAGCGAGTCGCCTATGAATATCTTGAAGTCGGGATTGACGACCCTGACTATCTTCCCCATCTCCTCCATCAGGTTCTGGTTGGTCTGCATCCTCCCGGCCGTGTCCACGAGCAGGACGTCGACGTGGTGGGACTTTGCGTAGAGCGCGCCGTCCCTCGCCACGGCGGCCGGGTCAGCGCCGTACCTCTGCGCGATCACCTTGACGGATATCCGGTCGGCGTGCTCGGAGAGCTGCTCGATCGCCCCGGCCCTGTGCGTGTCTCCAGCGGCGACCACGACCGAGTAGCCCGCCTGCCTGAGCAGGTATGCGACCTTGGCCACCGTGGTCGTCTTTCCGGTCCCGTTGATGCCCAGGAAGAGTATCGTGAACGGCTCCCCCTTCTGCTTCTTCGCGTCGATGAGCTTGAAGACGTCGACGGTCCCGGCTTTGGTGAAGATACCAGTCATGATGGACCGCAGCTTCTCGCGCACCAGCGACCCCGTCTCCTTCGAGCGCTCGACGCTGAGTCCGGTCATCTCGGCCTTCAGGGAGTCTGTGATGCTCTCGACGACCTCCTGGGCGATGTCGCTCTCGAGAAGGGTGAGCTGGAAGTTCTGGAGGACTTCGTCGAGGTCCTTCTCCGAGAGCTTCTTCTCGGAGATTACCTTCGTGAGGGAAGAGAAAGCCTCTCTGAGCTTTTCGAACAAAGTGCGTTACTGACCCTGTCTGCTCAAGAGCGATTGGAGCGCCCTCTGGTCAGATTCCAGCCTCTGGGCGATCTGGTTCCGCTGCGAGGCTATCGCCGTGATGTTCTCTTCGAGGTCGCCGGCCCGTGCATCCATGAACTTGGTCGCGACGTCCTTCGTCCTCTCCACGACCACGTTCGCGCCGATATTGAGCAGGACCTTGTCGGTCTTCGGAGGGCTCGCGCGGAGGAGTATGCCGCCTCCCACAGGCACCAGCACCTCTTCGGAGGTCGACGCGCTGAGGCCCTTTATCGTGTCAAGGGACGACCGGGTCTCAATCAGTACCCTCTCCAGAAGGCTCTGACGGGATGACAAATCGTTGTAGGTGCTCTCGAGCATCCTGACCTCCGCTATCAGGTTGTTGACCCTCTCCTCATCTTTGCTCAATGTGATCTCTTCCTCCGGCCCGTTCTGACCCTTTTTAACGTTCCGAGCCGGAAATCCGATGGAAGGTCGTCGCGAGAAGGTGCTCAGACGCCCAGTGCCTTGGTCAGGAACATGAGCTCTGGACCCGTCGTGAGCTTCCCGACGACCGCGTTCGAGGAGTTGGCGATCAGCCCGGACGTCAGGAATGGGATGCCCCCGTTGATGGATGCGGGATATGCGTCGACCTTGAACAGGTTTCCCACCTCCGCGACCTCCTGTTCGGTCAGCTTGGGATAGACGGCGGCCCCGCTGTTGGTGGCGACGATCAGCGCCCCGACCTGCACGTAGTGCTCAATGGTGAGCTTCTGGACCTCCACGTCCAGCACGTCCTTGATCTGGGACACCGCTGCGGCGTCAAGGATCGGTGAGACGACGGCCCCGTTGTCGTTCGCAGCGACGAGGTTGCCCACTGCCGTGAACTTGGAGTTGAACTTCTCGACCCTCAGCCCCGTCTGGGACGCAATCTCCTTCACCTCGTAGTCCTCGACCATGCGGGAGACGACCATCCCCTTGTTGTTCATGGCGATGAGAGGCCCGAGCAGTCTGGTCCCTTCGACCGAGACGAAGACGGGCGAGACCTTGAGGTTGTCGGCGAGCATGCTCGACTTCGTGGAGGCTATACCCTTCGGAGCGAGGAGGAACTTGTCGTTGGCCCTCATGAAGATGCCGATGTTAGGGCTCCTGTAGACCTCTACTATGTAGAGACCCATCTAGGAAGACACTGGCTCGGGCGCCAGGCGAACGAAGACGACTCCGTCCTCGTCCCTCTCCATCTCGAGCCTGATCCTCCTGGGAGGATTCGTGATTCCGCGGGACCAGAGCAGCTCGTTGACACCTTTCTCGATCTTGACTTCTGTCGCCTTCATGTGTCTGATCGTGAACTCACGGATGATCCTTATCGCGACCTTTGCCCTCCTGTACTTGGGCGCCTCGAAGGCCCTGCGGAGCGGTACCATGTAGACGCGCGTGAGCGGTTCTAGGTTTGTAGACATCTTCTATCACTTCATCCGGAGCTTTTGCCTGCGCCAGTCCCTCTGCTTCGGGTTGAACCTGACGTTCCTGTTGGTCTTGATCACGACCCACGTCGGCACAGGCGCTGCCTGCTTCCTTGCCTTCATGAGGCGGTTCTTCTTCGACTTGTCTTTTACGCTGCCCATAACTCAAATCCTCCTGATTGTGAACTCCCGCTTCTTCCCCTGGATCGAACCGAGCAGCTCCTTCAGCTGGTCGTCGTTTATCACCTGCTTCAGCTTCCCCGCGGTGGCCATCTGGATTATGTATTCCTCGATCGTCTGGGCAATCTGGGGCTTGACCATCTTGATGTTGGCGAGGCGCTGCCGGGCCTCGGAGGTCAGGGCCATCCGCATTACATTCTCACGGAGTGCCTTCTTCTCCTTGTCATCCTGTTGATCTTTCCTCGGCTGGCTATCCCTCTGTTCGGACAATTCCATCACCCGTATCTTGCTAGTGCAGGAATATCCTTCGAGACCTCCTTAAAAACGTCTTTGCTGACCTTGTCCAGGAGCGCGACTCCCTTCGGGGTCAGGACCCTGCCCTTGTTCCCGAGCTTCGTCACGAGCTCCGCCGCTTCCATCTCCTTGAGCGCGTTCCTGATAATGGAGCCGCCGGAGTCTCGGTGATGTTTCGGGTAGTACGACAGCGCCTTGCTCCCGCCGTACGCGGACACGAGCTGCTGGAGCCCGACCGGGCCCTGGAGATAGACCTTCCTGAGCAGCGACGCGGCCCTCGTGTACCACCAGTCGGCCGCCTGGGGCGGTCTCTCGGCGTGGGAGCCGGTCTTCACGTACGCGGCCCACTGTGGGGGCTCGAGCTCTGGGACCCTCTTCAGATGCTCCGCTAAGGCCTTGATCAGTTTGTCTGCAGGTACATCATGGACACGGACCATCTTTTTCCACGGAGTGAATTGGTCAGCCCTGACCGCTGTATATTTAAGCGTGTTTTGTGATTTTCTTCCTGTTCACGCGGCCGCACTCGCCGCAGGTGACAAGGAGGAACCTGCCGGGGCCTAGCCTCACCCTCGCGTTGATCCCCGGGTAGAGGAGCCCCTTGCAGCCGTGACAGAAGAAGCGCCTGAGGCTCCAGTCGTACCTCACGTTGAACTTCAGCATGATCCTCCTAGCGAGGGAGGCCTGGGCCTTCGCCAGGTCCATGTCGCTTGGAGCGGTCGCCACTGCCATCTCGATGAGGGTGGCCGCTGTCTGGACGGCCTCCTTCTTGGCCTCCCTTCTCTTCACGCTCCTGCCACCCGCAGACAAGAATTAATCGTAGCTGGTTTGCATCCAGCACGGTGCTGAACCTAATCATCGCGGAGGCCGCCCTCGAGCTGGTTCCGAGCGAGATATCCAGGCACGCCTCGGTCAGGAACGACGCGAGTCGGAGGGAGCTAGATCCCTCCAGGATCCTCCTGGACAGGAGCATCCATCATGCGGCGATGCTGAAGCTCAGGGACGACTACAAGAGGGGGAGGCCCGACCTGGTGCACCTGACCCTCCTGAGCGTCACGAGCACGCCCTTGTATCAGACGGGCAGGGTGAAGGTCTTCATCCACACCTGCGACGACGTGGTGCTGGAGTTCAGGGAGGGGACGCGCCCCCCGAAGAGCTACTTCAGGTTCCGGGATCTCATGCAGCAGACACTCGTTGAGAGGCCCGACTCTGGTCTTATCACTCTCTTTGAGGCCACGGTCCCCAGGCTCCTGAAGCGAATCGGCTCAGACCCCGCGATAGGCCTCTCCGTCCAGGGGAAGCCAATCAGCCTCGAGGACCTGGCTGCGCGGCTGGAGGGTGCGGAGAACCCCGCGGTGCTTGTGGGAGGGTTCCCCAAAGGGCACTTCACGCCGCAGACGACGGAGGCGCTGGACGAGCTCGCGCGGATCGACGCGAACCCCATGGACGCTCACGTGGTGGCCGCGAGGCTGGTCTACGAGGTGGAGAAGGCGCACGGGAAGTCGTCCTCTTGAGGCCGCCGTTATCAAAAATAAAAAGGGGTGAATCTGGGTGCAAGCGAAGCGGTCGTCGTCCAGATCACACTTGAGGACAATCTGGTCTAGGACATAAGCCCTCCATTCTTCGTCTGTCTGGGCGAAAAGAGGTGAGCTTGTAACCCGGGTTCAAATCCCGGCGACCGCACCTATTCCCCC
>PLUF01000066.1 GCA_003164815.1 Candidatus Gagatemarchaeum stordalenia
GATCCCGCTCGAGATAAGGGAGAAGCTGGACCTCCGACCCGGGACCAAGATGATCGTGTACGCGACCGAGGATGGGGTGGTGCTGAGGAAGGCGGATCTGTTCTTCGCCAGGGAGGCCCCGTGAGGACTGCTGAACAGAATCCGCGGGATGTTCTCGAAGGTCCCCGTGAGGGACATCGAGGAGTGATACGATAGGTCTAGGCCAACTCAGGCGCCTATTCTATCCAATGATTTCGGAGATGACGAATTTGAAGTACTTGATCCAACCCAGCGCATCCACGAGGACTGCGCCCAGAACAAACAGCGGGCCGTAGGGAATCGCCCAGAGAGTCTTCAGCATAGGATAGACCACATATTCCTCCAAGTCCCAGCCTATCCATACGAAGATTGGCATCGTCGCTATCTCGACTAGCACATCGGAAGCCTTCGAAGCCATGAGATGTCATATGAGCAAGAGAAACATAAGCCTTACTCCCATAACGCCCAAAACTAATCAAAAAAAGCACGGAGGCAGGACATCGGCAATGATGCTCAGTAGGTCATGAGCCCCTTCTGCTCGAGCGTCGCGTGCAGGTTGTCCACGGCCCGGTAGACCTCGGTCTCCCTCTTTGCCCCGGTGCAGACGAGCTTCCCGGAGGAGAAGAGCAGGATCACGGTCTTCGGGTCCGCCATCCTGTGGATGATGCCCGGGAACTGCGCGGGCTCGTACATCGACTTTGGCAGCTGCCTAGCCGCCTCCCCCAGGTCAATCTTCCCTCCGAGGTTAGCAGACGCCACGATGTTCTGTACCGTCACATCCGCCTCGCTGTTGACGGGGATGCCGCGCTCCCTCAGCCTCCGGACGACGGCCTTCACGGCCCTCCTCGCCAGTCCCTCCGACTTCGCGCCCGTGCAGACCATCTTCCCGGAGCTGAAGATCAGGGTCGCCGTCTTCGGGTCCTTCAGCCTGAAGACCAGCCCGGGGAACACTCTGGGACGATACTCCACGTCGAGGAAGTGCTTGCTTATCAGGTCCAGGTCGAACCTCTGGTCCACCGAGGCGGACGCGACGACGTTCTCGACGCTGATGGTCGCTCCGGTCTGGGGCACTCCTATTGTGTGAGAACTTGGCCCCATAGGTCTTACGCATCGGAGGGGTCTTTCTTGGGCCTTCATGACGCGGACTCTGAAACTACCTAGAATCGCAGCCGCACACCGGCAGGTTCCTTCGACTCCTCGGCGCGCTGGCCTGGGGGGATGCGGCATCAGGGCGCGATTCACTAACGATTTGGGAGAGTTTTCGGAATTCCGGTAAATACGTCGCAGGCGAACCCCGATACATGCCAAAGAACCGTTCCAGCGACTACTTCCGGACCTACCTCGCGGCGGGGGCGGAACCAAAGGGCCCGCGCAGGGAAGTTTTGAGGGATAGGCGCTCCTCGTCCGGGACCTTTGAAGAGGAGGAGTGAGAAGCACCACGTTCGTGCATGCGTCCTCCTCGGAGAACACGAGCTATCCTCTCTGCCGGGCGACGAAGTTCAGACGCGTGACGGCGTGCGCCGAGAACGTGACCTGCGAGAGCTGCCTCGCGATGCTCGATGGAGGGGGAGGCCCTGGAGCCTTGCTGGTTCCCGTAGGCCTGGACGCCCGCGCGGGCGCATGGAGGGCGTGAAGCCGTGAAAAGAAGCGAAGCAGCAGATGAAATGCTGAAGCAAAGAGCGAAGGCGTCGAAGGCGCTCAGACCGCAGCGGATGGAATACGGCTCACGGGAATCCCGCGTCACAGGTTCCTGGGCTTCGCCTCCCCCTCCATCTCCATCGGCCGGAGAGGCCGCTGCGTCAGGCGAGCGCCCCAGGAGCGCACTCAAGATACGCCTCGACATCCTCGAGGGCGTGAGAGACAACGGCCCGAGCAGATCATCCAGGATCATCTGCATGGCGAACCTCTCTGGGAGGGCATATCCGGAGTACCTGAGAGAGCTCGTCTCGCTCGGGCTGCTGAGCGAGGAGCGGGACGGCGACGCAAACTCGTACACCCTCACAGCGAAGGGCCTCGACTTCGTTAACCGGGTGAAGGAGGCGCAGGCCTTCGCCGCCGCCCTAGGGCTCACGATGTAGCTTCTCAGGGGAGACAGCACGTCGCGCCCGAGGTCTGCTCTGCCCGCGCATGAATCCGTGGGCGAAGAGAACTGTAACACATTGCCGATTCCGGGAAGAGAGCGATCAGCAGAAGGTAATCCAGATTCAATCTGGGGAGAGGCAAGCGGTGCGAGGGGTCCTGTGTGGCCCACGAACTGGTACTCTAGCATGAAGATTCTCTAATGATTCAGGAAGAATTCCGGAAATCTGGTAAATACGGACGCTCCGGGGCCGATGGCAATCGCATTTGTCGTCCTGGAGTTTGGCGGCCAAGAGTCTACGCCGGAGGAGGACCCGGACAATCCTCACGGTCTCGGGGATAGTCGTCGGGGTCTCGATGATCCTAGTCCTTCTCTCGCTCTCGACGGGGACGTCGACCCAGACGAGCGGGCTCCTCAGGAACCTTGTGGGAGCGGAGATCACCGTCGTGAACGGGACGACCCCGACGTTTCCCGGGGGTTCCGGAGGGTTTCCCGGGACCGGCGGGAGCACCGGAGGGTTCGGAGGAGGCGGATTCCGAGGGCTCTTCGGCGCAGGCAACACGCTCAACGAGTCTGTCGTCGACTCGGTCGAGAAGGTCTCAGGCGTGTACGCGGTCTCGCCCCAGTTGACCACGACGGGATACGTGGACGGAGACGCGACGTTCCTCTACGGGATCGATCCGACCACGTACGCGAACGTCACGAGCGGGCTGAACATCGCGAGCGGGTCGATGCTCTCCGCGGACGACACGGATAACCCGATAGTCCTTTCGACCACCTTCGCCAGTGAGCTGAACGTCACGGTCGGCTCCACCGTCACGGTCGGCCCGAACTCCACCGGCGGTTCTAGCTTCTTCGTGGTCGGCACCTACAACCCCGGTAGCACCTTCGGCCCAGGCTCGAGCTCTGCCTACGTCCTGCTCCCGGCGGCGCAGTCGATCGCCGGGCAGGCGAACCAGGTGACGGACATCTACGTGAAGACCGAGAGCCCGGGCCTCGTCAGCTCGGTGGCGTCCCTGATCACCTCCACGATCCCGGGCGTGACGGCAAACACAGCCACCACTGTGACGGGGGCGGCGTCTACTCTCACAGGGACCCTGTCCACCTTCTTCACGGTGATAGGGCTGGTCGCCCTGATGGCGGGCGGCTTCGGCGTGATCAACACCATGCTGATGTCGATAAGCGAGAGGACCCGTGAGATCGGCACTCTCAGGGCCATGGGCGCGACCAAGGGCGAGGTGATGAGAATCTTCATGACAGAGGCGTTCGTCATCGGTTTGATAGGCGCGGGCGTCGGGGTGCTCATCGGAGTAGCCGTCTCGGTCGCGCTGCCATATCTGAGCGGCTCGGCAGCAGCCACGACGGGAGGGTTTACTGGCGGGTTCGCGGGGGCGGGTGGCGCGCTGCGCGGGGGCCTGGAAACCGCCCTCACGGCCGGCAACCTGCTGCTAAGTCTCGGCCTCGGCGTGCTCGTCGGAGCCCTGGCCGGGGTCTATCCAGCCTGGCGTGCGTCGAGGATGAGCCCAGTGGAGGCCCTAAGGCATGTCTGAGGTTGTGGTGCAGACTTTGCACGCAGCGAAGTCCTACACGCGCGGCAGGCTCTCCATCGCCGCCCTGAGCGGAATCAACCTGGAGATTCGGAAGGGAGAGACCGTAGCGATAGTGGGCCCGTCCGGCTCCGGCAAGACGTCGCTGCTCAACCTGATCGGCGGCCTGGACACGCCCACAGGGGGGAAGGTCATCGTGGAGGGCACGGACCTCAGCGAGCTCAGCGACGACCAGCTCTCGCGGTATAGGCTTCGGAAGGTCGGTTTCATCTTCCAGTTCTATAACCTGATGCGCACGCTGACGGCTATCGAGAACGTCGAGTTCCCTATGAGCCTGGCGAAGGTGCCCAAGAAGGAGCAGCGCGACCGGGCCACGGAGCTCCTCAGGGCCGTGGGGCTGCAGCTCCGGGCGAACCACATGCCGGACGAGATGAGCGGTGGAGAACAGCAGCGAGTGGCCGTCGCCAGGGCGCTCGCGAACAACCCATCCATCCTTCTCGGCGACGAGCCAACCGGAGACCTCGACTCGAAATCGGCTAAGGCGCTGATGGATCTGCTAAGGTCGCTCAGGAAGGACAGGCAGATGACCCTGATATTCGTGACCCACGACCCGCTGGTAGTCGCGCGGTGCGACAGGGTGTATGCGGTCAGGGATGGCAAGATCACCAAGGAATTTACCAAGAAGGACATCGAGAGCGCCAAGCTCTCAGAGAAATACGATAACACGATGCTAGAAGGCATCTACTAGGGGCCTCCGTCCCGGAGGGAAAGTGCAAGCTTCCTTCGTGCATCGCACCCGGATGCGGTCCCTAGCGCTCTGGCTCCCTCGGCCTCTCCTCACCGGTGGTTCCGAAGGAACGGGGGTGAACAGGTCTAGCGCAACGGAAAGGCCGAGACCTCGTTCTCGGCTGGGACGGTCGAGGACATGAGGAAGTACGCCGGGCTGCTCGGCCTGGTCTACGGAGGACTGAAACTTGAGAAAGTGGAACCGCAACCTGCCTACCTGCGACAGTTGCCGTCGATTGTTGGTCTTGGTTATCCGCAGAAGGCGCCAGGCCCGAGTTCCCGACATGATCCGGATGAGGTTACCGCGCCATGAACGTCACGGGCTGTAGGTGCAGACTGTGACCGTCCAAGGAACCGAAGGGAAGTAGTTCAGGTCTTCGGATGTAGTGGTTACCACGATGATTTCGGTGCCGTTGGCGTAAGTGGAAGTAGAGTACGTGGTGCTGCCAAGAGTACTCGTCCCGGGGTAAATGGTCGAGGTGCTCAAGTAATAGCTCGTGCTGCTCCCAGATGTTACCGTGACGTTTGTGGGCATGATCACCTCAGTGTCAGGTACGACATAGGTGGTAGCCGAGCAGTCTCCCACCAGCTCCACGGTTGCGTAGCCTGAGACCGTCGTCGTGGTGGTAAACCGTTCCGTGTGGGTGGTGACAAATAGGGCCGTCTGAGTCGAGACGACTACTATCACACCTATGACCAGCAGTGTCGCCAAGACCCCAAATGCGACCGATTTCAGCTCCATCCCTGATTATCAGGTCGCCTCTTTCGATTAATAGTTTTGTCCGAACCC
>PLUF01000082.1 GCA_003164815.1 Candidatus Gagatemarchaeum stordalenia
CCGACAGAGTTTTGTCCCACACCCGTCCGGCGAGTCACGTTTATTATGAGGAATCGGGCATTTGACGCGATTGTCTCTGTCAGAGAAGGTCAAGGTAGGCTGCAGCGGCTGGTCCTACAAGGACTGGGCCGGCCCGTTCTACGCTAAGGACCTGCCCGCCAAGGATTACCTGAGGTTCTACTCGCGGGTCTTCGACTGCGTCGAGATCGACTCCAGCTTCTACAGGATTCCCACCCAGTTCATGATAGACCAGTGGATGAGGTCGACCCCCGAAGGTTTCGTCTTCAGCCCCAAGCTCTCCAAGAAGATAACCCACGACAACAAGCTCGAGAATTTCGAGAGCACCCTCACCTACTTCTACAGCGTCGTCGGGAAGCTAGGGCCCAAGCTCGGGCCGATTGTCGCGCAGCTGCCGCCCTCGGTGAAGGCGGACAAGCACATGCCTGCGATGAAGAAGTTCGTCGAGTTCCTCAGCCCGAAGTACAAGCACGCCATCGAGTTCAGGCACAAGTCCTGGTTCACCTCGGAGGTCTACAAGCTGCTCGAGAAGAACAACGTCGCGATGACCTGGTCGCTCAACCAGTATCTCGAGACGCCGGCCGAGGTCACCGCCGACTTCACGGTGCTCCGCATGGTCGGCGAGCGGGACATAACCGAGTTCGGCGGTATACAGAAGGAGCGCAAGGCCGACATGGAGAGGTGGGCAGGCAAGCTCCAAGAGAAGAGCGAAGGTCTGGACAGCGCGTACGTCTTCTTCAACAACCACTTCGCGGGCTTCGGCCCCGAATCGGTAAACGAATTCAGGAGGCTGCTCGGGATGATCGAGATGGACTGGAAGGAGAAGCAGGCCCCCGGCCCGGCGGACTCCGGCCAGGGGACCCTCACAGGGTTCTAATCGCACCATGCAGCAAGAGACGCGCCTGATAATCTTCCACGTGGACTTGGACGCTTTCTACGTCTCGGTCGAGGCGAGAGAGAACCCGGCGCTCCGGGGCGCGGCGGTCGTCGTCGGAGCCGATCCCGAGCAGGGCAAGGGCAGGGGCGTGGTGATAACCTGCTCCTACGAGGCGCGGAAGTTCGGACTCAGGTCGGGCATGCCGATTTCCAGGGCGTGGAAGCTCTGCCCCACGGCGGCGTACCTGCCCCCGAACTTCGACCTCTATGAGCGCGTCTCCGAGGAGGTCATGCGCACGCTGAAGGGGTTCGGCGACTCGTTCGAGCAGACTGGCATCGATGAGGCGTTCCTAGACGTCACAGGCCGAGTCGCCACGCTAGCGGAGGCGCAGCAGCTGGCGCAGGTAGTCAAGAACGCGGTCCGCAGCGTCCACGGTCTCACCTGCTCGATCGGGATAGGGCCGAACAAGTCCTCGGCCAAGATAGCGTCGGACCTTCAGAAGCCGGACGGCCTGACGGTGGTCCCGCTCGACTCTCCGGCTGCCTTCCTCGCCCCGCTCGCCGTCTCAGTCATCCCGGGGGTGGGGAAGAAGACCCAGACGTTCCTGCACGAGCACGGCGTCGAGACAATAGCACAACTCCAGGCGGTGCCAGGCAGGCAGCTGATGACCTGGTTCGGAAAGACCGGGGTGTGGCTCTGGGGCGTCGCGCACGCGCAGGAGAAGATGCCTGTGCGAGCCCGGGAGATGCCGAAGTCCCTCGCCGTCGAGCGGACCTTCAGGGAGGACGTCCATGAATTCGGAAAGGTCTACTCCGAGGCCGAGGACGCGGCGCACGAGCTTCGCGCTAGGGTAAAGCAGGCGGGAGTGAGGTTCAGGGTCGCGGGAATCAAAATCAGGTTTTCGCACTTCGAGACGCACACGAGGGAGATGACGCTCCCCGGCTACACCGACAGTGAGGAGGTGCTGAAGGCGAACGCTAGGGACCTGCTGGCCGAATTCGAGCCGCGCGGCGAGGCTGTAAGGCTTGTCGGCGTGAGAGTGTCTGGGCTGGAGCGTGACTCCGCACAGACGGAGACCCTCGTATAGTTGAGCTGGACCCTGGGGGCAGCGTCTGCCAGGCGGCTTCGGGCGGAGTTCGCCTTCTCGTAGCCCTGGCGTTGAGATTAGTCTACTTGGTCTTCGCAGGTTTGTGGACGAACCCGTCGAGGATCAGCCGGATGTCCTTGTTCTCCTTCCTCGACTGCTTCGAGAGCTCCGCCCGTCTTCCGGGCGGGAGCTTGTTCCAGTATCTTGCGAGGTCGTCTGCCGTATCCATAACGTAGTATTCACCCTGCTTGAATGGGGCCTCGAGACCCTTCCCCACGACCGGGGCGACGCCGTCATCCACGACCCTGATTGAAGCCATGCTCTGACACCCGAGTCCGACGGGTTAAAAGAATTGGCTTCAGACTATCACCGAGGATGAAAGAGCATTTCCTGGTCCCACTCGGCCATGTTTTATAGTGGCACTATTCAACAACGACTGTGAACAGAGCCGTCGAGCGGTGTCCAGTGTGCGGCGCAACGGGGAAGGTCTACAGAACGCCCCGCGGGTTACGTTGCGAGAGTTGCGTCCGAAAAATGGATTCGTCGGGTCTCGGTTTCACATAGAACCTAGAGGATTATTCCCATCGTCCAACCCACCGGAGTCTTTAGTGGCTTCAGGCGCGACCCCATGAAGGCAAACCGAGTGGGAGACGGTTTTGGCCGTCTCAGGCTCTTCAGGCTTGTTTAGGTTCGCCGCTCGTGAAACCCGCCTTCGCCTTCACTTCCTTCGGCCTCTGTCGCTTCAGCCAGCTCTCGTATGAATCTAGAATCTCTTCTGTTCCAGTGCGAGCCTTTCGCTTTTCCTTGCTTTTCGGCATGGGCGCACTTGCTCGTCCCCTTAGTTATCCTTTGCGAGAGCGCGGCGGCCGCCGGGGAGCATCGTCAACTCCAAACAGAGCATCCCCGCTCTTCCTGGACCCGTACGTGGGGATGGGCAATGCCTTCATCTCTCTGCTGCCGCTGGAGGTTCTCCTTGAAAGAGGTCGCGAAGGCGTGGACCGAATGACGGTGCCAGCGGCGAACGGAGGAGGGAGTCCAAGTGCCGCCCTTGCGAGAATTAAAGTATCGATGAAGTTAGCCGTGAAGGCTGCAGGAGATTTGTGGTAGATGAGCAGTCAAGATGCGCTTGTGCGGATGGAAGAGATGCTTCAGGAACACGAGAGAAGGATAAAGTCGCTCGAGCAGAAGATGGGTGTCGGAGAGGCGGTAGTTCAGCAGATGCCCCCCCAGCCGGTTCAGCCTGTGCCCGTCGCTCCTAAGGTGCTCTCGATCCGCCAGTTCATGGTAGAGAAGAGCCCGACCGATGACGTCCAGAGGTCTCTCGTGATCGGCTACTATCTTGAGAAGCAGTCGGGGCTGGCTTCCTTCAACGCCAAGGACATCGAGAAGGGGTTCGTCGACGCGAGGGAGAAGGTCCCGGGAAACGTGGCGGACAAGATTCTGAAGAACGTCTGGAAGGGTCACATGATGCAGGTCAAGGACGACAAGGACAGTCTCAAGGCCTACGTCCTGACGAACGCAGGCACCAAGTTCGTCGAGAGTGGGATTAAGTAGCCTCTTCGGGACCTGGCCGTGCGCACTGCGGCAGGCCGACGTGCGCAAAGGTAGTCCGGCTCGACTACTAGAACCCGGGCAACTTTCCTTTGTTCTTGGCGAAGACGAAGAAGACCGCCAGCGAGACGGAAGCGATGATCATCGGGAAGACGTACTTGAAGAACAGGTCCTCCGAGAAGCCTCCGTTCACCACTATAGTGGCCAGGAGTATTACGAGCCCGGTCGTGAGCGTAGCTATGATGGAAAGCGCCACCGTCTTGTGTTCGTCCCCCACGACACGCTGAGGGCGCAGGACGGTTAGAAAAGCGTTGCTAAGGGCTGGACCCTACTTTGACGAAAATCTCCGCGAGTTGGATGCCGTCGTCTGCGCAGACAGGGTGAGACCGTCTTTGCAGTGCACCTGTGGTGCGCCATCAGATACTTCCTGGGTGGGACAATTACTCGGATCCGGGGACTAACAATTTAAGCCCACAAGGAAAACGGGTTCGAGAACGCTTCAGTTGAGATTCTGCCCCGAATGCGACACTCGCCTCAAGGTCCCCAAGAAGGGACCGTCCTTCTGTCCAAACTGCGGGTACACGGCTTCGGGGAAGATGACGCTCGCCGACTCCTTCCCGTACGGCTCCATGCGCAGGTTCCAGAGGGAGACCCTCGAGCAGATCGAGCAGGCAGTTGCATCGAGGAAGAAGTTCATCATGCTCGAAGCGCCCGTGGGCTTCGGCAAGTCGGCGCTCGCGGCCGCCCTCTGCAACCATCTCGCCTCCGCCTACATAGTAACGTCCACCAAGCAGCTCCAGGACCAGTACGTCTCGGACTTCGGCTATGCCGTCGTGAAGGGCAAGCCCAACTTCCGCTGTCTGGTCCCGACCACCATGGGACTCGAGCTGCCGTGCAGCAAGGGGAGGTGCGAGGTCGACTGGAAGCTCACCGACTGTTCCCACTACCTCAGCTTCGAGCAGTACGACCAGCACAAGAAACACCTCTGCAACAGGAACTCGAAGTGCGAGAACCTCAAGGGAGGGAGGCTCTGTCCCTACTACGACCAGAAGTGGTCGTCCTTCAAGGCGTCGGTGACCATCTGCAACTATCCTTTCTTCCTCAGCGAGCTCAGGTATGCCGAGGACCTGCCCCACAGGAAGCTCCTGGTCTGCGACGAGGCCCACGACCTGGAGAAGCAGCTGGTGGGCTTCGCTTCGTTCTCTCTCAGGAGGTCTGTCGTTCAGCTCTACCACGACGCCACAGGCGACAAGGGGCAGGGCGTCTCCATACCCGATAGGGGGGTCGACGACCCCGCTGCCTGGTACGGCGCCCTTGCCGACGCTAGAAAGACGCTGGACGAGTTCTGTGCCATCCACCTGGACGACCAGGACTTCCAAGACAAGGTCGCGACCTGCAAGAGCACCTTGGACTCGCTCGAGAGTTTCACGAAGGACCTGAAGGCCTCTCCAAGCAACTGGGTCGTCAATAGCGTGAAGAAGTCGGCTGACGGGTCGGTCGACGAGGTCGTGTTCCAGCCCATAGACGTCGGCGGCTATGCCGGTCCGCTCTTCCAGACGGCCGACACCGTACTCCTGATGTCTGCGACCATCTTCTCGAAGTCCCTCCTCTGCCGGGCGCTCGGGATCAGGGAGGAGGACGTCTGCTACATCGCGGTCCCGGAGTCGATCTTCCCCGTCGAGAACAGGCCGATACGCGCCCTCAACGTGGCCTCGCTCAGCCGGGCCAGCATGGAGGCATCAATGGAGGGGATCGCGAGGGCGGTTGACCAGATACTGGAGCGCCATGCAGGCGAAAGGGGGGTGGTTCACACGACGTCGTACCAGCAGGTCAACTACATCATGCAGCACGTCTCGGAGGCCGGCAGGGCCAGGCTGGTCACCACCGAAGGGACCTTCGAGAGGTCCGTCCTGCTGCAGATACACGGGTCGACGGACGCGTCAGTCCTCATATCGCCTAGCCTCTACCAGGGCGTTGACCTGAAGGACGACCTCTCGAGGTTCCAAATCGTGGTCAAGGTCCCGTACCCAGATCTCTCTGACAGGAGGACCCGGGTGAAGCTCGACCGCGACCAGGGGTGGTACGACTGGCAGACCGCGCTCAGGCTCGTGCAGACCTACGGGCGGAGCGTCAGGAGCGAGACCGACCACGCGATCACGTACGTCCTGGACTCGAACTTCACTCGCTTCGTAAACGCCCACCGGACCCTCTTCCCTGGCTACTTCCTCGATGCGCTTGCCGTCGCCGAGCCTGTCGCCTGACGCGTCAGAGCGGAACTAGCCAGCTCGGGAAGTCGGCCCTAGGCTGAACATATAACGAGGGGGCGCCATGATGCGTCGGTCGTCCTGTTGCGTCGCAGAGGGTTCTCGCGGCTGAAGGCGTCCGCCGCCATCGTCGCTGCGGCTGCCATCGGCCTGGCCGCGCTCGCTCTCCTCATCCACACGAACACTTTGGTCGGCTGCCTAGGTTGCGGGCGCCCAGCGGACACCGTCCTGGTGAGCGCGTCCATTGCGACCCCGAGCGCCTACGGCGTCAGCGAGCTGAACATATCGGTCAACAACACCGCGACCGACCCCATCTGGACGATCCAGGTCACGAACTCGTCCGGGTTGCCGGGATCTTCCTTCATCGCGTTCTACCACAACACCGTCATTGTCAGCGCCGCCAACGCCCTGACCGTACACCAGGTCGCCACAGGCTCCTCATCCGTTCGGAATGTGACGGCTGGCGCCTCTTACATGATTGCCATGGAGTTCATCTTCTCAACCGGAGCCACCCAGAATGAGACCCTCCAGGTCACGGCCGGGAGCTGAGATTGGTCTCTCAGACCTTACTCGCTCTTCCGAGGCGTAGGACAGGTCTCGAACCAAAAATAAGCATAATACGGCTCGAATAGGAAGGTCGGCTCGTCCTAGAGTTGGCTGTAATCCGTCTCGGCACCTCCGGCTGGTCATACAAGGAATGGGAGAACGTCTTCTATCCTAGGGATGGCAAGGACAAGCTCACCTTCTACTCGAGAATCTTCAAGACCGCCGAGATCGATTCGACCTTCTACGCGTACCCGAAGAAGGCGATGATACAGGCGTGCGCGAGGGTGACGCCCGACGATTTCGTCTTCTCGGCAGTGGTCCCTAAGCTCATCACCCACGACAAGAGGCTGGACGTCCAGAAGGGGGTGGGTGAGGACCTCATGCGCTTCATCTACGACCTGAGGCCGTTGGAGGATGCAGGCAAGCTCGGGCCGCTGATTCTCCAGCTCCCGCCGAGCTTCTCCTACAAGGACGGCCTCGGGAGACTGATAGACTTCTTTGGGGCGCTCCCCGCCGACCTCAAGTTCGCAGTGGAGTTCCGGAACAATTCGTGGCACCGGCCGGAGACCTGGGACCTCCTAAGGCAGTGCAAGATAGCGAACACGATATCCGACGACCCTCTGCTCCAGTCGGACACCACGGTCACGGCGGACTTCGCCGTAATCAGATGGTACGGGCGGGGTAAGAATCAGTGGAACGACTATCGGTACAGCGACGCCGAGATTGAGGATTGGGTTCCCAAGGTTAAGGAAGTCGAGGGGCACGCGAAGGAGATCTACGGGTACTTTGCCAACCACTTCCGGGGAAACGCAGTAGAGAACAGTCTCAGGATGATGGAGAGGCTCGGGCTGGCCGACGCCGAGCGGAGGGAACTCGGAGCCCGGGTCACGCGTGCGATCCAGCTGAAGGGGATGCGCTACACGAAGACGAAGGCGCCGGCGCCCGAGCCGGCCCTCAAGAAGTAGACTCACGCGTATCGGGGCGCGCTGGACCCAGCGTTCCGAATGCATATACCGGTCCCCGACCGGCTCGAGACGGTTTCACGTGTCATCGCTGAGCATGGCCTCCCGCAACCTGAGGAGACGGAAGGGGAGGACGATCCTGACTGTCTCGGGGATAGTCGTGGGCGTCGCGCTGATAATGGTCCTCCTCTCCCTGACCGCCGGGACCTCCACCCGGACCAGCGGGCTCATCCGTGACATACTCCCGGCCCAGATAACTGTCGTCAACTCAACGATACCCACGGGAGGCGGCGCGGGCCTCCGGGCGCTGTTCTCCACCGCCTATCCGCTCAATCAGTCGACCACGTCCGCAATCAGCGGCCTCAGCGGAGTCTATGCCGTCACCGGACAGCTGTCGGCCACCGGCTACGTCGACGGCGACGCCGTTCTCCTCTCCGGGATCGACCCCAGCACATACTCGAACGTGACCGGCGGCCTGAACATCCTGAGCGGAACCTCGATCACGTCAGCCTCAGGGAATCAGGTGGTATTGGGAGAGACGCTCGCCAGCAGACTTGGAGTCAGCGCAGGTTCCTCGGTCACCGTCGGCGCCAACGCCACGGGCGGTGCGACCTACACCGTTGTCGGAATATACTCCAGCGGGAACACCTTCCTGGACAGGTCCATCTACGTCTCTCTCACCAACGCCCAGGCGATAGTGGGCGACCAAGGGAAGCTGACCGAGATCTACGTCAAGGCGGACACCTCCAGCAACGTGACCCAGATTGCGTCCGAGATCGGCTCAAAGGTTCCGGGGGTGAAGGTCGTGACTTCCTCGAACCTGGCGACCGTCGCCTCGACCCTGTCGGGCACCCTGACTACGTTCTTCACGGTAATCGGCCTCGTTGCCCTCCTGGCGGGGGGCTTCGGCGTGGTGAACACCATGATGATATCGGTTAGCGAGAGGACGAGGGAGATAGGGACGCTGAAGGCGCTCGGGGCAAGGCAGGGACAGATCATGAAGATATTCATCAGCGAGGCTTTCCTGATAGGGGTCATAGGTGCCGCCGCTGGGATCCTCATCGGGGCCATCGTCTCCTTCGCGCTTCCCTCGTTCACCGGAGCAGCGAGCGCAAGCGGGCTCGGCGGAGCGGGGGTCGGCGGCCTCTTCCGAGGGGCTCTTGCGCCGTCGATCACTCCCGGGTTGGTCGTCCTGAGCCTGGCCCTCGGAATCAGCGTAGGGGTCCTGGCCGGGCTCTACCCCGCATGGCATGCGTCAAAGATGGATCCGGTGGAGGCGCTCCGCCATGTCTAGGCCGGTGGTGGTCCAGGTCGCAGGACTGGCCCGGGAGTACAGGCACGGGAAGTTCCCGGTCACCGCCCTTAACGGCGTCGACCTGACGGTCTCCAAGGGCGAGGTCGTCGGGATAGTCGGGCCGTCCGGGTCGGGCAAGACGACCCTGCTCAACCTGATCGGCGGCCTCGACAGACCTACTCGCGGGAGCGTGGCCGTGGACGGGGTCGACCTGGGGCGCCTCGACGACGGCGGGCTGGCAGACTACCGCCTCCGGAAGGTCGGTTTCATCTTCCAGTTCTATAACCTGATACCAGCGCTGACGGCCCTCGAGAACGTCGAGCTTCCCATGAGCTTGGCGGGAGTTCCGAAGCTGGAGCGCGCCGAGCGCGCGAGGGCGCTGCTCAAGACGGTCGGCCTCGAGGGCAGGAGCGGGCACACGCCGGAAGAGCTGAGCGGAGGAGAACAGCAGAGGGTCGCGGTCGCGAGGGCGCTCTCCAACGACCCGTCAGTCATCCTGGGAGATGAGCCGACGGGAGACCTGGATTCGAAGTCGGCTGAGGCACTCATGGGGTTGATCGCTTCCCTTCGGGACGCGAGACAGGCGACCTTCATTCTGGTGACCCACGACCCCATCGTGGTCGCCAGGTGCGACAGGTCCTACTCGGTGAGGGACGGGAAGATAATCCGTCAGATAGCGAAGGGCGAGGGAGACAAGCTCGCTGACAACCAGAGGTCGATGATGGACGGGCTCTACTAATCCCGGGCCCTCAGCACAGTCGAGCTGGACCGCGCGTCGCAACTACGACGTAGCCTCTAGATGTCCTGTCGAGGCGCACGTCGACGAACCCGTGATGCCCGACCTTCTCTAGGAGCTGGTCGGGGACGAGAAACTTCGAGCTCCCGCCCATCAGGCGGTTCTCGGTGAATCGGAGAAGCTTGCCACGGACCGTCGTGACGTCTATCTCCACCAGCAGCAGCCTCCCCTCTGGCTTCAGCACGCGGCCCATCTCCTCGAGGGCGACGTCCTGGTCCTGGAAGTGATGGAAGGCAGCAACCGAGACGAGCGTCCCGATGCTGCCGCCGGCGACGGGAATCCCCTGCGCGCTCCCGCGGATGAACCCGACCTCTTGCCGTCTCTTCGCCCCGTACTCCACCTTTCTGAGATCGGGCTCCAGAACAACCACCTGGCCGAAGACGTCCGAGAGCGTCACGGTCAGCAGTCCCGTCCCTCCTCCCACGTCGAGCATTATCCCCCGGGCGTCCTCCGTCAGGTGGCTGAGCAGAATCGTCCTTAGTTCGTTGTTCGACTCCTTCCTGTCCCGCTCCGAGAGCGCGGCCATGGAAAACCGATCATCCGATCTCGGCAAATGGGATTCAATCCCTGCGTCAGGCCTCTCGAAATTAAGCGTTCGTGGCACGGACCATCAAATCTCAGCTGAGGACTGGTCTTTGGACCCTGTTGCGCGGACGAGGAAGGGCGTCGCGCGCCTTCGCTATACTTTCCCGCCCTGCTCATGCTAAATAGGATGGCAATTCTCTTTCAACTATGGTATTCTTGAACGATGAAGGAAGCGAGTTCGATGCACCTCTCGATAAGGTTTGGAAGCTGAATCAGTCTGAGGGCCACGATCACCCCAGCCTGAAGAACGCCAGCCAGGAGATGCAGGGCGAGCACCCCATTCTGAGCTACGAGACGCAGACGCCCGACGGCGGCTGGGTCAAGCACAAGGTGAGGATGTCTGTCTTCGCACCCGTCGGGATCGTCTTCGAGACGATAGAGGGGCCCATGAAGGGATCCACCTCATTCCAGATCTATACGCCGAAGGGGTCGAAGACGGGCATCACGGTTGTAGGAGAGTGGAAGGCGCCCGGCATACCCGACGCCCAGCTTCAGGGCGCCGTGAAGCAGTTCCTCGAGACGGTCTTCAACGAGGACAGGGCGAACCTAGCGAGAATGTGAGGGCGAGTCTTCGCTCTCCGAAGGGAACCTGGCCCTGATCGCTCGGCGATGCACTGCACGCGGAAGGTAGCGCGACAGTGTCAGGCTCGTACCTGTTTCTTCCTCGCCCTGACTTCGCCGATGAAGTCTTCCACGAGGAGGTCGAGGTCCCCGTAGGATGGGCTCCATCCGGCGTTCCTTATCCTCTCTGAATCCAGGTCTCTGGACCAGGAATCGACTATCTTTGATATCTTCTCGTCGGGCCTGAATTCGATCTTGGCCTCGGGAATCTTCTTTTTCACGACTCTCGCGATCTGCCCCGCGCTTGGGCCCGGGGTTATCCCGGGCACATTGAAGATTTTCTCCTCGTTGTTCAGTGAACCGATGTTCCGGTGGACGAAGAGCGTTGCGTCGACCGCGTCCTTCACGTAGACGATCGGCATCTGGGCCCTCGCCGGCACCTGCACGGCATACGGCTCGCCTTCGGCCGCCCTCTGGATGATCAGGCTGGTGAATGCGGAGGCCCCTCCCTCCCCTCTTCCGGCTCCTATTACGGACGCGTACCTGAAGGCGGCGAAGTCGATCCCGTAGGTCCGCGAGAACCACGTGCCGACCATCTCCCCATACATCTTGGAGATGCCGTAAATCGTGCTCGGGACGTGGTAGTGGTCCTCCCTCGCCTTCTCGCTGCTGGGCCCGTAGACCGCGGCGGTGCTCGCGAACAGGATGCTGGAGACGTCGGCGGACCTAGCGGCGTTCCAGAGAGGCCACGCCGAGGCGATGTTCACCTCGTATGCGCTCTGGGGGCTCTCCTCCGCCGTCGCTGAGAGCAGCGCTGCGTAGTGGACAAGCACGTCCGGTCTGGCCGATTTTAGCGTTCTCGTCAGCGTCTCCGCGTCGTCCGTCCTACCCTTGACTATCTTGACTCTGGGGCTGTCGCCCATTATGCTACGGTCGACCTTGACGTCGTAGATCGTTACATCGTGGCCGTCCGCAACCAGCCTCTTGGTGAGCCACTGCCCGATGAACCCGCACCCGCCGGTGATGAAGAATGAGGTCATGAAGTCGGAGCGAGCTGCCCACAGTGGAGATAAGCCTGTCGTCGGGCGTGACGGGGTCCGCCCAGCCTTCACCGCTAGACGGGCTGCCTGCGCTCCTCGAGGTCCCTGTCAGAGGGCTGACTTCTTGGGGTCTGTCCTCTCCGTGATCTCCTGCCCCTCGAAGACGAGGAGCCTGGGCTTCCCTCCTTCCAGGCGGACGTAGGTGTTGTGGATAGGCGCCGTCGTCACCCACGAACCGGTGTTCGCGACGTTCCCGAGGTCGTTGATGAACGGCCTGTGGGTGTGCCCGAAGACGAGCACCTCACCCGGCTGTACGCTCGCGATCGCCTTCCTTTCGACGCCCCCCAGCGTCTCCTTGAGCCTTATCGTGGGATCGAGCAGCAGTGCGTTGGTCGTGTCGCGGATGCTGCCCTTGCGGAAGATGGCAGAGAGGAAGCGCTTCAGGTCGCTGTCGTCTCGACCCAGGGCGGCCCAGATGTTGTTGTCGCGGCTTCCCTTCTCGTCAGACATCGCGTGACAGAGCGACTCCATGAAGTGCTCCCTCTGCATCTCGTCGAACTCCCAGCCGTGGAGGAACTTGTAGGTGACCCCGTCCTGCTGCAGCGAGAGGTTCTTGAGGAAATTGACCGGGTAGCCGTGCCCCTGCAGCCTGAGGACGTGGAAGTCGTGGTTCCCCGCGATGTAGTAGACGCGCATCTTCTTCTGGAGCGAGATTACCCTGTCGAAGGTGTCCTTGTTCTCGAGGAAGACCCCGGAAGCGTCCCTTCTCCACATGTCCACGACGTCTCCGAGAAGGACCAAGTCAGTCACGCTCGAATCGTTCTGGAGCTGGTCCAAGAACCGGTCGAAAGAGGCCTTGTCGGCAGTCTCGATTCCTAGGTGCTGGTCGGAGACTGCCACTATCGCCATTGTCCATTCATCTCTCTATGGGTTGGATCCTGCGCCATCAAGCGTCCAGAACCATTCTGGCAATCTTGAAGTTGAACGGAGCCCGGTTGTAGATCCGAAACAGCCTGAGCCAGAGCGGGAGTATCATTTCCAGTCCACGCGAGCCCGTGATGTCGCCAACGTCGACGACCTCCTTCCAACCAAACCATTCCTTTAGGATTCTTGTAACTTCAGCCTTGGCGGCGGCGTCATTCCCGCAGACTAAGACGTCATGGCTTCCAGGGACGAGCGCTGGGTTGGTCATGATCTCGTGTCGCATGGTGTTCAGCGCTTTGACAACCCTGGTCTCTGGGAACGCGCGCTGGATTTGTTCGCCTAACGAGTCAGTGTTGCAGATTGTCAGGATTGGCGGCATCCCCTTCGAGAAGTCCAGGGGGTTGGAGACATCAATCAGGATTTTCCTTGAGGTTCTGGGCGCCCCCCATCCTCAGGGCCTCGAGCGAGATGGCACCGGGGGTGCAATTGAAGACGACCTCTCCGAACGCTGCGGCGTCGGCAAACGTCCCGTGCGAAGCTCTTGGCCCTTTGGATCTCGCCCATTCAGTCGCGTTTGCGTTGTCTGCGGTGCGTGAGCCGATTACCACTTCATGCCCGAGGTCGACGAGTGAGGACGCGAGGTGTGAACCCACTTCTCCAGTTCCCAGAACCGCGATTTTCAAGAATATCTGTCTCTTACTCGGCTTACGCGCAGATAAAGAAGACGTGGCCTCTCGACCAACCGCCTCCGCTGTCTCTCCAATTCACCCCTAAATAGAGTCGGAGGGGAAGGACGCGACGGGTCTTGAAGTCAACAAGCCTTCCGAAGAAAGTGGCCTGCGTAGGCGCCGGCATCATAGGTTCAAGCTGGGCGCTCCTCTTCGCGATGAAGGGGGTTGAGGTGTTCGTGTACGACGCAGACCGGGCGTCGCTCGAGAGGTCGAAGACGAAAATCAAGGAGATGCTCTCATCTCTCGTCGGCAACGGCGTGCTCACAGCGCGTTCCGCGGTCCCCGTGCTGTCGAGGATCTCGCCGACGGACGACCTGAAGGGCATCTCTCAGGTGGACTACGTTCAGGAGTCGGTCACCGAGAACCTCGCCGTGAAGGTAAAGGCGCTCCGAGAAATCGAGTGTGAGGTCTCAGAGACGTCGATAATCGCTAGCAGCACGTCCGGGCTTTCGATAAGCGCCCTCCAGAGGGGCCTCCGGCACCCGGAGAGGTCCCTTGTCGTCCACCCGTTCAACCC
The DNA here is from genome assembly GCA_003164815.1 of Candidatus Gagatemarchaeum stordalenia. GTDB lineage: Archaea > Thermoproteota > Nitrososphaeria > Nitrososphaerales > Gagatemarchaeaceae > Gagatemarchaeum > Gagatemarchaeum stordalenia. The sequence continues at coordinate 13,754 of PLUF01000082.1, forward strand.
TCCCCACCTGATACCACTCGTTGAACTGGTGCCGAGCGAGAAGACGAGTGAGAGGACCGTCGCCGCTGCGCGGAGGTTCATGAAGGGTCTCGGCAGGGAGCCCATACTCGTGAAGAAGCAGCTGCCCGGCTTGGCTGCCAACAGAATCCAAGCAGCCATTTTCAGAGAAGTCCTGAACCTCCTGAACGACGGTGTGGTGGGCATGGAGGACCTCGAGAAGGTCTTCACTGCAGGACTGGGGATACGACTCGCCGTGATGGGGCAGTTCACCACCTTCTCGCTCGCTACCGGGGAGGGCGGGTTGGGGACCTACTTCGAGTGCTATGGACCGCACTCCAGCTCGATACTCAAGACAATGGAGACATGGACCGAGCCGCCTCGGTCAGCGAAGGCCAAGGCGGTCGCCGGAGAGAAGGAGCTGCCGGTGCTCAGCATGGGTCATGAGGAAGCGCTACGGTGGCGCGATGCTAAGCTCATCAAGCTGACTAGAAGCCTGGGATACCTGAGCTAGACCAAGGAGGTACTCGCCCGAGCGGCTTCTTGAGGAAGGCTGTCCTCGGTCAGGGGTCAGACCTGCAGTTGGTCGACCAGGGCGCCCAGTTCGCCGATTCCCATGATCGTTGCATCCGCAACGGCCTGACGTTTGTTCAGCACCTCGGCACTTCGCTTGCCCTCCCCTGAGATGAAACCTTTCATGAAGACCACGAGGCCGAATCCCGCCCTCTTCGCGCCCACTAGCTCGTCGTGGCTGCCGTCGCCTACGTAGATTGAGGACGAGGCGTCCGTCCCTAGCCTCGAGAGAACGAGTGAGTAGGCCTCCTTCGAGGGTTTGCTGTGTCCAATCTCAAAAGATAGGCACGCGACGTCGAACAATGGCGATAGCGGAGAGTTGGTCCAGTTGACCGCCTCCCTCTCGTCGATGTTGGAGAGGAGGCCCAGCTTCAGGCCTCTCGTGCGAAGATATCGCAGGGCTGAGACCACCTCATCCCGAGGCTTCAGTAGAGCCAGGTCGTGCATCCGGCCCCACAAAAGGTTGACTTGGTCCAGCTCCTCCGGGGTGCACCGGCGTCCCCCGTGCTCGAGGAGATAGTCGTCTGCGTATTCGGCCACCTTCTTCGAGCCGTCCACATGCCTCTTTGCCTCGACCTCATCCCAGTAACGCGCAAACTCATCCGCGTCCGCCAGTCCGAGGGCCTCCGCTATCTTGTAGGCCCGCGTGAAACCTTCCGGTCTGTATACGTCGGGGTCAACGAGGGTGTGAAAGAGGTCGAAGACCACGCTCTGGACCTGGAAGCGCTTGGTGATGGGGCCTGTCAACATTGGGCCGGCGGCGCCACGGAGATTAGAGCGTTTCCCTCGAGCGCCGGGCCCGACTACTTCACGAACAGACCCATGAGGATCTCGTCGACGTGGGCCGCCCTTATCAGGTACTGCCTCCTCAATACTCCCTCGACCTCGAAACCCATCGCCTTGTAGAGGCCTATCGCTCTGGCGTTCGTCGAGAAGACTCCGAGATGGATCTTCTCGACCCCTTCCTTCCTCCTGGCCCAGTCGATTGCATACTGCAGGAGGGCCCTCCCGACGCCGCGCTCACGATATCCTTTCACGACGAGGATGGAGAGGTTGCGCACGTGGCTGACTTTCCGAACGTCCCCGGGGAGGCTGAGCGACAGTTGGCCGACTATGCCCTTCTCGCCCGCCACCTGGGCCACTATGCTGAGTGACTTCGTGTTCCGGATTCCGGCGAGGAGACGCTCCTTCTTCTCACTTCCAACGCGCTCGGTCCAGGTGTACACCTGCTCGTTCACGACGCTCCTCAGGTTCCTCACCATCGCCGGCAGGTCGCTCGACCTTGCGGGCCGGACCACGATGGCTGGACCAGACTTCACTGCTCTGACCTGGCTGCCGACTTCCGCGTCGACTACTTGTTCCTGTGGAAAGGGTCGATCTTCCTCTCCCGACCCTTGTAGCGTTCGTTGCGCGGACAGTGGGGACCGCACTTCTGGCTCACGGGGTGGTTGTGCCCCTTGCTCTCCTCCTTCTTTCGCGCCTCCTTGTAGGAATTGCTCAAACTCCGTCCACCCCAGCCAAAAACCCATGCTGACGACGAGTGTAGCACACTCTCGGCTTCATGGACATCAGGTCCCCGAGGTCTCTTATAAACGGGAAAGGGACCGCTGCATGTTTGCGCTGAAGAACCTGCGCGCTGCAGAATCCCACGCCAATCATGTTTAAGCACCTCCGTTCGCAAGAAGTGGTTGATGAATTCGCGTCCAGACGGATCTACGGGGCGCCGGTGAGGCCGCGATGATCCGTCGCGAGAAGCTGATCGCCGTGATATCCTCGGGCGACATCCACCTCGGGGGAGGGGACGGCTGGGCGCTTGTGGTCACAGACAGCAGGATCGTCGGGGCTCGGCGACCCGAGACTGTGGGCGTCCCCGAACCCTTCTTGTGGGTGGCGAGGGAGTCGTCTGATGAAGGCCGCGGCTGAGAAGATGGCCGTCGGGCTCATCGAAAGAAAGCGGTTCGAACTCTCGAAGGAAGGCATCTTCAAGATTCTTTACGAGGCGCCCGGGCTCTTCTTCGGGGGGCGCATTGTGTTCGAGTCGGTGGGCGAACGGGTCGATCTCGGTATCAGCGTCCTCTCGGCCTGGAATCAGAATACACTTCTCACGGTTCGGGCGCTGGTAGACTCGCTCTTGGCTTTCGCCCAGGACAAGCTCTACGATGAGAAGACGGGGGCACTCGTCAGCGACAAGCTTGGAACACACAGGGCGCATTGAGAGGTCTCGAAGAAAAGGGGCTGGCTCTATCCTGAATCTCGCGCCCTGAGGCCTGGCGGCTGACCCCCGGAATGAGCCTGGGTCGAGGATCAGTCCAGGCTAAGGTACAGGAAGACCGTGTAGGCGCATATCGTGAATATGTCAGCTGCCGGGGTTGAGTAGCCGGGGCCCATAGGCACGTCGCCCACAAGGTCCTCAAGGATAGGGTTGGAGAGCAGGGCCTGCACGAGAAGCGCCACAAGGACGAAGACCAGCCCCAGGGCGAAGTTTGCGTTCGTCTCCACGTACATCCTGCCGTAGATTACGACGAGTGCGACGAGGAGGGCCACCTCTATGGTCGTGAAGAGGACGTGGTATTGGAATATCGGATTGGACGGGAACGGATAGAAGTGGGTGCCGAATGGACCACCTCTCCCCTGGGACGTCGGCATCTCCGTCCCGTACGAGACCGCTTCGCCTGCAACGAACCCTATTGCAAGTACGACAGGTACCCACAGCTTCTGGAGATATCGTCTACCCTCCCTCTTCGTCGGCTCATCGGTTATGGTCGTCAATTGTTATTTTCCAGCCCCCTTCTGGTTGTGGCGGTTCTTCTGAATGATCTCCAGGAGCTTGTCCCAGTGTGCTTCCATGGAGTCAGAGACGAAGTAGACTCGTCCGTACTTGTCACCCGCGGTGAGCACCAGCCTGTTCGACTCGAGCACCTTTAGGTGGTGTCTGACCGTCGTGTAATCGAGATTGAGCGCGATGGAAAGCTGTTGCGCGTTCCTTGGTTCCTCCTTGATGCTGAAGAGGACGAGCTTCCTCGTGCTGGCACCGGCGCTCCCGGCGAATAGCCACCACAGGAGCCGCTCGAAGGAGTCCAACGTCTCTGGTGGACAGGAGTCCTACCGATAATCCTGTCGGATGTGCGAGAGAGATGGCGGTGACCCGCCTGGGTAATCTGCTGAGAAGCGGCCCATTCAAATCCAACTCCGGACTCGTCTTATCTCTCCGAGAAGACACTCTTTTCACCGGTGGTTGACGCTCCCCTCCGAACGGTGTCCCTCAACGGGTCTCGGCCCCCAGGTCGAGGGCAGGGCCGTGACCGTTCAGGTCCTCCGAATGTACGAGCGCCAGGGAGCGATCGACGACCCCCTGTGCCGTGTCTTCCGCATCGGCTATCGCCGTGTCTCCGGACGCGGTGACCGTCTCCGTTCGTCCCGGCGGGCCACCCGGGATGCTTCTCGGGACTATGTCCGGTGTTTCTGACTCCGTCCTGTCTGGCGAGGCGAAGTACGTCCTGAAGAATCTGCTGGAGTGTTTCTTCGACATGCCTACGAGTTCGGGCTGAATCTATTTAGTGAATTTCCAAGATGGTTCCATAATCTCTACTAAATCGCCCTCCAATCTTCCGCATCAGCGCGTCGAGGCCGGCCCTGGGTATGCCGACTCGCCTGAGAGATGTGAATCCCCTGTGACTCGGAGACGGGGCGTACGCGATGAAAGGAGACAGGTTCATAACGTATCGCCGCTTCCATGGACGGTATGGCTGAGCTCAAACCGAGAACCCCTCTTCCCGGGAGCGAACGAGCGCCATTCCCCGGCGCTCGCATCTCAGGGAAGGTCGACCTAACCGAAACGGTTCACGTGACAGTGGTCCTTCGCCCCACTCCCGCGTCCTCCGGCAAGAAGGCAGCGGCCCTGAAGGTTGTGGGCGCTCGCCTTCCCAACGACCGCCCTTATCCGACCCGAGAGGAGTTCGCTGCCGACTATGGAGCGACGGCCGAAGAGTTCGCGAAGGTCGAGGCCTTCGCGCGTGAATATGGGCTCGGCGTGGCCGAAGAGAGCGCCGTCCGACGCTCCGTCGTCCTCTCAGGCACCGTGGCCCAGCTCTCCCGGGCTTTCGGGGTCACGCTGAGACGCTACAGACACCCGAAGGGGATCTTCCGCGGACGAACCGGGCCGATATACCTTCCCGCCGACCTCACGCCGCTCGTGCTGGCCGTCCTCGGCCTCGACAACCGCCCCCAGGCCAAGTCGCACCTGCGGATTCTGAAGAAGGCCACCCAGGCTGCGGCGCCCTACACCCCGCCGCAGGTCGCGGGACTCTACGACTTCCCGCCCAACCTGGAGGGAAGCGGGCAGTCTATCGCGATAGTCGAGCTCGGAGGCGGCTTCACGACCACAGATCTTCAGACCTACTTCTCGAAGCTCGGAATCTCCACACCGAACGTCCTCGCCGTCTCCGTCGACGGCGCCGGCAACTCTCCCACGGGAAGTACGAGCGGTCCTGACACGGAGGTCATGCTCGACATCGAGGTCATCGGGAGCATAGCCCCCAAGGCACAAATCTACGTCTACTTCGCCCCGAATACGGACGCGGGCTTCGTCGACGCAGTGAGCACCGCCGTCCACGACAGCCTGCACAAGCCGTCGGTGATCTCGATAAGCTGGGGTGACGCAGAGTCGGCCTGGACGCAGCAGGGAATCCAGGCTCTGGACCAGGCGCTCCAGGATGCGGCGGTGCTCGGAGTCACGGTCGCGGCGGCCTCAGGTGACAACGGCTCGTCCGACGGGGTGAGTGACGGGCTGGCCCACGTAGACTTCCCGGCCTCCTCCCAGTACGTCCTGGGCTGCGGGGGGACCCGCCTGCTCGGGACGAAGGGCGATGCGGCGATCGAGAGTGAGACGGTCTGGAACGACGGGCCGACAGGAGGAGCCACCGGTGGCGGAGTGAGCAGTGTGTTCCCGCTTCCAAGTTGGCAGAACGGCGCGCACGTCCCGCCCTCCGCAAACCCTGGCGGGGGCGCCGGTAGGGGGGTGCCCGACGTCGCCGGCGACGCCGACCCGAGCACGGGTTATCTTGTTCGCTCCGACGGGAAGCAAATCCCGGTTGGAGGCACGAGCGCTGTGGCGCCTCTGTGGAGCGCCCTGGTGGGCCTGCTCAACCAGCAGGCGAGTGAGACGGGAGGCAAGCCGATCGGGTTTCTCAATCCGCTGCTCTACTCACAGACGCTCGAGTCGGGTGGCGCTTTCCATGATATCGTCTCCGGCAGCAACGGGGCATACGACGCGGCACCGGGATGGGACGCGTGCACCGGCCTCGGGAGCCCGGACGGGGCGAAACTGCTGGCCGGGATTGGACCGCAGGGTCAGCAGCCCAAGTTGAGACGGCGGGGTGCAGCAGAGCCCAGGCCGGTGGCGGCCGGCGTCTCGAAGACGGCTGCAGGGCCCCGGGTCGCCAGGCACTCGGCCTCGGCGCCTTCGTCTCCGGTCAAGAACATCGTCGTCGTCTTCCAGGAGAATCACGCTTTCGACAACTACTTCGGGACCTTCCCAGGCGCTGTGGGGTCCCTCGGGAAGAACTACTGCCTTCCGAAGACCAAGGGGGCGAAGAGCTGTGTAGCGACGTTCCACGACACCAGCCTCACCCCCGTTGACATGAACCACAACTGGGCCTCCGCCCACGCGGACTATGACGGTGGAAAGATGGACGGCTTCGTCTACTCCGAGGGGAACCAGGAGACCATGGGCTACTACGACTCCGGAGATATCCCTCGCTACTGGAAGGCGGCCCAGCAGTACGTGCTCTGCGACAGCTACTTCACATCCGTGATGAGCGAGAGCCTGCCGAACCACCTCTCGCTCGTGGCTGGCACCTGTGGGGGAATCATAGACGACAACGCACCGGCTACGATAGCGTTTCCGCCGATTTTCGAGCAGCTGGACGCCGCAGGCATCACCTGGAAGGTGTACAGCTCCACCTCGTGGTACCAGAACTTCGAGTACGTCCAGAAGACGCCGAGCGCCAAGGCCAACTTCGTCCCGCCGGGACAGATCGCGACGGACATCCAGAGCGGGAGCCTCCCCCAGGTGTCCTGGGTGATTGGGTCCGCCGGAGGCGACGAACATCCGCCGCAGGACATCCAGCTCGGCCAGAACTACGTGGCGGACGAGATAGTCAATGCCATCGGGGGCAGCAAGTACTGGGATGCTGCCGCGGTGTTCGTGACTTGGGACTGCTTCGGAGGCTTCTTCGACCACGTCCCGCCGCCGCAGGTCGACGAGTATGGCTATGGGTTCAGGGTCCCCTGTCTCGTCATCTCTCCCTACGCGAAGCAGGGGTTCATCGACGGCACGGTCAACGACCACACGTCTATCCTGAAGTTCATAGAGACTCGCTACGGGCTCTCTCCGCTCAGCACTAGAGACGCAGCGGCCAACCCGATGCTGGAGACCTTCGACTTCGCGCAAGCGCCCCGGGCCTTCCAGCCGATCTGAGCGGGCCGACAGGCGCGCACGCTGGAAGTCTCTGTGCAGCCGCCTATTTCCGCTTCTCAGCGATCGTGACGTGCCCCAGTCCGCGCGAGAGGGCTTGCGGACCGGGCTCCGTCGTCCGCGGCCCCGTACCCGGAGGCTGTCGGGATGAGCCGGGTCTGGGAACCCGCCTGGACAGCGACCGCGTCCCTGAGCGCCCCTTCGTCGACCCCGAAAGGCTGCAGGATGGCCGAGGCTCCCCGTAGCAGCAGCTCTACGTAGCGGTCCGCGTCATACTTTGTGCTCTGGTCCAGTAGCTCGACGGGGCGGACCCTCTCGCTCTGGACTTTGGACCTGTAGTCGGTGATGACGTACGAGACGGACTGCCCCGCCATCAGCTCCAGCCCCTCCTCCGCTAGCTGCCTTATGGCGGAGACCTGGACGAGGCCGCTGTTGTACTGGTCGTGGTTCTTTGAGAGTGAGTTCAGTATCGCGAGGTCTGCAATCGGGACGCCACCGCCCCGTATCCGGTCAGCGAAGCCCCTCACCGCCTGGATAGCCTCAGGGACGAACCGCCTGGCCTCATCGAGGGTCTTCCCCTGCGCGAGCAGCCGCAGCAGCTCGCTCTGGCAGTCCGTGACCACCTTGATCCCGTCCCTCCTCCTGAGCTCGATCCCCCTCACCTTCATGGACCCGTCCTCGAACACCCCGAAGTAGCGGTTGAGGACGGGGACATCCTCGTGCATCCTGCTCGGCAGGAAGGCCACCCACCTGTAGACTCCCTCGAACGCGAGGGGCAGGCCTATGGCAGCCTGTATCTCCCTGCGCAGCTCCTCGAAATCCTTCTCCGTCGCCCCGGGCTTCTTGACCCAGAGGGAGTCGACTATCCCGTGCACGACCTCGAAGCCCCGCATCTCTGCTATCCTGGCCGTCTCGAGCAGGATCTGCCGCGCATAGGCGCAGACGGAGATGTGGCAGTCGATCAGCCCGAACTTCGCGTTGCGGTAGGATAGAAAACCGAAACTGCAGACCAGGAGGCCCTTCAGCGCATCGACCCTCGACGCGTAGATCCTCTTGAGCTCGGGGTCTTTCTCGTTCTTCTTCTTCAGCTTGTAATCGACCCTCTTGGTGAGTATGGGCTCCAGGCTCCTCGGGATCACCCCGTCCCGTTTCTCACAGATGTGATAGCCCACGTCGGGCACCCGCGTCCCCGAGTCCGGGCAGCACCAGCAGAGAACGGTCTCGGCGCTGATGTTGTGCTCGGTCATGATGAATGGGAAGAGCGAGGTGAAGTCGATCTCCCCTACGCCCTCGTGGAGCCCGACCTTCGGCTCGTAGATGAACCCGCCCCGGTCCCCCGCAAGGAGGGTCTTGGCGGTCTTCGGTATCTCCGCCCGGCTGGGCTTCCACGGTATCAGGAGCTCGTCCTTGAAGGCGACGTACGCCTGCAGGCTGCTGAGGCACTTGCCTATCGAGGCGCGGCTCCCTTTGTGCAGCGGCATCCGGCAGAGGCGGGCGATCTCGAAGAGCCCGTCCAGGCCGCACTCAGAGAACACGAAATAGTTCTCTGCGTCTAGGTTGATCCTGCCGTAGAGCTTGTGGGAGGTCGGCGTGTGCAGGACCTTCCCGTAGGCCATGTACGACGTCCCCCTGCTGGCGAACCTCCGCAGAGGCTCCCGGTCCCGGCTCAGGACGAGCTTGTCAGAGATTCCGTTCATCCAGGCCCTCTCGGCGAGGTAGTGGGTGGTGAAGCCGTCGCCCTGCTCGACGAAGACGATGTCAGAGTCGAGCCCCCGGATTGCATCCACGAGCGAGAGGATCTTCGCCCGCTCGTCCCCCTCCACTATCTCTGTGACCGTCTCTCCGCTCGTCACGGTTATCGTTCCGATTGGGTCGGAGAACTTCGGTATGCGGCCCGACGCGTCCACGCGGACCCTGATTGAGGCTTTCCTCAACGGGGGGATTTTGTAGTCCTCGGACATCACGGAGTCGAGCAGCTTCCACCTGATGGATGCGCCCGCCTGCTCGGCCCTCACGCGGGCGAGCGGGAAGAGCTCCTTCTCGAAGAAGTAGGTCTGCGCGGGCATGAGGTCGGCGTTGAAGATGTGGAGCGGGGACTTTACGTCGAGCATCTCCAGCTCCTTGGCGAGCCTCTCCGAATGGTCGGCGTTCCTGAGCGTGAGCTTGAGGACCGGGCGCTTCGCGTACTCGAAGACGTTGACGCGCCTGTTCACGTACTCGCACGAGAAGACCACGTACTGGTGCTCGGCCCACTCGGCGAGCTGCTCCAGCCTCTCGGCAGAGGATAAGACGTATATCGCGTTGCGCCAGCCGTCGGTCAGGCGGACCGCGCTCCCGTCGTCCTTCTTGAGCCACGCTACCATCTCCCCGTCCCTCCCGGGATAGACGTCTAGGAGCCAGCCTTCAACTTCCATGCCTCGATCTCACCCTTCAGCTTCTCGAGCTCGTACTCGAACCCCCTCAGGCGCCTCTCCTGTACGAGCAGGACCGTGAGGAAGAAGGGCTCCGTCAGGTAGTCTTTGCCGGACTGCTCCACGGCCTCGAGGTACCTCCAGCAGGACTCCATCATGTCGCGGGCGACCTGTCTGTCCTCGAACCTCAGCGCCTCGACGAAGGGCCTCCAGCTCTCCAGCTCCTCCTTGAGGAGCCTGACGCTGACCTTCTCTTCAACCGCCACTGGCCATCTCCAACCTTAGCTTCTCTATCGCCACCGCTAGGCCTTCTATCCGCCTAGCGTGGTCGAACGCCATGGCCATGAACAGCCCCTCGAACTTGACCGGGCGGACGGCGTTCGAGGAGGCGGAGCAGTACGCCCTCGCCTTGTTGAACATCGCGTCGAGGACCTCCCTCGACCCTACCCCGAGGGAGCGCCTGTACTGCGACCAGCTCGCTATCTCCTGCTCGAGGGCTATCCTGAATGACGGGATGGTCCTACCCAAGGAGCCTCGCCTCTGTCTGGAGCGTGTCTTGGTTGTAGTTGGTTGGGGTCGCCTCGCTCAGGACCTCCATCGGAGCCTTCCAGGGGTGCTTGAAGAGGCGCGATGTGGCGCGGCGGCCGTCTTCGGTGATCTCGGCGGAGATGTTGCAGCACTCTTCGAGGATGGAGACGAGGGGCTCCGGCCGGTTCGCCGAGGTGATGAGTATCGGGACCTGCTCGCGCTCGCTGACCTCCGAGATCGAGGACGCGATGTCGCTGACGACCCTCTTCGCCTCGCCCTTCTCCACGTCCTCGTTGAAGAGCGAGAAGAACTCTGAGACGACGAGGAGCTTCGGCTTCCTGGTCGCGAACACGGCCGCTGAGCCCTCGATCAGAGAGCGTAGCTCGTAGATTGTGAAGGCGCGCGACAGCAGCTGGCGTTCGAGGGCCTTGTTGTAAGCGAGATGGTGTCTGTGGGCCAGCTCCGTGAAAAGGTAGATGTCGAAGCTGTTCCCGCCGTCGATGAAGAAGGCGCCGTCCTTGAGGCCGCCGTCGGCCTGAGAGAGCTGGGCGCGGATGCAGTATCTCTCCGCGGCCTGAAGCCGGATGCCGGAGCCTGTGATGAACGCCACCGTGTCAGGCTTGAGGCCGCCTATGAGTGAGTCCATCAGAGATATCCCGGAGGTGAGGCCGAGCAGAGAACGGGCCGTGACGAATGCCGGGTGGTCCTGTCTGGGTTCCTTGGGAGGTGGGGGGAGCTGTAGACTGCTCGTTTGCATTCGGTGGACGGAGCCGGTCCGGACTAATAATGCGGGGGCGGGATTTCGACGGGCTCTCGGGAGGGGTGGATGAAAGTGAGCTCCAATCCCTTAAATCGTAGCAAAGGCGATTTCCTACTCGAAGAGAAGATGTCCGACGTCAGCCTGGGCACCTCCGGGTGGTCCTACAAGGAGTGGGAGGGCGTGCTGTATCCCAAGGGCGAGAAGAGGAAGCTCAGCTACTACGCGAGGTACTTCAAGACGGTCGAGATAGACTCGACGTACTACGCCTATCCGGCGAAGGCGATGGTCCAGGGGTTCGCCGGCGCCACGCCAGACGGCTTCGTCTTCTCTGCAAAGCTCCCGAAGCTGATCACGCACGAGAAGAGGCTCGACGTCGGAAAAGGGGTAGAGCAGGACCTCGCGCGCTTCTTGCACGTGATGCGGCCGCTCGAGGACGCAGGGAAGCTCGGCCCCCTCCTCATCCAGCTTCCACCTAGCTTCTCGTACGAACGCGACCTGGCCGCCCTGCAGGGCTTCCTGAAGGTCATTCCCTCGGATGTGCGGTTCGCGATCGAGTTCCGTCACTTGTCGTGGCTCCGCCAAGACACTTGGGACCTGCTGAGGGAACACAACGTCGCCAACACCATCGTCGACGAGCCTCTGCTTCCTCCCGACCTGGTCGTCACGGCCGATTTCTCCTACATCCGATGGCACGGTCAAGGCGCCAGGTCCTGGTACAACTACCGATACACTGACAAAGAGCTCAAGGCTTGGGTGCCGAGGGTGAAGGAGGTGGCCGCCAAGACCAAGAAGGTCTACGGGTACCACAACAACCACCCCTTCGGGCACGCGGTCGAGAGCGCCCTAAAGGAGTCCGAGTTCCTTGGGATAGCCGGCGAAGAGCAGAGGTCGCTGCAGGCCCGTGTCACAAGAGCCATCGACCGGAGAATCGAGTCCCGTTCGGGATCCGTCCAGGGTCTGCTTGATCTCGGTGCGGACCGATAGCCCTGCCCGGGGCCCACTGGGTCATTCAAGGCCCTTTGCGTCGAAGCGGTTTCCGTATCTCTCCAAGAAGACGATGTCCTCGATCGGCTTCCTGTTCTTCCTCCCGAGGACCTTCCGCTGTGGATACCCGAATCCGAGGACGGCTGATATCTCTAGTTCGGGCGGGATGGCGAAGTCCCCTCGAATCTCCTTCTGTTTGACCCCTGTGAAGAGCCGGGAGACGACCCCGAAGTTCCAGGCGGCGAGTTCCATATCCTGGAGCGCTCGACCACCATCAATCGTGTAGCCGGGAATCTTCGGATTGACGAGGATGAGGATTGCGAAGTCAGCCGCGGCGACCCACTTGCCGGAGGTGCTGTCCTCGGCCAGTTTCTCCAGGTTGGAGGGGTCCTGTATCAGGATGAAGCGCCAATGCTGAGAGTTCATCGAGGATCCTGTGAGTCGGGCAGCCTCGAGAATCTTCCTCCTTATCTCGCCAGGGACGCGCTTCCTCGAGAACTCCCGCACATCGAGTTTCGTCAGTATGCTCTCGTATGTGTCCAATTACTCTCACCGGTGAAAGTCGTCTGCTCCTAGATTAGGATTGCTGTCATCCGGCCGATGAGCTAATCTGACTTCCACTTCTCAAGGCTGAATCCGGGCTCGTGGAATCTGGCCTGCTCCTTCTTCTCCCGCCCGATCAGTTCCGTCGCGTACTCGAGGACCTTGGGGAGCTTGTCCGCCGGGAACTTGCACGCTCCGCACTGGTCCATGTGCACGATGTCACCCGGAGCCACCGTCATGCCCGCCACCTCGACGGGCATCCCAACGCCCCTCAGCTGGACAGGCCCGTGTCCGGATGTAAGGCCGGTGGCCAGGTATTGGACCTTCATCTCCCTGATCTCGACGTAGTCCCTGATTGGTCCGTCGGTGAGCACCCCTTCGACTCCGAAGGCCTTGAACTGTGTCGTCATGTTCCCTCCGAACAGGCCCGAGAGCCCCTCGAGCCCGGGTGAGTAGGTCTGCTTGGCTACGAGTATGATTGGTCGCGGCGTCTTGTCTAACTGCTCCGGAAGGGCCCAGCGGTCCATCTTCATGTGCTCAGCCCTCTCATCGGAGTACCATGCTGTGGCGGCGTATCCGCACACAGGCCCCTGGTCAGGATAGATGCAACGGATGGAGGTGTCGGTGTAGTACTCGCCCCGCCAGGCATCATAGAGCTTCAGGCAGAGGTCGCTCCCGGGGTACGTGGCCACGACGTTGCATATGGTCGCCGTGTCGAACTTCCGAAGCGCCTGGATGATCTTGATCTCTTCCCTCCGCGCCCGCTCGTCCATCTTTGCTCGCTCGTCGGCTTTTCATCTTAAACGTTGTGAGCAGTCGATGATGGTCCGAACGTCTCGCAGGGACACCCCGCCCGTTCTAGGGAGCATCTTGTCGTCGCCGATGTGCAGGAAACAACTCGTGGGTCGCTGCAAAGCCTTGGCTCGGACGGCTTACGGGAGATCGATGGTCCGCGTTCGGACCATGTCCAGATGCGCCCTCGCGACTCTAGAAGTGCGACAGCCCAGCGGCGATAAGGTACAGGATGAAGTACAGTATGAAGCTAGCCACGAGGGTTGCAAACACGTACATCACCACCTTGTTCTGCGGAGTCTTGAGGACGATTGGGAGCCCTAGGTACACTATGTACAGCCCATAGAGCAGGGCGAGGATGTTCAGGAAGGTGAGGGATGGGACGATGTTCACTATCGCGATCAGGAACACCGGCGTGTAGACATAAGATGCGAGCTTCGTTGCCTTGTTCAGATCGGCTACTGAGGCGAACCTGGGTGCTAGCATGAAGACGATGTAGCCGATGACCACCACGTTCACGAGAGCGAAGATGTACGCCACTATCCCGGCGCTAATCGCGAACACTCCATGGTGACCGTGCGGGAAGGCCAGGTACCCGAGGAGGGTGAAGAGGAACGGGATGACCGCGAGGATTGCGACGTAGTTCTTAATCGTAGACATCACCGGCGGTGCGGTATCCGCCCTTGCTGTCATGAATGCCTTTGGATTCTTCACGAGGGCGATTGCGTCCATGAAGGCCCCCTTGATGTCCATCTTCGAGGCCCCACCCATCTGAGCGCCCGGCTGCCCCGGCGACCCTGGGGAACCCATTGGGGGCTGGGAGGTGTCAGCTTTCAGGTTGTTTCCGCAAGAAGCGCAGAATGTGGCATTGTCATCGTTCTGGGCACCGCATTTTGGACAGAACAAACGAATCTAGATTCTATACCTGCCTATTTAATGATTCTAGGGTTTTCCATATGATTTTTCCATTAGCCCTCATGAATCTGATGAAATCCGGAGGCATTCCATGACCTTCCTTGCGGCCAACCTTCGGCGCTTCCTCAGGCGCGCTTCGTGGGTTCGAATCCAGCAGCGTTCCAGAGCAGTATCCAGGGCTCTGTCCTTGTGATCAGGCGGAAGTGCCGCTCCTCCTTCCGTTTGATTGTGTCGAGGGCCTGAGGGACCCCCGGTTCGAGCAGTCCAAGCTTGAACGAGACCCTTCCGTTGAGGGTCTTCACGTATATCGACTCGAACTTCTTCTTGAAGGGGAAGCCGTAAAGTCGGTCACCTGCTCCGAGGTCGATGGGAAGTACCTGCAGCAGCCCCTTGATCTCGGCGAGCGGAGAAGATCTCGTCACGAGTTCCCGCGTCTCCTTCCGACCACTCGGAGTCTGAGACTGTACGTAGCGATAGAGGCCGCCGTCGGTATGGTAGTTGTACTTGGTCTCCGAGCCGGCGCCCCGGGCGACACCGAAGAAGACGCCTCCGGGTCCCACCGTGATCCAGGCAACCTTCCTGGGAAGACCTCTGTCCCTCGTCAGGATAGCGAACCTCCTGTACTCGGCGTCCCGCCGGGGGCCGATTGGTCTCGCAAAGGCGCTCATCCTCTCTCTGGCTCTCCCGTGGAGCGGGTCGACGCTGCTTATAGCGTGTACTCCGCACCTGACGGACCGCGGCGTTCACTCTTCTGGACACTCGACCATGGTCGACCCTGCGGTTCGCCCCGAGCCACGCCGCCCTGAGATCGGGACCTGTGTTCTGTCGCTATCTACGAGGCCGTGGGACGAAACTTGGCCTGTTCTAGGCCATCTCCATCTCGTGGTCGGAGCTCCCCGCCGTCTGAGGTATGTCGGGGAACTTCTTCATCCTTGTCTCCGCGACCGCCGCCGCCTCCGCCAGAGCCCTCTCAGCCTCCTCGTTAGCTGTCTCGAAGTTCAGCGAGGTTCCGCTGACCGAGCCGGCGTCGACTAGTATCCCGCTCAGAAGGCCAGAGATCTCACTCATCTCGCCTTCGGCCTCCGGCATGACGCCCGACATGCTCTCTCTGAGGTTGCGGACTATGGAGGTGGCCGGGGCGAGAGTGAGGACCACGTCGCCGAGTTCGGTAACCGTATTCAGTCTGAGCACTATCTGCTCGAGGGCCAGTTTCGATTGGGTGACCATCTTGCTCATCTTTCGGAGCTCAGCCAGCTCGTTGGCGAACATGGACGCTCTTGCGGAGTCCCTCTTCTGTACTGAAGCTACGATCTTGTTGAACAGAAACGTGTCCCTGTCACGCAACTTGAATATTGTCGCATCCAGCTTGGCCATGACCGTCTGTATCTGACGGGTCGCTTGGTCCAGTCGCGGTTTGAGCGGGCCAGGATTGTTGAACCGCCCTGCGATTCTGCTCCCAATCCCGGGGCCCTTCTTATTATCCCAGTTGTTAGAGAATTGTGACATGGTCAACGAGTTTGGCTCGTCATCCCGTTATCTCGGCGCTGGTGAAAATCTCTTCACATTTCTATGAACTCCGTTTCTCCGTCCACGGTTCTTGCAGTCTCTCCCGAGGCCCGACCTGAGCTAGCTGTCTCCCAGGGCGGTCTTCACCCGGAACAGAGGGTTAGCTCGATTCTGGTGCCGGGGACTGCTCAAGAGACCTCTTCCTCATCCTCAGGAAGACCCACACCGCGGCGATGATCACCGCGACGGTCGCCCCTATCTCCAGTATACCGATTGAGCGAATGACGTTCCAGTGCGCTCCGAAATAATCTCCGGCATACACGAGCACCGCGTCGAAGACGAAGCACCCCAGAGCCGTGTATAGGGTGAACCTTGGCAGATTCATGCGCGCGCTCCCGGCGGGGAACGAGGCGAGGGTCCTGACGCCTGGGACTAAGCGGCTGTAGAAGGCGATCTGACCTCCGTGCCTCTGGAACAGGGACTCGACCCTCTTCATCTGCTCGTTGCCTATGAAGAACCGGCTCCCGTAGTTCGATATCACCTTCATCCCTAGGAAGAGGCCGATGTAGTAGTCTATGAGGGCGCCGATGACCCCGGCCGAAGTCGCCAGTCCCACCGTCTCCCAGTACCCCAGGCGCCCGATGGAGACCAGGTAGCCCGCGAAGGGGAGGATCACCTCGCTGGGCACCGGCACGGATGTCGCCTCGAGCAGCATGAGCCCGAAAATCCCAAGGTATCCCGCGCTGTTTATCGCGCTGATGACGGCGTTCGTCAGGGCCCCGGTCACATTCTGGACCACGCTGGTTGACGTGCCGAAGCTCGCCCCGGTGACCATGTCTTCGATAGAGTCAGAGAAGAGCACGGATATGGTGACCACGAAGAGCACCGCCCCCAGCAAGACGTAACGCGACCGCGAGTTCATGGAGCGAAGCCGCATCTGCAAGACACCGGATCAATTCAGGCAGTCCGGCCCTATTTCACGGTTTGTGGGTCAACAGTTGATGGGATTGTGCCGAGAT
>PLUF01000071.1 GCA_003164815.1 Candidatus Gagatemarchaeum stordalenia
TCAACCCTTAACTTGACAGCGCCGTTCCGGCTAAGCTAAATATTATATGTGGAGGGGCCTAAACCCAGTAGCAGTGAGTAACAAAGACCCCGATGAAGGCTTCGACGACATTCTGGCCGAGCTCGACCGCGAAGAAGCTCGAATCAGGGTGAGGATGGAGATGCGGAGGTTCGGCAAGCCAACCACCGTCATCGAGGGTCTGAAGATGAGCGAGAAGGACCTCCATGAGCTTGGGACCAAGATGAAGAAGATACTCGCGACCGGCGGGACAGTCAAGGACGGAATCATAATCCTCCAGGGCGACCACAGAGAGCGGTGCGTCGAGATCCTGGTCAAGCAGGGCTTCTCCGAGAGCTCAATCGAAGTAATCTAGCGGCCTTGGTCGTGAGTCGCACGGATGCAGGCGATCCGGCACGTCCATCCCCGACAACACTTAATTTGAGATGTTCGGGTTGACCCGCCATCCGACATGACCGGCATCTTCGAGTACATCGTCCTGATGCTTCTCGTGTCTGTCATAGCAGGGCTGATTGGGGCTCTGGTGGGCGTGGGCGGAGGCATCCTCGTCGTCCCGGCGCTGACTCTGTTGTTTGGAATCCCCATCCAGTACGCTATCGGGGCCAGCATCGTCTCTGTGATAGCCACTTCGAGCGGCTCCGCCGCGGCATACGTCCGCGACCACATCACCAACCTCCGAATCGGGATGTTCCTCGAGATAGGTTCGACATGCGGGGCGATCTTGGGGGCTGTCGCCAGCATCAGCCTGGTGCGGAGCGGATACTCTTGGACCGTCTTCCTGATATTTGGGGCGATGCTGATTGTATCCGCCTACAGCTCCGCCGTGAGGCTGAGGAAGGAGAGGAAGATGGGTTCCGAGATCATCAACCAGAGGCCGAACAGGGTCTCGGAGAGGTTGAGGCTCAGCGGCGAGTACTATGACAACGCAACCAAGAAGACGGTCGGGTACATCGCAGACAGGGTCTATCCGGCGTTCGGGGTGATGTTCGTCGCCGGAGTCCTGTCCGCGCTGCTCGGGGTCGGAGGTGGAGTCCTCAAGGTCGTCGGACTGGACTCCTACATGAAGCTCCCGTTCAAGGTCTCGACGACGACGAGCAACTTCATGATAGGGGTCACGGCCGCAGCGAGCACCACCATCTACTACATCGGCGGGTTCGTGAACCCCATCCTCGCCGCGCCGGTCGCAATCGGCGTCCTCATAGGGGCGTTCTCAGGGACCAAGGTCCTCGTCCGCACCAGGCCGGGCCCACTCCGGTGGCTCTTTGTGGCGGTCCTGATCATAATCGCGATCGAGATGGTACACGAGGGGTTGCCTTGACCACCCGCAGGAGCCGTCCCAAACCGGACATGAACGTCGTTATTAGTGACGTCCTCAAGTACGGTGTTCTCGCGAGCGCGATCATCATCGGGCTGGGGGTCTTGATCCTCTTCCTGAACACGCCACAGTCGTTCCCCAGCACGACATCGGAGCTCCTTGCCATGAACTACGGAAAGCCGACGCTCGACCTCTCCCAGCTTCTCAGCGGGGTGGCGAGCGCGAATCCGGTGTACGTAATCGAACTTGGCCTGATCGTCCTCCTAGCGACCCCCGTTGCACGGGTCGCGGCTTCCGTTCTCATGTACGCGATGGAGAAGGACAAGATGTACGTGGCCATCACCCTCTTCGTCCTCATCGTCCTGCTCTTCGGGCTCTTCGTCGTCGGGCCCATCGAGGCCGCGGCCTAGGTCGAGCTCGACGCCTGAGCGCTCCCGGCCTCTCTGATGACCAGGACGGAGCAGTGTGCGTGCGAGACCACTCCGGTAGAGACGCTCCCGAGGAGCAGCTTCTTGAACCCGCCAAGGCCGCGAGTACCCATCACTATCAGGTCCACCTTCTCCTTCTCCGCAAACTCGACGATGGCGCCGACGGTGGACGAGACCGGTTCTATCACCTCTCCTCTCGCGTCAACCCCCGCCTCCTTCGCGAGCGCGAGGGACGATTCGACAGCCTTCCTTGCCTCGGCAGTCCCCAGCTTGTAGTACTCGGTGAGGTCCGCCGGGGCCCCGGCAGGCCCGCTGAAGGAGAAGCCGGGGGACGCGATTACGCTGAGCACAATCACCTTCGCGTTGTAGGCATGGGCAAGCTGGAAGGCGATCTTCGCAGACCTCTCCGCGGACTTCGACCCGTCGACAGGCACCAGCACCAACCGCACTTTGACGCCGTCGTTCACGTTGCTCGCTTGCATCTCAGACTACCGATAAAAGCCGCCGGCCGGATGTATTTAAACGCGGGCCGCGTTGGCGGAGCAGCCCGCCCTCTTGGGCCGAGGGTTCTGGAGGCGACGGCGGGGAGCGCGGGCCTAACTTAAATAGAACCTACGACATCTCATATTGAATGAAAACAAGCCCCTTCATAGGTACGAGCCAGCTTCAGCAGCTCTCCCTCTCCAAGTCACTCGATGAGCCAGCGATGAAGAAGAGAGTGGTGGCGGCGGCGTCAAGGCACCTCGCGACAAGCGTCCCGTTGGTCCAGCCATCCACGTCAGTGAGCGCGAAGCAGTTTGGCTCAAGCATGCTCCTACAGCCGAACATGACCGACGTGGCAGGAGCGGAAGTCTCGAAGCTCACCTCCTCAGTATCCCGGCGACTTCTCGACCAGTAGGGCGTCTATTCCCGAAACGCACGGGGAAGATAAGCCCAGATGAAGGTCTGACAGACCATCCTTTTTTCCAGAGTTGGTTCTCCGGAGGACTACCTCTCTCGCACGCCGAAGGACCGCTAGTGCGAGGGGGGTTCAGTTGCCCGTTTCGGCAGGTGTCTGCTAAGGTTCATCGACTTTAGTGTGAAGATGCCAAAGCCGACCAGGGTGAGGGAGAGGAACCAGACGCCGTCACGGAAGACCCACACGGCCAGAAGTATCGCCGCTATGGCGAGCACCACTTCGACGATGGCGTTCTTGTCGTTCGTGAGGTGGCGGAAGTACGACATCTTGGTCGCCTCGCCAGACCCGCCATGAGGGGTCCTGTACGGAAAGAACCCGGTCCTGTCGAAGATTCCATAGAAGAAGGCGACGGATCCCAGGCTCAGCATCGCCCCGGTCGCGTACCCGAGCATCGGGATCAGCACGACGTTGCGGACTGTCATCAGCCCCTGAACCCAGAGAGCCCAGAGCCCTGAGGCCATCGATATGGCGAATGGTACGGCGATGAAACCTATGTAGAACGGATTGTTGAAGATCGACTGCGCGGGCTGTACGACGCCGGCTACCACCGCTGCTGCGGACAGGAAGGTGACGAGGATCCAGCTGAAGCCCGAGAAGGGCCCCAGGAGCATAAGCAGGAGTCCCGCCTTCGTTCTGAGGCTCACGTTGGGGGCAGTGATGATGCTCCTCCAGTACTTGGCGATGCACCTCCACCACCCTTGGGAGGTCCTGGCAACCTGCTTCTTCCAGGCCTCGAGAGTCGAGGGGTCCTCGCTCATAACCCTGACGCTGCTGAGATAGATCCCCCTCTTTCCAGCGAGGTACATCTTGATCGACACGTCCCCGTCGTCGGCTATCCTCTCGTTTGACCACTGGCCCACGCCTCTGAGGTCCTTCGACCTCACTAGGGCGAGCCCGCCCTGGAAGGAGAAGGGGGCATCGATGCGGTACGCTCCCATCTTCGACAGAGTATCTCCGATGTCCTGATAGAGTGCGAAGAGTCGGGTTATCAGATTGTAGTTCCTGTTGTAGTGTCCGTACCGGAATGAGACGAACGAGGAGCGAGGGTGGCTCTCCATGGCGTCTATCCCCTTGCTCAGGATGTCTGGTGGGACGATCGAATCGGCGTCGAGGAGGAGAACGAAGTCACCCACCACCTGGTCCATGGCCTTGTTCAACGCCCCGCACTTGTAGTGCTCCCTGCTCGGCCTCCTCGACACGACGGTCTTGATTCCGAAGTCGTTCAGGTCGCGCACACTCTCGTCGACTATGCCTATGGTCTGGTCGTTGGAATCGTCAGCCACCACTACCTGGAGCTTCTCCTTAGGGTAGTCGAGGTGCTTCAGCGCCTCCAGGGAACGCGCAATGACATACCTCTCGTTGTAGGAGGCTATGAGCACCGAGACGATCGGGTGGCTCTTCAACACAACCTCTCGGCTCTCAAGGTCCCTCGGATACTTCGTCGAGGTGCCCAGGAGAACGAGCCAGTAGTACTCGAGTCCCAACACGGGGATTGTTATTACCAGGGTGATGATTTCTATGAGGAACCAGATTTGTATTGTCAATTATCTGAAACCCTGGTCGAAACAATCCTGCCTTTTTGACTTGTTATGTAAGCCTTTGGCCGAAGACCGCCCCCGACTTCTCGATTTCCCATTGTTTGGAGGGCAACGCTTTGCAAGAATTGCTGAAAAGAGCCACGCTGCCGGCATCCCGCTAACCGCGTCCGGCGACGCTGGGATCGCCTGACGGCCATCGTGTTCGGCAGCGAACTCAGGAGCGTACGCCAACCCAACAGAGATATAGCCATTCCAGGCGCGCAGTGAGAGGAATAGGCGGTCCCCGACACCAGAAGAGAATTGAAAATGGTCTTGCGCAGAGTTTACTTCGCCGTTTTCGGCTCCGGGCTGGGCCACGCAAGCCGGATCCTGGAGATCGCGAATCACCTCCGGAGAGAGGGCGACCAGTTCCGATACTCCTGCTCGGGACAGGCGCTCGATTACATCGGGTCGCACGGGCAGGGCGCCAGCGTTCTGGAGAGCCCGTCCCTCGACGTCGAGTGGACCGAGGAGGGGAGCTTCTCATCGAAGGATTTCATCCCCCGCTTCCCTTTCATGTTCAACGCCTTCCTGAGGCAGGTGGCCTTCGAGAGGGAGAACATCGCCAAGTTCGACCCCAAGGTGGTCGTCTCAGACTCCAGGTTGTCTCCGATCCTGGCTTCAAGGGCCAAGTCCTACCCGGTCATCACCATGCTCAACCAGTTCAAGATTAGCTTCCCCCCGAGGTTCAGCGGGAAGGGGGTGGGCAGGATCTACGAGCGGTTCGCCGGGGACGTGCTTGGACTCCTCTGGTCTCTCAGCGACGAGGTGCTGATGACGGACCTCCCCCCTCCGTACACAATCGGGGAGGCCAACCTTGCGGGGACCGACGTCTCGAGGATCGTACGGTACGTCGGGTTCACGTCGCCGGGTGCAAGCCTGAGCGAGGAGAGCGTTCGGGGGGCAAAGAAGGCATTAGACATAGACGAAAGGCCCCTCGCATTCTTCCAGATAAGCGGGCCAGAGGTCACCAAACGCGCGTTCTTCGACACCGTCATCCAGGCCTCTGGTGCGCTCGCCGGGAAGTACAACATTGTCATCTCCATGGGGCGTCCGAGCGGCTCCGGGGAGCCGAGGAGGCTCGCGAGCGGAGCCTGGATATACGACTGGTGTCCCGTCAAGGACGAGCTATTCTCGCTCTCAAGCGTGGTCGTAGCGAGGGCGGGCCACAGGACGATTGGTCAGTGCATCGACGCCGGGAAGCCGGCAGTTCTCGTCCCAATACACAACCATTCCGAGCAGATTGGGAACGCGAACAAGTTCAGCAAGCTTGGGCTAGGGATTGAGATCAGGTCGGAGAGGCTGACCTCCGAGAATCTCATCGAGTCGGTCGAGGCGTGCCTCACAGATCCCAGATACAGGGAGAGCGTCGAGAGGGTCAGAGCCGTGTCCAAGAATTACAACGGGATCCAGAGATGCTCTGAGATAATCGAATCGTACGCCTAGGCCGCGCCGCATGGGATTCAACTCGGGGGATATGTTCTCAGATGTTGTAGATTACCTTGCTGCCTTCAAAGTCGAACCTGAACCTGTACTCGATCAGCCCTTCCCTTTCCAGGGCGGCCTTGACCTTGCGCCTCCCCTCCTCGCAGTAGAGCATCAGGAACCCTCCGCCGCCGGCCCCGACCACCTTCCCTCCTAGGGCGCCGTTCTTCTTGGCCATGGAGTACCATGAGTCGATGCTCCGGTTTGTTATGCTGCTCGCGACCTCTCGTTTCACAGCCCAGTGTTCGTCCAGCAGCTCGCCGAACCTCTTCAGGTCGCCCCTCTCGAGGCACTTCTTGCTCTCCAGCCCTATCGCCTTGATGCGGTGCATCTTCTCCACCGCGTCGTCATCCTCTGAGACCCTCTTCCGCTGCTTCCCGAGGATCTGGCTGGCGGACCTCTTGATCCCCGTGTAGAACATCATGATCCCGTACTCGAGCTCCGAGAGGGTGTCGTCTGATATCCTGAGCTCCCTCGCCGTCACCCGTCCGCGCCGGTCTATCTCGTAGGACCTCAGGCCGCCCAGGCTCGCCGCGTATTCGTCCTGCTTCCCCGAGGGCTCGTGTAGTCGGTTCTGGGCGATGTCGCAGGCGGCTTCGGCGATCTGCCCTGGAGTCTTGACTATCCTCTGGTGGGCGTAGAGGGCGTTCAGCAGCCCCACGGTGAAGCTCCCGGAGGACCCGAGCCCGGTCGCTGCGGGCACGTCCGCGAGAGAGACTATCTCGATTCTCTCCTTGAAGTTCAGCATTTTCAGGGCCTCGCGGACTAGAGGGTGGCGGATCGATGAGGGAACGTCGACGATCTCCGTCTGGGAGTAGCTCACCCTGATCCCGGGCTCGAACCTGTCGTTGACGACTATGTGCATGTACTTGTCGACCGCGCCGGAGATGAAGAACCCCCCGTACTTCGTGTAGTAGATGGGAAGGTCAGTCCCACCCCCACCTAGGGGCAGCCTGAAGGGCGTCCGCGAGACTATCAATGGCGATCCGTCGCTCTCCTGTTTTGGCGCACCTGGCTAGGATATAACCGATGCAGGACGGAAGGAGTGCAGGTCCAGGGCGCCCGTCGCGGCGCAGGCCTGACAAAGCTAATTAACGAAGCGCCGCGGAGCGGTCAGAGCTTGTCGCGAACGAACGATTACCTCGAAGAAGTCTCCGGGATCGCCGGGAAGCTGGACAGGAGTCCGATCGACGGCGCGATCGCCATCCTGTATGAGGCCTGGAAGAACGACAGACAGGTGTTCGTCATAGGAAATGGGGGAAGCGCTTCGACCAGTACCCACTTCGCCTGCGACCTCAACAAGTGGGTCTCGGACACGGCGGCCAGGAAGTTCAGGGCGTTCTCACTGGTAGACAACATCCCCCTGATGAGCGCGCTCACGAACGACAACGGTTGGAGCGACGTCTACTACGAGCAGCTGCGCAACTTCTTCAGGAAGGGTGACGTCTTGGTCGCAATCAGCGTCCATGGGGGCTCGGGGAACGACAAGGCAGGACCTTGGTCCCAGAACCTGCTGAAAGCCGTCAAGTACGCAAAGGAGAACGGAGGGAAGGTCGTCGGGCTCTCAGGGTTCGACGGGGGCGTCCTGAAGACGGCCTCAGACGCCTGCATCGTCGTGCCTGCCGACTCCACACCCCACGTCGAGGGGATGCACCTGGTGCTCACTCACCTCATGTGCGAGCAGCTGAGGGAGAAGATCTCGGCCAAGGGAAAGCGACCCAGAAAGGGAAAGTACTGAGAAAGGCCACGACCAGACGGAGAGGAAGCAGGCTCCGGTCAGGGGATTGCTCGGTCGAATAAGCAATTTTTATAGCCCCGCCGCCGAAACCCTAGCGATAAGTGTCTACGGTTGGTACAGATATTTCTCGATACCGCCTCCCTGGCTGAGATCGAAGAGTTCGCGCGATGGGGGATCGCCGACGGAGTAACCACGAATCAGAAGATCTTCCTCTCGGAGGGCGGCGTGGACTTCAAGCAACGCGTCCTGGACATCTGCGGCCTCGTAAACGGGCCGATCAGCGTCGAGACGACTAGGACCACGGTCCCCGAACTGATCGCCGAAGGCAAGGAGTATGCCTCGTGGCACGGCAACATCGTGGTGAAGGTGGCCATGTACGGGGACGGAAGGGGCCTCCAGGTCGTGAACCAGCTTGCAAAGGCGGGCATCAAGACCAACATGACGGTGATGATGACCTACAACCAGCTCATGCTCGCTGCGAAAGCGGGGGCCACGTACGTCTCGCTCTTCTACAACCGGTCGAAGGAAGCCGGACAGGACCCGGTCCAAATAATCAGAGACTACGCCGCCGCCTCGAAGGAACAGAACATCCCCGCAAGGATCATCGTCGGGAGCATCCGGACGCCGGAGGACGTGGCGACGGCCATGGCGGCAGGCGCGCACGTGATGACAATCCCCTCGAAGGTCCTAAGGCAGATGCCGTTCAGCAAGAGGAGCGAAGAGACAATCGCGGAGTTCGACAAGGCCTGGCAGGAGTTCCTCGCCGCCCAAAAGTCCAAGCCAGTCTGAGGCGGGACCCGTCTCAGCGCGCGGGCTTCACTTATAATAAAGGGTCACGGTGAAGGCCTGCTTCTATGAGAAGAGCCCTGGTGACCGGCGGACTGGGGTTTATCGGGAGCCACCTGGTCGACCGGTTGCTGGACGACGAGTGGGAGGTGGTCGTCCTCGACAACCTGCTGACGGGAAACCGCTCCAACCTGGCGCACCACACGGGGAACCCGAGGCTCCAAGTCATTGAGGGCGACATTAGAGACCTCCAGACGGTCACCACTGTTTCGAGAGGGTGCGAGGCTGTCTTCCATCTCGCGGCTCACGCCCTGATGCGAGTCAGCGTCGATGACCACCGGGCCGACCTCGACTACAACGTGATCGGGACGCTCAATGTGTTGGAGAGCGTGTCCGTGAACAAGATACCCGACCTGGTCTTCGCCTCCACCTCGGCCCTGTACGGGGAGGCGGCGGTCGTCCCGACACCCGAGGAGTATTCGGGAATCCAGACGTCACTGTACGGCGCAGCGAAGCTGGCCGGCGAGGCGTACGCTTCGGCCTTCGTGCAGCTTACGCCGATGAAGTTCTGGGCATTCAGGTTCGGGACCGTGCTTGGGGAGCGGTGCAGGAGGGGCGCCATCTGGGACTTCGAGCACAAGCTCCTGAAGAACCCGGCCGAGCTCGAGATACTCGGGAACGGGAAGCAGAGCAAAGACTACCTCTCGGTGGGCGACTGCGTGGACGGGATCATGCTCGGGTACCAGAAGAGCTCGAAGCCGGTGAACATATTCAACCTCGGGCTTCAGGAGCAGACTACCGTGGACGAGCTGGCGGACATCGTGATCGAAGAGATGGGGCTCTCAGGCGTACGGAAGCGCTACACGGGAGGCGTCCGCGGTTGGATCGGCGATAACCCGGTGGTCTGCCTGTCGATCAAGAAGATACAGGAGTTGGGTTGGAGGCCGAAGTCGTCTCCAGAGGAGATCATTAGGCAGACCGCGCGATGGACGCTCCAGGAGCTGGGCGGAGGACGGGGGACGGCCAAGTCCGGCCTGGTGGGTTGAGCGCCATGACGAGCGTAGCCGTGACGGGTGGCGCGGGGTTCCTTGGGAGCAATCTCGTGAAGCGGCTCCTCCATGATGGACACAGCGTCTCGGTCGTCGACGACCTCTCCTCGGGTTCCGTCGAGAACATGAGGGGCCTCGGGGTCGACATCGACTGCATAGTCGGGGACCTGAAGAACTACGAGTTTGCCAAGGAGTCGCTCCGTGGTGCCCAGGCGGTCTTCCACCTCGCCGCCGAGGTTGGAAGCGTGGCCTACCTCCACGGATCGGATGCCAGGGAACTCGCCGCGCTTCAGTCTAATCTTGTGATCGATGCCAACGTCTTCAGGGCTTGCCTGGAGAACAAGGTCAGGACCATTGTCTATGCGTCGAGCGTCTCGGTATACCCCTTCGACCAGCAGCTCGGTGCCCACGTCCGCTTCAGGGAGGAAGACTCGGAGCGGGTGAACCCCGAGGGAGGGTACGGGTGGGCCAAGTACATCGGAGAGAAACAGCTCGCCCTGATGCCCGACACCTCCTTCGGGATCGCGCGGATTTTTCATGCCTACGGCGAGAACCTGTATCTCAGACCCGACAGGAGCCAAGTGATCGCTTCGCTCATAGGGAAGGCGGTGAGGTATCCCAAAGAGGATTTCGTCGTCTGGGGCGACGGAAGCCAGAGGCGGTGCTTCATCTACGTGGAAGATGCAATAGATGCTTTGATGAGGCTCTGGGCCCACGTCGAGAAGCGCGGTAGCCTGACAGTCAACGTGGGTTCGACCGAGGAGGTCACGGTCCGCCAACTTGCCAGTATGGTTATCGCCCTCTCGGGCAAGAGAATCGAGCCGAAGTACGACGCGTCGAAGCCCACCGGGGCCCTCAGTAGGATGCCGAGCCTCGACCGAGCAAGGGAGGTACTCGGCTGGAGCCCGACGACGAGCTTCTCGGAAGGGCTGAGGAAGACGTACGCGTGGGCCGAGAAGAGGCTCGCCACAGACTCCGAGAGCAGCTGAACCCTTGCGAGGGCCGGTCACGGAGGTCGCCTCGGCCCTTGAACGATCAATTGCTTCTGAGGACGGCATAGGCCCAGATAGGAGTCTTCGGAACCTGAAGCCACACCCGATTGCGCTCGCCGAGAGGACGGAGAGGCTATGGTTCGCCCTGGGAGCCGTAGGATCCGCGGATCGCGGCGTGGAGGCAGGCTGGGTCAGAGGAGAGCGGATCTCCGAAGAAGGAGTAGGCCCTCGCCCGGCTCCCGCCGCAGACCTCCCTGAACTCACAGACGCTGCAGGGCCCTCGCATCCTCCTCATCCTCACGTCCCTGAGAAGCTCGTTCTCCCTGTAGACTTTGACCAGGCTATCGTTCTTCACGTTGCCGATCTCGACCGGGACAAGCCCTCCGGGGTGGATCTTCCCGTCGTATCCCACAAAGATGATCCCGTCGCCGTCCAGCGTCCCCCTCGGATTGAGCGTCGAGTGGCCAGTCGGCTGGCCCTCGGCCTTGAGGAGCCCGGCCCTGAGCGCGAGGTAGTCCTCCTGCTTCCAGTAGTCCCCCGTTTGCAGCCTCTGCATGGCGACGCGCCGAATGAAGGGCGCTTCGACGCATCTGATGATTACCCCGTACGAAGAGGCGTCGTAGAGGAAGTTGCAGACGCTCTCACACTCTTCCGGGGTGAGGTCGTCTACGTCCGACCCTCTTCCGACTCTTACGAGGAAGAACAGCTCCCAGGTGCGCACACCGATGCCCTTGATCAGATGAAACAGCTGAGGCAGCTCTGAGTAGTTTCTCTCCATGATTGCGGTGTTGATCTGGGGATTCAGGCCCAGGCTCACGGCATCCTTCATCGCTTGGATCGTCCTGTCGTAGGTACCAACCTCCCCTCTGATCGAGTCGTGGGTCTCAGCCAGAGCCCCGTCGAGGCTCAGTGAAATTGAGGTCGCTCCGGCTTCCTTCATGCGCTTGAGAGCATCGTAGCTCAAGAGCTCTGTCGCCGCCGGAGAGACCGCGAACCTCACGCCCGTCTTCGTCGCGTATGAGAGAAGTTCGAACAGGTCCTTCCTGAGGAGAGGGTCACCGCCCGTGAAGATGATCGTAGGACTCGGCTTGCCGAAGGACGCGACCTGGTCGATTAGCTGAATCCCCTCTTCCAGCGTCAGCTCACCTGGAAGCGGCTCCTTGATGGCCGACGCCCTGCAGTGGACGCAGGAGAGCAGACAGGCCCTCGTCATCTCCCAGAACACGAGCACAGGCTTCTCTGAGAACAGCTTACCCAGTTTAGTCCCGTTGCTAATCACGGTAGGGGGAGTCTGGCTCGCTTCCATGTCAAATCACCGGTATTGTTTCCCAACCACGAGGGAGTGAAGGCACCCTATAAGCTCATTCGAGTCGTTGAGTGACTCGCACCTTGCGAGCTGAACCCCGCGGTCCCTGGCCCACTGTCTGCATTCGACGTCGATGTCATAAAGTATCTCCAGGTGGTCGGAGACGAACCCCACTGGCGCGATCAGAAAGCTGCTCCGGCCCTTATCGAGAAGGGACTGCAGGTGGTCCAAGATGTCCGGTCCAAGCCACGGCTCTCGCGTGTGGCTGGCGCTCTGGAAAGCGAAGCTCCATTCCCTGTGTCCGAGCTTCGACGCCACGAGCTCCGACGTCTCGAGCAGCTGGTCCCTGTACGGGTCTCCCTGCGCCAGGATGCTCTCTGGGAGGCTGTGCGCCGAGAAGATGAGGGAGTAGTCTTTTGGAAGGCTCTTCTCGGACCGCCTGATCCTCCCGGCCCAAGCCTCGATGAGCCCCGGGTTATCGTGCCACGAGAGGACGGAGTCGAGCTTCATCTTCCTGGGAAGCGCGTCGTTGGCGAGCTCCACCGCCAGCATGTAGGAGCCCGTGCTCATCTTGGAGTAGTGTGGGGCGAGCGCTATGGAGAGAAGCTGGTCGACCCCGTCGTCAGCGATTCTGGCGACCACGTCCGTGATGAAGGGCGGCGAGTGCTTCATCCCGGTGTAGACGCGCGTCTCCGACCCTTCGCTGGCTATTCTCTGCTGCAGCCCGTCTCTCAGACTCTCGGTAATCTTGATGAGCGGAGAAGTCCCCCCGATTGCCCGGTACCTCTCGATGAGGTTCGCGACGTCGGACTCGGACGGCGTCCGCCCTCCTCGTATGTTCGTGTAGTACGCCTGGACCTCGTCCAGCGAACGCGGCGTGCCGTACGCCATCAGGATTACACCTTTCATCATCTTCTCCTCCTCGTCTGATCGTGGACCATCTCCACGACGCGCCGGAGGTTCTCCGGGGGGGTCGCGCGTGCCACTCCGTGTCCCAGGCTGAACACGTGACCCGTCCGTCCGCGGGAGCTCTCCAGGATACTGGATATCTTTCTCTCCATGACCTGACCGCCCGCCACGGCGGCCGCGGGGTCGAGGTTCCCTTGGACTGCGGTCTTTCCGGCGCTTCTGGTCCAGACGCTGGCTATGGGCACCCTCCAGTCAACGCTCAGGACATCCGCCCCCGACTGGTGGAAGACCTCGATTAGCGGAGCAGAATCGGCACAGAAGTGAATCCTCGGAACGCCGCTGATAGAAGCGAAGACCTCCCTCGTGTAGGGGAGGACAGACTGCTCGTAGTCTTCCGGGGCGAGGCACCCGACCCAGCTGTCAAAGAGTTGGACCGCCTGCACACCGTGCTTGACCTGGGCGTTCAGGTAGTCCTTGACCGTCTTCGTCAGCTTGATCATCAGCGACCTCCAGACTTCCGGCTCGGAGAACATCATCGACTTGGTCTTTTCGAGGTTCCTGCTCGGGCCTCCCTCGATCATATACGCGGCCAGCGTGAACGGTGCGCCCGAGAACCCGATCAGAGGCACCGCTCCGTCGAGCTTCCGCAGAGTCGATTCTATGCCTTGGTAAAGGTACGCCATGTCGTCCTCCGGCCGCAGCGTGCCGAGGGCCTCGACGTCCCCGGGGGTTCTCGTCGGGTTCGAGACGATGGGGCCCACGTTCTCTTGGATCTTGAACCTCACCCCGATGCCTTCGAGCGGCAGCATGATGTCGGAGAACACTATCGCGGCGTCCACCCCGAGCGCCTTCACGGCATCTACCGCCGCGTCTGAGGCGAGCGCAGGGTCCTTGGCCAATTCGGTGATCGCCATCTCGCCCTTGATGCGGAGGTAGCTAGGAAGGTATCTGCCCGCCTGGCGCATGAACCAGACCGGCGTATGCTCGGCCTCCTTCCTGTTGCATGCGTCCAGAAATGTCGTGTTCATCTGCCTCACCTGGGAACCTTCCTGAAGGCACGGCCGGCAGACTCGATGGTGCGGTCGATGTCGCCCCCGGTGTGGGCCGCGGAGACGAAGAGCGTCTCGAAAGCGGATGGCGGAAGATAGACCCCTTCCTCCAACATGCTTCGGTGGAACCCTGCGTAGAGCTTGAATCTCGTCCCCTTCGCCGCCTCGAAGTTCCGCACCTCCTTGGAGCCGAAGAAGAGGCCGACCATCGAGCCGACCCTGTTGATCCTGATCTGGAGACCTGCGGAGGCTGCTTCGTGCTTCAGCCCTTCTTCAAGCCGGGCCGACCGGTCCTCGAGCCGTCGGTAGGTCTCCTGGTCTAGGAGCGAGAGGGTCGCCAGGCCCGCGGCCATTGCGACAGGGTTCCCTGCGAGTGTGCCCGCCTGATAGACCGGGCCTTCGGGTGCCACCATCTGCATGACCTCGCGGCGGGCGCCGTACGCGCCGACCGGGAACCCGCCGCCGATGATCTTGCCCAGGCAGGTGATGTCCGGCCTTATGCCGTAGAGCTTCTGGGCGCCTCCGGGGGCGACCCTGAACCCCGTGATCACCTCATCGAAGATAAGGAGAGATCCGTGCTGGGTGCAGAGTTTCCTGACCGCCTCGAGGAAGCCGGGCTCCGGGACCACGACTCCCATGTTGCCCGCAACAGGCTCCACTATGGCGGCCGCTATCTCCGGTCCGTGGAGCCGGAAGGCATTCTCCACGGCCGGGACGTCGTTGTAGGGGACCGTTATCGCGTCGGCCCCGATGTATCCGGGCACTCCGCCCGAACTCGGCAGGTCCAGCGTGGCCAGCCCCGACCCCGCGTGGGTCAGAAATGGGTCGGCGTGACCATGGTAGCAGCCGTCGAACTTAAGCAGCTTCGTCCTCGAGGTGTATGCCCTCGCGAGGCGCAGCGCCGACATCGTGGCCTCTGTCCCGGAGTTCACGAACCTCACCTTCTCCATGCTCGGGATCGCGGAGCAGACCTTCTCGGCGAGCCTCAACTCTGGGACGGTAGGCGCCCCGAAGCTTGTTCCTCGCTTGACCGCCGCGAGGACGGCCTTCACGACTGCGGGATTGGAGTGTCCCAGGATCATGGGTCCCCAGGAGCAGACGTAGTCGATGTACGCGTTCCCGTCGACGTCCCTTATCGTGGAGCCTCGGCCGCTGGCCATGAAGATCGGGGTCCCTCCTACCGCCTTGAACGCCCTCACCGGGCTGCTGACCCCGCCGACCATAACACGGGCCGCCCTTTCGTAGAGATCCTCGGAGAGGGTGGTCTTCATCCTGCTCGCCTACCCTATCAGGGCCAGCATTCGCTTCGCATCGACACGCCGGCACGTGAATATCGGGGTCTCGAGCTGGGTGTACATGCTCGAGTCAGAGCCCCTTAGCTCTTCGACCAGGGCGAGGAACTCGGAGGGGTCGTCTCCCTCGAATGCGAGCACGAACTCCTGGTCGTCCAGCCCGAACGAGTAGCCCGTGTTTATCTTGATGCGAGGGTACTTGTGCCCGACCTTGAAGTGGTCGGCCATCATCCTCTGTCTCTCCACGAACGGCAGCTTGTACCACTCCCTCTTCTTCACGAAGGGATAGACGAAGATGAACTTCGAGCCGGAGGGCTCCTCGTCGCCTGATCCCTCCTGGCCGGGGTGTACGTGGGAACCCAGGTAGTGCGAGCGTCTGGTCATGGTGAGATAGGAGTACGGGGTCTCGAGGTACCTCCCGAGCTTGGTGAGGAGGAGGCCGGAGACAAGACCCTGGAAGGGGTCGATGCTGTTCGAGTTTGCGAGGATCATGAAGTCGGCGTCTCCCCTGAACCCGACGAGCGAGAAGTATGAGAGGTCGACTGAAGCCTGGTGTCTCAGCACTTCCAGGAACTCGCCCCTGCCCTCTTCCCTGGCTGCGAAGTCGAGGAACCTCCACTCCCGGGCGACCTTGAAGAACGTGTACTTGAGGTACCGGTTGACTACCGGGGCCTTCGCAGATTCGCCGGCTGACTGGTCCTCCATCTAGCTCGTCTCCTTGAGCCAGTTCGCTGCCTGCTCGGCGAAGTAGGTGATTATGATGTCGGCGCCCGCCCTCCTGATGGATGTCAGCACCTCCATCGCGGCCCTCCTCTCGTCCAGCCACCCGTTGAGACTGGCCGCCTTTATCATGGAGTACTCTCCGCTCACGTTGTAGGCCGCTATCGGCAGGTCGAACCTGGACCGCGCCTCGGCGATGACGTCGAGGTAGGGGAGCGCGGGCTTCACCATTATCACGTCTGCGCCCTCGCCGACGTCTCCCTCTATCTCTCGCATCGCCTCCCTCGAGTTTGCGCCGTTCATCTGGTAGGCCCTCCTGTCACCGAACGAGGGGGTAGATCCAGCGGCCTCCCGGAAGGGCCCGTAGAAGGAGGAAGCGAACTTGGCGGAGTAACCCATCACAATCGTCTCAGGCAGGCCCGAGTCATCGAGGGCGGTCCGGATCGCGGCCACCTGCCTGTCCATCATCGCGCTCGGGGCCACGATGTCGGCGCCCGCCCGTGCGTACTCCACGGCAGCCTTCGCTAGCAGCGGGAGCGTCTTGTCGTTGTCGACCTCCCCACCCTTCAAGACGCCGCAGTGCCCGTGCGAGGTGTACTCGCAGAGGCAGACGTCGGCCGCGACCGCCATCGAAGGGAAGCGGCTCTTGATCTCCGCTGTCGCCCTCGGGACAAGCCCGTCGCTGGAGTAGGCCTGGGTCCCCAGCTCGTCCTTCGATTCTGGTATGCCGAACAGGAGAACGGCGCGGACGCCGGCCTCCCAGAGCCGATTGACATAGCCCCCCAGCTGGTCCACCGAGTACCGGTGGACGCCGGGCATCGCTTCGATCGGCTCGACCACGTTCGTCCCGAATCTGACGAAGATTGGGGCGACCAGTCTGGAAGCCTGCAGGTCGGTCTCGTTCACCAGCCGCCTTATCGTCTCTGACCGTCTCAGCCGCCTCAGCCGGACGTCAGGGTTGCCTTTCTCAATCAATGCTATTCAGCTCCTCTATCTCCTCGACGAGCGAATCGAAGGTCTGGACCTTCGGAGTGATGATATGGTTGAAGCCGCGCTCCCTGGCAGCCCTGGCTGTGACGGGCCCGATGCAGACGACCCTCAATGCTCTGTAAGACTCGAGCTTGCTCGCAGTCGCCTTCATGCAGAACCCCTCTACCGAGGACGGGCTCGCGAACACGATGAGGTCGGCTCCGTCGAGCAGGACGTCGTCGCCTGCCGCTCCGTACTCGGTCCGATAGACCGGAAACTCCTCCACCTCGAAGCCCTTCATCCTCAACCTCTCCGACATCGCGGGATCTGCGATGTCAGCCCTGAGAAGCAGCGCCCTTCTCCCACGCGTAATCGGCAGCTCTTCGGCGAGTTTCTGGGTGAGGTAGCTGGAGGGCGTGAAAGTGCCGACCACCCCCAGCTTGGAGAGCGCCCCCGCGGTGCTCTTCCCGACGGCGGCGAAGCTCGGCGGCGCACCCCTAGGTAGCTCGAGAGAAAGCTCGTCCATCCTCCGCGCAAAGAACTCGACTCCGGTTACCGACGTGAAGACGACCCAGTCGTACGATCTGAGGACCTTCAAGCTCGCATCGATGCCCGACCAGCTCTTCGGGGGCAGGAAGGACATCGTGTCCACGGTTATGGGATTGAAGCCGCGCTGCCGAAGGTCTGCTGCGAGCTCGGCGTTGCCCTTCTTCGACCGGGTGATCACCACGTTCTGGATCCGCGTCGGCCCGGCGGTCATGCGACTAGTCCCCTGAGGATCTTCTCGCCTCCCTGCTGGAGCATCTCCTCACCGAGCTTCCTTCCCAGTGCTTCGGCGTCGTTAGAGGTCGAAGACATGGTCCTCCTGAGCAGTTCCTTCCCGTCGGGCGATGCGATCATCCCCGAGACGGTCAACAGTCCGCCGTCCAGTTGTGCGTACGCTCCGACCGGCACGAAGCAGTCGCCGCCGACCCGCCTCGCGAACGCCCGTTCGCATCGGGACTCGACCCCAGTCTTCCTGTCGTCTATGGTCGCGATTATCTTGCCCGTATCTGCGTCGCCCTCCCTCACTTCAACGGCCAAGGTCGCCTGGCCAACAGCCGGGACCATCTCCTCAGTTGAGAAGAACTGCGATACTCTCCTGGACTCGGAGATCCTCTCTACCCCTGCCGCCGCCAGCACGACCGCGTCCAGATGCAGTCGGTCCATCCGCTCTATCCTGGACTCGACGTTCCCGTGAAGGTCGACGATGGTCAGGTCACGCCTCAGGTTTAGGAGCTGGGCCCTCCTTCGTAGGCTGCTCGTACCCACCGCCGCCCCCGCTCGAAGGTCCCCCAGCTTCACGCCATGCACCGAGACCAGCACGTCGCGTGGATCGCCGCGTGGGGGCGTCGCGGCAATCTTCAGCCCGTTCTTCGGCTCTACCGACACGTCCTTCATGCTGTGGACGGCCGCGTCCACCTCCCCGCTCAGGAGGAGGGATTGAATGTCTCCTGTAAATGCGGTCTTTCCGTCGACCGCTCTGCGCCTCTCCGGCGGGAGCCTGTCGCCTGCTGTAGTGATCGGGACGACCTCGATCTCGAGGCCGGGCACCCGCTCCAGGAGCATCTCCACTACCATCTGGGTCTGCGCCCTGGAAAGCTTGCTTCCCCGGGCCCCTATTCTCAGCCGCCCCAAGTCATCTGCTCGCCTCTGGACAGAACAGGGTCTCGAGCATGCGCAGCCTCTCGGACTGGCTGATCTCACCGCCGGGTTGCTTCGCAAAGGCTGTGTGCGGTGCGAGCAGCTTTCCGACGATGCTCCTGCTCATGGCCTCCAGCACCCTCCTTTCGCTCTCGGAGAGGTTCGGGAGCATCCTCAGAGCAACATCCGCCTCGGAGCTGCGGATGTCCTCGGCCCACCTGTAGATTATCGCCAGGATGGGAGACAGTCGGCTCGCAACAAGCCGGCTGGTGAATCTCTCCGCCTCTTCGTGGGCCATCTTCTCACCATCGGCAAAGGCAGATGCTCTCGGAACGGACTTGGCACGGACCGCTAGGTCGTCCAGGTCGTAGAGCTCGATTGATCGCGAAGTCTTCAGTGCCGGGTCGATGTTGCGGGGGAACGCAAGGTCGAGGAGGACGAGCTTCCGCTTGTCCGGGAGGTCGCCCTTCTTGATGACGTAGCCTGAATGTCTGGTCGCCGAGATCACAAGATCCCCGTCCCACGCCAGACGCTTGAGCTGCTTGTAGGTCACGAAAGTGGCGTTCGGGAAGAACTCGCGTGCATCCTTGCGCTTGGAGGCGATGTAGATCTTCGTTCCCTTGAGCTGCGTGGCCGCGAGCCTCGCCGTCTTTCCCGTCCCGATCAGGAGGATCTTCTTCGGACGCCTCCCGAGCTTCTCCAGCGCGAACTCCAGTGCGAACGCGCTCACCGAGGTGTTTGCCTGCGCGACCTCCAGCGATGCACGGACGCGCTTCCCCACGTTGTAGGCGGCCACGAACAGAGAGGACAGAATAGACCCTGCATTCCCTGAGGCTCTGGCCTTGGCGCCCGCCTCTCTGATCTGCTGAAGTATCTGGTCCTCGCCTAAGACCATCGAATCAAGGCCGGAAGCCACTTCAAAGATGTGCGAGACTGCGTCGAGGTCGCTCTTCACGTAGAAGGCTCCCGTCCCTTCCTTCGACTTTGGCATCCCGGAGAGGACCGACTCGGCGACCCAAACCGGGTCGTCGGTCGCCACGTAGAGTTCCATCCGGTTACACGTGACGAGCACGCAGCTCTCAAAGGTGTGCGGTGAGGTGCGACGCGCCGCCTTGCGGCTGCTCGCCTGAAACAACTTGAGCGCACTCTCCCTGTAGCCTATCGACGACGTCTTGAACGACGTCCCGATCAGCACGATTGATGTGAGGGGAGCGACCCCATGGGGACGTTGCGCAGAGACGATCTCCTCGGTTCCAGTCGCCAGTGAAACCTCCATTGCATCTCCCGAATTCGCCGCCCCGTTGGTTTATTTAACGTTTGTTAGGATTCTCGAATCTGAGAACCTCTTGGTCTATCCAAATGTTTAACCAACGCAATCCAAACAGCCCAGCGTGAGGTAGCTCCACCATGACTTCGGACGCGCTTCCCTGAAGTTGGCCTGAAATGGACACGGCAGTGACTGTGGTCGGAGGTGGGATATCAGGCCTCGCAACGGCCTACTTCCTGAGGGAGGGCGCCGCAAAGTCCGGGATACCGCTGGTCTGCACCCTGGTCGAGGCTGAGAGTCGACTGGGAGGGAGGGTCGAGACGGAGGTCGTCGACGGTTGCGTAATAGAGGCCGGCCCTGACTCGTTCCTGACGCTGAAGCCACAGGCAGTTGATCTCTGCGAAAAGCTCGGCCTGTCCGAATTGCTCATCGGGACGAACTCCGAACGGTCAAAGGTCTACGTGCTGGTCGGTGGAAAGCTCCGGAGGCTCCCCGACGGGCTAACCTCCGTTGTGCCAAGGAAGCTGACGCCATTTCTCTGGACTGGTCTGCTCACGCCTTGGGGGAAGACCCGGATGCTCCTGGACGTGCTCGTGCCGCGCAGGAATGACGCCGGGGACGAATCCCTGGCCGGGTTCGTCAGGAGGCGACTCGGACACGAAGCCCTCGAGAGGATCGCCGAGCCCCTCATGGCAGGAATCTACGCCGGAGACGCGGAACACCTCAGCATGTCTACCAACTTCCCTCAGCTCGTCCAGCTCGAAGCCAAGAAGAGAAGCCTCGTGCTGGGGACGCTGGAGAACAGCCGACATCCCGTCCCGGGGACTGGAAGGCAGGTTCACAGGCCGACTTTCATGTCTCTGAGAGGGGGTCTCGGACTGATGGTCGAAGCACTGGTCTCTCAGCTGAATGGCACTCAGATTATCACCGGCAAGAAACCGGTCGCGCTCAAGTACGCCGGGACACTCGCCGATGGGCGGTACGAATTGCAGTTCGATGACGGGACGGTCGTTCGGAGCGGTTCTGTCGTCCTGGCGACCCCGGCGTACGCATCTGCCGAGCTCCTCAAAGAACTCAGCCCCGAGGCCTCGGCGATCCTGAGCAGCATCCCCTACGTCGCGACGGCGACAGTCTCATTGATCTTCGACAGAGCCAGCTTCCCGCTTCCCCTCGACGGGTCGGGTTTCGTTATCGCGCCGACCGACAACAGGAAGATCACAGCGTGCACCTGGGTGTCCTCCAAGTGGCCGACGCACTCTCCTCCTGACCGCGTCCTGCTGAGGTGCTTCCTAGGTCGAGCTGGGCATGAAGAGATACTCCAGAGGGGGGACGACGAGCTTTGCCAGCTCGCTCAGGACGAACTGAACTCAATCCTGGGTATCTCGGCAGTACCACTGCAGAGGCGACTGCACCGATGCGGAAGGTCGCTTCCGCAGTACAACCTAGGTCACTCGGACAAGCTCAAGGCGCTGGGCGAGGCCATGGCGAGCCTGCCCGGAGTCTTCCTGACTGGCGCGGCCTACCGGGGGGTCGGCCTGCCCGACTGCATTAAGCAGGCAGCTATCACCGCGGCAGATGTAATCAAGTTTGATTTTGGGACGGAGGCCGAGGTTCAGGCGGTCTCCGGGCCAGGGCCGACTCCCAATGGCGGCGTCGCCAGCGAACCCGGTACGATGGGGACGGGGGCCACCTGCTGACCAAAGAACATCGGAATCGTGTACTGCTCGTAGGCGTTGGTCCTCCACTTGCCCGTGTAGACATCGTAGGTCTTCGTGCTGATTTGGTTTTTCTCTGTGTCGAAGGTGAGAATCATTAGTGTTGAGCCTCCCACTTTGTCCGAATCTGGGGTGGTCGAATCCGAGACGTCGATCCCGCGCCCGGACGGAGAGCTCGGGTCATCGGTGCAGTCCTGTCGGTCGAACATCAGCTGGTTCCTGTTGTTTATCGGAGTGGCCGTGTTGTAGCCTTGGTCAGTGGCGAAGTGGCCGTTCAGGGTCAGGAAGACGTTTGAGGAGTGCGCGTCCATCACCGCCTGCAGCCCGTTCACAAAGTCCGAGAGCGTGGGCCCCCACCTCGGGTCGTGAATGTCCCCGAACGCGTCCATGTAGGCGTGCGGCGCGATTATTACCTTGTAGTCGGCGTACAGCGGGTCGTCAAGGAGGCTTCCGACCCAGTCCACCGCTGTGGAATCGCCGTTGAACTCGACGTTGATCACGAGGAAGTTCCATCCGTTGGCGGAGAATGTGACCGCAGTGTTCATCCCGTCGTGGAAGTCGCTCGCCCAGGTGGTGTAGCCAAGAGCATTCACCTTGGGCTTCATGGTGTTGGGATCGAAGGCCGGCGCCCAGACGTTTCCCATCCAGCCTGACTCGGTCTCGCCTCCCACGAGGTCGTCGTGGTTTCCGGCGCACCAGGAGTAGGGGATGTTGTTCTTCGAGAGAATCGACATGGCCTCGTTGGCGTTCTGCCACTCCACAGCGGTCGCTCCCGTCTCCACGATATCGCCGGTGTGAACGACCAGCTTCCCGTTGTAGGCGCTCCAGTTGTCCACGATCCATTTCGTCGTCATCCGGTACAGCGCCGGATTCGACTCCGAGAGGAATTGAGTGTCGGTCATCCAGAATATCGAGAAGGTGTTCGGGGGCACCTGGGTCTCATGTGACGTGGCAGTACTGGTGCCAGAACCCGTGCTGTTCGCCTGCGTGGTCGTCATGGTTACGGTCGCGGCCGACGATGAAGTGCTGGGTTCAGTTATGGTGCTGGTCGACGACGATGACGTCACCAAAGGTAATTTCGTCGAGTCTGAACTGTCGGTCGGTTTACCAAGGAAGTTTGAGGCGTAACCCAGTCCTACGCCGGCCACTCCCGCAAGTGCCAAGGCCCCCGTCCACTTCAGGAAGCGCCGGCGGGGAACCTTCCTTTCGCGTTCCGCGTCCGAAGGCGACAATGTGACAACCGGTAGAAAAGTACCAAACTCGCCTGTATTAAAAGTGGCGGTGTTAACAGGGAATCTGACACCGTACGTCTAGACGGCTAGAGCGGCGCTCGGGAGGGCACGTCTTGTCGCAACACCATCCGGCCGGCCACCCGAACGTATACGGGCATTCGAATATATATATATGGGACGGCTGACCGAATTTACAGAGTGATATCTTAGATTGAAATCGTCGAGAAACCCTACCGACTCTAAAATGCACGCAATCAGCCGCACAATCGTCGCGGTGGTCGTCATAGTTCTGATCTTTGCAGCCGCCAGCGGCTACCTGTACGCTTATCCGCCTGCCTCCTCCAAGTCGACGGTCGCAACCAGTCTCGAGACGTTCACAAACTTCGGCGTCGCTCCGGCGACCTCCACGAACACGACGACTGCCACGACTTCTGCCAACGCAGTGTACGTGTACATTCCCAATGACGGAGGTTACCCGTTCGCTCAGTTCACCCCTCAGGTGATCACAGTCGTGATAGGGGTCAACAACACGGTTGTCTGGACCAACCAAGACGTCCTGGTTCACGACATTCTGACCGCAACCGGGCTACCTGGGTTCGCCTCCGGCGATCTCGCGACCGGACAGACTTACACCTACACGTTCACACAGGCTGGGACCTTTCCGTACTACTGCTCCTACCACCCAAGCCACACTGGCGTAGTGGTAGTCCTCAACGCCCCGACCGCCTAATCGGCGACGACGACTACAGCGGCGATTAGGCTCCCGATCGGCCCCGCTAGCAGCCCCCTTTCATCAGCGCTGCCCGAAGCACCTTTACACTAAGTCCTCCTGCTTTCTAGATAACCCCGGAGCGGAACTTCATGACTAGTTCTAAGATCCTTGTCCCGATGACCGGGAGACGCGCTGAGGGGTCCTGCAGCGCGCCGGCACAGCGCATGCAGCCGGGGCGGGAGCAAACGGTCGCCGTCTCAGCGTTGGCCTACAGGCTCGTCAGTCCCGACTGAATCCGGTTTCTAGGCGACTTTGAGGGGTTTCTTCTTGTAGGCGTCGGCGCAGGCTTTCGCGTGGAAGGTCATTTCCTTCTTTCCTATGGTTTCGACGTAGGGCTCGTAGACGATGGCCCCTCCGCAGTATCCGCACTTGCGCGCCTTGAACGCAACCGCGCACTGCTTGGCATGGAACGCGTACTTCTTCCCACCTATTGTCTCGGAGTATGGATCGTAGGCTATGATGCCACCGCAGTAGCCACACTTTACACTCTTTGCCATCTGTATCGGCGACTACTGGGCTTCCTCATTTTATAAGCATTCGAACCCAATCGACTAACGAGTATGCCGCCGTGGCTGGGTTGGAGGAGCACAGAGGTCTGAATCACCCATGAAGGGTGCGGCGAGTAAGATAATCCTCTCGGCGTTCGCTAATATATACGATTCCGGCGTATCGGAGCTGAAATCGAAGTTGGTGAAGAGATCAGATGAGGCGGGGGATTCGACGGCTCATGCTTGGTCACTCCGTGTCAGAGGCTTGACCGACCAGGAGGCAAGGGTATACTCCGGCAAACACGTCTTCTCCGTGGGAAGGCAGGCGAGCTTCACAGACGAAGATCCTCACCCGAGCGCCGTCGAGTATCTGCTGGGAGCGCTGGGAGGGGACCTGGTTAGCGGGTTCCAGAAGCAGGCAGCGAAGCGTGGCGTCCAGATCGACGCGACGG
This sequence comes from Candidatus Gagatemarchaeum stordalenia, assembly GCA_003164815.1. Lineage (GTDB taxonomy): Archaea > Thermoproteota > Nitrososphaeria > Nitrososphaerales > Gagatemarchaeaceae > Gagatemarchaeum > Gagatemarchaeum stordalenia. The sequence goes on from PLUF01000071.1 coordinate 24,201, forward strand.
AGTTGGTGGTCTCCGGTCGCCTCGAAAACCCAATGGTGTTCCTCGGGGTCGTCGGAGCTGAAGGCAGTGCCGGCTTCGGGTCCATAGAGGCCACCATGTATGTTGGCGCCGACGCGGACGAGGCCTCGTTGCAGGAGATCTGGCGCGCCACCCTGGCCACGTCGCCCCTCGTCAATACCCTCGGGCATTCGGTCCCTCTCACCCTAGCCATGCAGCTGACGCCGTGAGTTCACTCGAGAAAGGGCAAAGGCACTAGGCAGGAGACTGACTGAGGGGGGCTTCCAATCACCGGTCGTGACCTCGGTAGGCTAGTCGGGAAGGTCGAGAGAAGGCGCTTCGGAAGAGGTAAGCACATTTAATTACGTGGCAGGCGGTACCGTCGCAATAATGTCGATCTACAGACTTAACGCCGAGCAAGCAGCTGTCGTTGAGCGCGCCCGCAAGGTCGCCGACGAAGAGATAGCCCCACACGCCGCAGACGTGGACGCGAAGGGACGTTTTCCCCGTGAGGGTATCGACGCGCTCGGCCGCGCAGGATTCCTCGGGCTGAACATTCCGAAGGAGAAGGGAGGCATGGGCCAGGGGTTGCGTGTCGCGAGCGCGGTTCTCGACGAGATAGCGCAGCGCGACGCATCGCTCGCCATGGTCTACAAGATGCACCTTTGCGGATGCGCCTGCTACGTCGGGTTCCCCCAGACGGGCGAAGAGTACTTCCCGAAGATTGTCGCGGGCAAGCACCTGAGCACGCTGGCCTGGAGCGAACAGGGCTCGCGCAGCCACTTTTGGGCGCCGGCGAGTCAGGCAACGGAGAAGGACGGAAAGGTCGTGCTGAACGCCCAGAAGTCTTGGGTGACGTCTGCCGGCGAAGCTGACGGTTACGTGGTCTCGACGCGGACGGCCGGGGGCACGGGCCCGACTGACACGATGCTCTATCTCGTCCTGAAGGGCGACAGCGACGTGCGGGTCGCGGGTGCCTGGAACGGTCTCGGCATGCGCGGAAACGCCAGCAACCCCATGGTTCTGGAGAACACCAGCATCCCCTCCAGCCGTGCGCTCTGCAAGAAGAGCGAGGGATTCCCGACGATGCTTGGCGTGGTCCTCCCGTGGTTCAACCTCGGCAACGAAGCAATCTCGGTCGGAATCGCCGAGGCCGCCGTGGCAGCGACGACGACCCATCTCACTTCGAGACGCTTCTCAGACATGAACAACGCTCCTCTGTCAGACCTTCCCACCCTCCGCGCTCGCCTGGCACAGATGCGCATAGCGACGGACACCGCCCGTGCCCACCTCAGCTCCGTCCTCGACTCGGTCGAGCAACCCGGACCTCAGACCACACTAATGGTTCTCGAGTCGAAGGCCGTCGGTGCTGATGCCGCTCTCTTGGTGACCGATCTGGGCATGAAGGCTTGCGGCGGCGCGGCGTTCAGCAGGCACCTGAGCCTCGAGCGCAACTTCCGCGACGCGAGGGCCGGCTACGTCATGGCGCCCACTTCGGACGTCCTTCAGGAGTTCATCGGCAGGGCACTAACAGGCATGCAGCTCTTCTAGCCTCGAGGTCCTGTTCTCACGAAGCCGCGCGTCCTAGTGGGGGCTGTGATTTACGACCCGAAGGTTGTGACCATTTGGGAGATCATCAAGGGGTTCTTCGCCGACCAAGGCTATTCGATGGACTGTGTCTTCTACAACACCTATGAGCTGATGACCGACGCGCTCGTTGCGGGTCACATACAGGTCGCTTGGAACTCGCCCCTCGCCTGGGTCGACGTCGTCAGGCGCACGGGCGGCGCGGCTCGGGCAATCGCGATGCGGGATACTGACCGCGACCGGAGGACCCACTTCGTCGCACGCAAGAGCAGCGGCTTCACACGGCTGGAGGACCTGCGCGGGGAGACCGTGGCGACGGGCGCCAGGGATTCGCCGCAGTCCCACCTGCTGCCGCTCCACACTCTTCAGCAGAGGGGCCTGAAGGCAGATCGGGACTTCAAAGTCCGTCGCTTCGATCTCATGGTAGGCAAGCACGGCGACCACGTGGGGGGCGAGCTCGAGGCGCTCCGCAGCGTGCAGAGGGGAGAGAGTGACGCGTGCACCATCCTAGACCTCAATTGGGCACGCTGGCAGTCGGATGGTGTGGCCGACGCGTCTGTCCTAACCTCCCTCGGGACAACGGATCAGTTCGACCACTGCAACTTCAGCGTCCTTGAGACCTTTCCCCGGGAAGAGGAGCGGCTATGGACGACGACGCTGTTCTCCATGACATATGCGAACCCTTCTCACCGAGAGATGATGGACCTTGAAGGCCTGAAGGTGTGGCTGCCCGGACGAACGAGTGGTTACTCTGCTCTGACCGAGGCGGTTAAAGAGCAGGGCTTCTTCGAAGAGCCCTCCGGCTGATGACAAACAAGAACACGCTCTTCCCCGTCACGATGGTGGGCAGCTGGCCGCGGCCACCAGAGGTCCTCAGAGCCCTCAGGCAGAGGTACGCGGGCAGGCTCTCGGCGGAGGCGTTCAGCGCCGTGGCCGACGCGGCCGTGCTGGAGTCGCTTCACGCCCAGGAGGAGGCAGGCATAGACCTGGTGACAGACGGGGAGCAGCGACGCGACAACTTCTACTCGTTTGTCGCCGAGAAGATGGGTGGAGTGCGGCTCATGACCCTGGCCGAGATGCTCGAAGTAGTCGAGGATAAGGCCAGGTTCGAGCGAATCCTGCAGACCCTCGACGTCCCCGCGTTCGCCATGAAGACCGCCACGTGCGTCGGCAAGGTCAACCGGCGAGAACCCCTGGCGCTGGACGAGTACACGTTCCTGAGGAAGCATACGAAGCGTCCGATCAAGGTCCCGCTCCCGGGGCCGTACCTGCTGACTCGGGCCATGTGGGTCAAGGAGGTCTCTCGAGCAGCCTATCCCTCCAAGGAAGACCTCGGCGAGGACGTCATTCGTGTCCTCAGAGAGGAGGTCTTCGCTCTTCGTGACGCCGGTGTCGATTTCATACAGTTCGACGAGCCGGTCCTCACCGAACTCGTCTTCACCCAGGGGCAGACCCGGACGTTCATGTGCGCCGCCCTCGCAGCCCGCCATGACCCCGCTGAGGAGCTGGAGTTTGCCACCTCGCTAATCAACCGGGTCGTGGACGGATTGGAAGGGGTCAGAATCGGCCTGCACATATGCCGCGGAAACTGGAGCCAGAACGAGGATGTGCTGCTGAAGGGTTCCTACTATCCCCTCCTGCCATACCTGAAGCGGATGAACGTGCAGCAGTTCGTCCTCGAGTTCGCCACTCCGCGGGCCGGCGCCCTAGAAGCCGTCGCCGAGCTTCTAGAGGACAGGGAGCTTGGCTTGGGGGTCGTCAATCCTCGCACGCCGGAGATCGAACCGCCCGAACAGATCCTGGCGAGGGCGCGGGAGGCGCTCCGATACGTGCCGCCGGAGCGGCTGTTTCTCAATCCCGACTGCGGCTTCGGAACGTTTGCCCAGAGACCGCTCAACACGCCTGAGATCGCCACCCAGAAGCTGGCATCTATTGTTCGGGCGGCGACGATGCTCAGAGCGGCGGCTGAATAGGGAAGGACGCGCTCACACCGTCGGGACCGGAGGAGAAGGACAGCCGCCTGCGGCGCCTTGATCCTGACCTCGGATGCCCTGTGCAGGCCCGGGTGCTTGATGGAGGCGTGGAACTTGGCTAATGTCGTGAGGCGCGGCGCGGCTTCCCGACATGGTCCGCGACTATCTTGCCTTCTGCTCGTCTGAGGATCTCGTCCAGGGTCGACGGGGAGATCCCCAGCTCCGACGAGAGCGCCTTCAGGCTGGTCTCCCTTGGGAAGCGGAAGTACCCTTCCTCCACGGCGAGTCCTACAGCCCGTTCCTGTTTCAGGGTCAACGATCGGCTCCCCATCTGCTTGCCGACCTCTGTCACGTTGGCTTGGATTCCCTCGCGCTTGAGCTCTGCCAAGAAGCTCTTCACGGAGGTCTTTCCGGGGAAGACCACATGCCACTTCATCGTCGAGTCGGATCCCCCTCTGGCCACCATGGCGCAGTTCGTACAGAAGCCCATCATCGAGGACACCGCCTTGCAAACGGGGGATACCTTGGTGACTATTATGCCAGAAGCTCTGTGCTTGTCGAAGACGCTGAAACTGGTGTAGATGATGTTTGGTTCAGCGCTTATCGAGCGGAGCACGTCCTTCACAGACGCGTGGCTGGTGACTTCGATGAGCTCTATCATCCCCTTCCTGCCGAATGGCCTGCAGTCTACCATCTTGATGATGGCGTTGGACTTGTTGACGATGGTGGTCGCCCAGTGGTCTAGGTGGTCAACCGCCTCGATCGTAACTTCTTTCATTGGAAGTGCCTCTTTTCCGCCGACAGGGTGGGATGCGGGGTCTTCACTCTACGCGCTCTGCCGCGAACCGCCCCGAGATACAAACCGTCAGGAGAAGACTTGGAAGTACCGCTGTGCGTCTCAGCGCCATTTAATGCGCTGAGTCCGGGATGCATCCTTGAAGAAGACGGCGATGAGTCGTAGCCCGCCACCAAGTTGGCGAAGCGAGGTACGCCGACTCCACCCCGGTGGGCGACTGTTAGTTTCAAAGCTACAAAGCACTCCGATATTTCCGATGCTGCTTTCCCATGATTCATATAAAAAGCCATCCCCAATCTGTTCGGGATAGGACTTCGCTCTGAATTCCCCATTAGCTGCGAGACCTCCTCTTCGGCGGACGGTGTAACCGAGAACCACCTTCCTCTGAGCGCCGTCGGGTCTCGAACCGGCTCAGGTCAGGGAAACGTACCGTGCCTTCACATCGACTGTAAGCTTGAAGTGCTTCAAGAAGGACCGGCCCAGCACGAAGTCGAACGTGATGTGGCGTGGATGTTCGAGCTCCAACACGACCGCGTCTACATTCTTCGCCACGAGGCCTCCGACGGAGACCTTGTGCAGCTTCACCTGGATACCCCTGTCTATTCCCCTCATGCTGGTGAACCTTGGTGTCTCCTCAGGATGGGTCCTCTCCCGCTCGTTGTGTTTGTTCCCCCCCTCTGGGTAGCCCAGGTCAATCGCGTCCTGGCTGAGGACGGTGCAGTAGGGTGAGTTGAAATCGATAACCGCGCTCAGTTCCCGAACTGCGCCGAACTTCCCCTCCACGCGGATGGTGACCAGCATCGGGTCTTTGAGTGCGAACCTCATGCTTCCACTCTCTTCCTTACGTCCTCGATCCTGAGCTGGCCTACAGAGTAGTCTAACTCAACCTTCATGAACTGCAGGAGGCTCCGCCCGAGCACCACATCGAACCCCGTCACCGGAGGTATGTCCATGGCGAGGAAGTCCACCTTCTCGAATGACAGAGTCCCTAGTTCCACGTGTCCCATCTCAATCAAGGCCGCCTTTCCGTAGCCGTTGTAGCTTGTAAAGGTTAACGTGTTGTTAGCCGGAGATATCGGATCGTCATTTGCAGCTTCGGGGTAGCCGAGGGCATACGCATCGACTTTCGGGATGATGCAGTACTCCACTCCTGGATCGAGCAAAGCGTTGAACTCCCTCACGATGCTGTTCCTTCCCCTGATCCGCACGAACACGGTCGGGAACTTCCCGAAGGGGTGCCCGCCCACTGGCGAGGAAGTCGAGACTACAGGAGGAGAGGATATGGCGGCTCACCGGCAAAGAATATGCAGATGTCTTGGAACTTCTTGAGCTTCATCCGTAGCAGGTACCGATCTAGATCGTCAGCGACAACCTTCCCTTTGGTCGGCTGGAAGTTCTTGTCCCGGCCTGTGACGCTGATGGCAACCCACTTGCCCTTGTATTGCTTGATAATCTCGGAGAGGGCAAGCTCTTGAGGCTCTGCCTGCTCTCCAGCTGGTGGACCGATGTTGCTCGAACTCATGAGAAACGTCTTGCCCATGAGTCCGAGCTATTTCAACTTGTGCAAGTCAGACGGTGATTGGGTTTGTGCTGACCAGCGGCTGTACTCCGGGGGACGCACTTTGGAGGCTGCGGAGCGCGTTCGTTACCGCTCCCGCCAGGATGTAGGTCCGGAATCCGTTGCCCTGTCCGAGACCGTTCGCCCCTAGGCTTTCGTGGGTGAGCGGTGTCGCGCCTTCGATGGCATTCTGGGCCGCCGTGGCGATGTTCGCTTCGGTGAGCTCTTTGCCTGAGAGGAAGGATTCTGCCGAGGACGCCCTGATTGGTTTTGTTGCCACGTGGCCGAGGACGATCTTGGCGCTGGCTACATTGGTCCCGTTGAACGTCGCGACCACTGCACAGCTCGCGAGCGGGAAGTCGATGGCAGTCCTGTCGGCGATCCTGAAGTACGCCTGTTGTGCTCCTGCCGCAGGTGTGGGTATGTTGATCTGCGTCACTATCTCGTTGTAGCGGAGGCTGTTCTCCTTGACACGCCCATCCACGATGCTGACGCCGGGAAGGAACTGCTCCATCGTTAACGTATGGGAGCCTCCTGGGCCCTGGACCGTCAGGGTGGCGCCTAGAGCCGTGAGTGCAGGGGACAAGTCGGACGGGTGGACAGCATAGCACAGGTTGCCTCCGAAGAGACTGTGGTAGTAGCGGTTGTCGCCCACTATTGCGTAGCAGACGTTGCCGCCGTTCCTCCAGCAATCGTAGTTGTTTCGCAGGTACCAACACCACACCTCCTGGTTGATGTTGCCGCCTACGGTTGCCTGGTTCGCTATCTGGACCGTGTGTCCCGAGGCAGCGGACGCGAGGGCGCCGTAGTACTGGTTGACGTTGGGGTCGTTCTTGACGGTGGTGATGTTCGTGGTCGCCCCGATGGTGAGCCCGTTGCTGGAGCTGTAGGCGACTTGGTTGAGGCCCAGTTGTGAGATGTCGACGACCGTCGTCGGGGTGAGGAGGGTCAGCTGGTTCTTCATCTGGTAGAGCAGATCGGTTCCTCCCGATATTGCCCTTGCGCTTCCTCCGTACTGGGTCAGAAGCGAGACTGCGTCGCTGACTGAGGTTGGCTGCAGGTATCCGAACTTGTTTATTTCAGTTCTCATTTCTATTCACCATCCACCTAGATCAGGCCCTTCTGTTTGAGGTACTGGAGTCCCAGGACGATGTCCTCCTTTCTGACGGGGACGTGGATGAACCTGTACCCGTACATCGCGTTGCTGAGGGCGTTCAGGATCATCGGGATGACGCTCATGAGAGTGTTCTCGCCGATTCCGACTGCCCCGAACGGGCCGTATGGGTCGACGTACTCTGTCCAGAGGGCGAGAGCGCGGTTAGGTGCCTGGTAGATTGAGGGAATCTTGTTGTCGAGGTAGTTCGCGTTCACAACGCCTCCAGAGTATTTCAGACCGGTCGAGGAGTCGTTGATGTTCTGCTCGAAGAAGGTCTCTCCGATTCCCAGCCCGAGGACTCCGCCCTGGGCCTGGGCCTCGGCGCCCAGCGCGAAGATGACCCTGCCTATGCCCATCCCGCCAACGTAGTCTATGACACGGACATCTGCCGTCTCTGTGTCGACTTCGACTTCGCAGATCTTTGTGCCGGGGACACGGTATGCCGTCTTTGCGGGGGGAGTGTAGGTCCCGACGCCGGTTAGGCCTGCCGCCGGTAGGAGGGCGCAAGCTGCCTTGAAGGTCATCTGGTTCGTGTGGTTGGTGGTGTCGAAGATTATGCCTGAAGGCTGGCCGGAGATGCCCCCGCCGAACGCGAGGTTGGTCGCCTTCGTGCCGGTCGCAAGCTTGGCTGCGATGAGCGGGAACCACTGAGTCCCAAGGTTCTGTGCCGCTGCCACCAGTCCCATGCCTCCGTTGCGGGTCATCCTGCTGCCTGCCGTGACGCCCGTGTCCGTCGTGAGGGCGGTGTCTGACATCACAGCCTTCAGATTGGTCATGTCTGGCTGGCCCAACAGCTCAGCCGTGATTATCGGCAGAGCCGTCACCCCTCCTGCTCCGTGGTCCATTCCTCCTGAGTACATGGTGATTGTGCCGTTCGGGACCACGTTGATCTGGCCTGTGTCGGGAGCCGATAGCGAGCCTTTGGATCCCGAAGTCAGAGCCATTCCGACTCCCCTGAGCTTCTTTCCCGTACCTACGGTCTGGCCGGAGTTCGTTACGATGTTGCTGGGGACTCCCCACCCCTTCCACCTGCCGGACCAGTTGAAGGCCGCAACCGTATCTAGGTGAGTCTTGGGCTGCGAGTATCCGCTGAACGGATAAGCCGTAGTCTGGTCGTACGCGGTGTTGGGATACACGGTTCCCGTCGCTGGGTCGGTGTACGCTACTGTTCTCATGCTGGCGAGCCTGAATACTGATGGGTCTATGTTGAGCTTCTCTGCGAGCATGTCCACAGCAGTCTCGACGAAGTAGCTGTTCTGGCTCTCGCCGACATCTCTCATTGGTCCGGCAAGCCCGTACGCGTTGCTGTTCGCGGAGTAGCTGACTAGGTTCGCGTTCTGGACGGTGTAGATGGCGTAGAACTCGCCGAGGTCGGAGTTGGCTCCTCCGTTCGCGCCAACGTTCGCATAGACGAGGACCTTGAACGCGCTTAGGACTCCGTTCTTGGCGGCGGCTGTGATGTAGCCGCGCTCGGGATAGCGGTTGGTCGTGGCGAGGGTGTTGGTGTACCTGGTGTGAAGGAACTTCACTACGCCTCCGGCCTTCTTCGAGAGAGCGGACGCGATGACGTACTCCTCTCCTGATGACTTGTTGCCGAGACCGGTACCGACCGACCCGTTCTCGAACCCTCCGAGGGAGGTCCTCACCGTTACGTTTGCCGCTGGTATGGCGAAGTAGTTGGCGAGGGTGGTCTTTAGCGAGGCGGCATACTGGGTGTTACCCCACACGTTCAGGTTTCCGAGGGTCCACTGGGCGAGCAGCCCGCGTGGCTCGATGTCCATGTGCTGGATGAACTGAGTGTCCAGTCTTACGGTGACCACTGCATCGGCCGCCGCAATCGCTGCGTCCGCGTTGCCGAACTGTACCTGTGCCGAGGATGGCTGCGCGACACCTTCTGTTATGGACCCGCCTGGTGCGTTGCCTCCGGGCCATATCGCTGGTGCGTTAGCTGCGAGCGCGCCTTCGACGTCGAAGACGTACGGAAGGGGCTCGTACTCAACTTTGACGAGGTTGATTGCGTCGTTGCAGAGCTTCGGGGAAGCCGCGCCTACGGCGACCACCGGGCAACCAGCGTACCTTACCTGTGTGGTTGGGAGAGGACCGCGGAGCCTGTTCCCTGATGTCGAGTAGTAGGTGTAGGCCGGAAGGAAGTCGGTGTCCAGACCGGTCAAGGTGACCGCGCCGGCGGCCTCAGCCGCGCTGACGTCGATGCTCTTGATCAGCGCGTTGGGGTAGGGGCACGTGACATAGCCCATGTAGACGAAGCCAGTTGCCGCAGCGACTCCGACGTCGGTAGGCTGGATGTCGCTCGTGAACTTCTTCGTGCCGGTGACCTTCGCCAGCGTGTCCCGACGATAGACCTTGGGGTTCCCGACTAGTGCAAACGATGTAGTAGGGGTACTCATCGCTCTATGCACCTCCTGAGCTTGCCGCTGCCAGATTTGTCGCGGCCAGTTGTATTGCCGTAATTATGTGCATATAGTTCCCGCAACGGCACAGGTTCCCGCTGCAAGCGGCCTTGATGTCGTCGACGCTCGGGTTCGGGTTCGTCTTCAGCAGCGCGGTAGCTGCCATGATGTACCCGGGTCCGCAATAAGAGCATTGACCGCCGTCTGCCGTTACCCAAGCCGCGTCCAGCGCTGCCACGACGGGGTCGCCGGTGGCGATCTCCGCCGTCGTAATGCTGTGGCCCACTGTCCTTATGGCCATGATCGTGCAGGACTCGTGTGGGACACCATCTATCAGCACGGTGCACGCGCCACACTCCATCCTGTTGCACGGCCTCTTGGTCGCGATCAGGCCCAGCGTATCTCTGAGCACATCGACGAGCATGTCTCTCGGCTCGACGGTGACACTGATGTTCTTGTTATTGACGTTAAGAGTGATTGTCCTGGGAGCAGTTGGATCTGTTGGTAGCACAGGTGGGGGGGCAGGCGCCGTGGCTGTGTTGGTGTTGGTTGTCAGGGGAGTGGAGGTGCTCGAGGTGGTTGAGGAGCTCGAAGCAGATTGCTCTTTGACAGGCTGGAACTGCATTCCCTTCATGGCTACTGAAGAAACGCCGACGACCGCGACGGCTGTGGCTGTGCCTCGCAGCAGGGTCCTCCTGCTGACTTTGGCGTTCGCGATGTCCGACACCACGCCACCGGCGCCCGCTACGGGCTTTGCACCAATCTTCGAATCGGCTTTCTTGGATAGAGAAGAACGCTTCTTTTGCTCCTTCTTGACTTTCATATCGGTCGAGTCGTCGACCTTGCCGCGCTATATGTCCAATTCCCCGAACGTATTAGGGTAACTACTTTATACGCAAAAAATCCAGCACACCGAACAGAAGAAGTGACCCGTGTTGGCCCCTGAACCCGTCGAGGACGACGAAGGCGTCCGGAGGAAGGTACTGGCGGAGGGCGTCGGCTTCGTCCTGAATTCTTACCTGCAGAGTCGCAGTCTCTTGAACCCTGCTGGGCTCGCGATCAACGCCATCAACCAGTACGAACAGCAGATCAGCAAGCAGGAGCGGGAGCAGCTCGGCAAACAAGAAGCTGAGATGAGGGAGATGGTGAGTCAGATCGAGAACCTCAGGGCGACCTTCGAGGAAGGCAGACTCATCGTTCACCTGGACAAGCCGACCCTACTGGGATTGGTGGAAAGGATGCTGAGGAGAACACTAGCTCGGGAAGAGGCGGGAATGACCGCGATGTTCAGAATCGACCTGGCGACCGGAGGCGATGCGGACCACGAAGGCGAGTTCATGCTTCCAAGCCGTGCCATATACCTGAAATTCGTGCCAGCGGGCGTGTCGCTGGCGGAGTTCGCAAACTCTTACTTGATGAGGGCTCTGAGCATGAACCCGTCGGAGTACTGGCTGCTCATTCCGACCGGGGACGTTATCGATTTTCCATTCGAACCGGTCTTCACAGAGAACAAGATAGCGCGCGGGAGGCTGAGGACGTTCGGCATGGCCACCCTGCTCGGAGACCTCGTGGGAAATGACTACGACGTCCAAGCGTCCTACGAACCGGACGGCGGATTCAAGTTCGTCATCAGCAAGAAGCCGCCTACGCCCACGATGAGCCCGCCGAGCTAACGGGATCCGGGCCATGGAGGCCGGTCGATCTTCGAAATCTCCTTATGAGCTCGTGACATATTCGGATGGATGTTGCGGTCTCACGAAAAAATCGTAGCAACCCGGGAGTAAACTCAGATCCAGACATCTGGATTCTTTCCATATAGATCGAAGATCCAGAACCAAGGAATTCAGGGACAGTTAGTTCTCTGGGGCGACCGAAGATGCCGCCGCCAGTCTGATCATATCTTCCTGCTTGTCGACGTCGAGGAGAGCCGCGAGCGATGTCTCGACGAGACGGAGTTGGGACCTGTGTCGTGCCACGACGCTCTTGAGCCCCCTAGTCTCTTCGTTGATATTCTGGAGCTCTCCGAAGAGGTTCCTGTCGAAGAGGATTGGATGGCCGGAACTCCCATGGTAGCCTGCCGTCACGATAGGGGAGTAGCAAGTGGCATACTCGTCTATGACGGCGTCGATCATGGTGTGGTCAACTAGGGCGACGTCGCCAGGGAGCACTACCACGGCATCCGCGGGCTTCTTGACCTTGGAAAGGCCCTTCCGAACAGAGAAGCTCTGTCCCTTGGCGAAATCCTCGTTGAAGACGAACTCGCACTTGTAGTCCTTCAGCTGGCGCTTGATCTTACTAGCGTCGTGCCCACAGACGACGATGACCTGACTGGCCTTCGACCTGAGACTCTCGGAGACCACATGCTCTATCATCGTGCTGGACCCAATCGGCTCGAGGAGCTTGTTCCGCCCGAATCTCGTCGACAACCCGGCCGCGAGCACGATAATGGAGATAAAATCACTGAGTTTCTCTGTCATTTGGCTTGACTTCCTTTTTCGCGACGATATTGTGCCTCTCTTCCCACACGATCAGGGACTGGGTGCACCAACCGCCGATTGAACTGCAAATCAAGCCGTCGCCGGTTTTAATCATCCGTCGCGTTTGGACTGGAGCGAATCCGTTTGGGATAGAGCAGTACCATCCCTGGCTCAAGTCGCATCGCACCTGACTGCGGTGTTCTGCGGCTTGGCCAAGCAGTACCTCACCCTACGTACCGTTTGCCGACGAGCCCCATCGCCAGGCCCCACAGGCCAAAGAAGACTGCGAGTGGGATGAGGAGCTCGACGGTGACCGTGAAGGACATCGTCTGCAGGGTGCCCGTGAGCTGGGGGGCTGTGTAGAACGCCAGGTAGACGAGGACTACGAACCACGCCACCAGACCTACCGCAAGCCCTTCGAATATGGAGTGCTCCCGGAATGCGAAGGCGAAGATGAGTCCGGCGACTATGCTCAAGGCGATGAACCAGGCAACTCCGACTTCTGCTACGGAACCGGACAGACCCTGGGCACCGAAGATCGAGCCGATCCAGGTGTACCACTGAATCTGCCACGGATACCCGAGGGCCGAGCTGATGGAGGTCGCCACTATGATGGCGATCGTCATCACCACGGTTGCCAGTACGCCCGCCATAAGGCCCATTTCGACCCGTGTCTTTGATGACATGGTCATTTCACTTCCAACTCCTCTGAGTCATCTTTAACGCCTCCCGAAGGTCCAGCCTTGACGGCGTTGGCTGTGCCAGCGGCTCCCATAGGGGGGGCCGGCCCGCTCGCCTCTGCAGCAGGCGCTGCGGTGGCGGCCTTCTTCTTAGGAGTCCACCTGCTGCTGTCGAAGTCGTGGTTGTAGGCGTCGCCCGATATCGTCCCGGTCAGGATGCTCCTGAGCACGGGCCAGTTTATCGGGAGGATAGCGAAGTAGATGTGCCCTGCTACGAGCCCGATGAGCAGGAACGCGAAGAAGTCGTGGAAGAGCCTGAATGTGCTCTCAAGGCTCGGGGAGATGGTCGGCATTAGGCCATAGGGGTTCCAGAGATAGAGTCCCGAGATTCCCAGTACAACGAGACAGAGGACCAATCCCCAATGGAAGAGCTTCATGAAAGCGTCGTACTTGCCGTGTCTTGGCTGTACGGATGGTCCCAGGCCGAGGAAGCCCTGTACGCGAATCATCGTGTCCTTGGTGTCGGACATTCCTGGAATAATGGTCCTCCCAGTCCTCGCGACCGCAAGATCCCAGACGATGTGTATGGCGATCAGCCCAAGAAGTAGCCACAGCATGTCAGTGTGCCACATCAAGTCGGCTGCCGTCTGGGCTGCATTGGTTCCTGCGACGCCGAACGCACTCAGGAGGAAGTTGAATGTCCCGGGCAGATAGATGGCGATTCCGCTGACCATGACAAGCCCGAGCGTGATGAAGAGGGACCAGTGGAAGAGCCTCTCGACGATGTCGAAGGCCTTCACGGTGTTTCCTGGAACCTCCATGGGCGTCCCGCCGATCCTCTTCGGCTGCCTATACGCCCGCCTTACGAAGTGCACCACAAACACCGCAGCAAAGAGCAGAATGAGTGCGGCGGCATATTCCAGCGGAAGCCGACCGGACGTCTGCGATTGCGTGTCTGTGTCAAGACCGCCTGACAGAAGAATTCCCAACAGGTTCAATCTGAGATTTCGCTCTCCTGTCTTCGTGAGTTCAGAATGCTGTATATCTCTAATTACCCGAACCAGTTAGGGTAGCGTCTTACATCGAATACTTTCGCCGGAATTCCAGAAAGTAGGAGGCCACTGGAGGACCCAGACGCCTGACTGATGCCGAAGCAAAGAAGAAAGAGTTGGTAAGGAAGAACCTCAAGATGTAACTCTCGGATTATGGTCTTCCAGACTGACTGTCGAAATCAGACGGTCCAGCAATCTCTGTCGTTGAAGAGCCTGCGAGAAGGAACCGCGCTCTTGGCGTCGCACCCATGGTGAGAGGTCAGAGAACCCGGGGCTCACAGGCGAGGTCAGTGGGTGGAGAGTCTGGAGAGGCCTCTGACGATAGCAACTGCTGGTTCCAGATTTGCCCGCAAGTCCGCTAGTCAGCCTGGCCGCTGGCGGACAGCGACATGTAACCCGCTTTGACGTCCGTACTAAGCTTGAAGTGCCTTAGGAAGGTTCGCCCCAGGATGAGGTCGACCGGAATCATGCGCGCGAGGTCGAGTTCGATTATGAGCGCGTCCACGTCTCTTGCGAAGAGCGTTCCTATCGAGACCTTGGCGAGTTTCACCATGACGCTCCTTTCGATACCGCGGAATTCGAGAACGTAGGGCACGCGGTCGGGGTGGGTCTTCTCAAGCTCCTTGGGACGGAACGCGGCCTCCGGGTAGCCCAGATCGATAGCGTCCCTTGAGAAGATGACCGAGTAAGCGAAATTCGGGTCGAGCAGGGTGCTAAGTTCTCGGGTTACCGCGCCCTCAGGGCCCTCCACCCTGCTCATCAGGATCATAGGTTCCTTTAACGGAAAGCGCAATCTCCCGGATCAGCTCCCTCTTTCCAACTTGAGCAGCCCCCTTGAAAAGTCTACCTGGTACCTTAGGCGTCGTAGAAGACTCCTTCCGAACACGACGTCGAATCCACATGCCTGCGGAAGGTCAAATGCCAGAAACTCGACTTCGTCGAAAGTGAGCGGTCCAAGAGAGACCTGTGTCATCCTTATGAGTGGTGCCTTGCCGAAGCCTAGATGCGTGACGAAGTGTGTTGTGCTTGGCGCTTGCACAACCGTGTCCATCTGTGCCACGTCCGGATAACCCAGCCTGAAGGCATCTACCTTCGGAAGAATGCAATACTCGCTACCAGCGTCTAGGAGCGCCAGATACTCCCTCACCGCGCCGTTTTGGCCCTTCAGTCTTCCGAACAGGCTCGGAAACTTGTTGAAGCCAATCTCTTTCAGAGGAGAAGTGGATAAGGAGACTCACCCGCGTAGAAGATGCAGATATCCGCGTATTTTGCCACGTGTCCCCTGAGCCTGTATCGATCGAGGTCTTCGGCCGCAATTGTTCCGTGCGTGGGCTGCAGATTGTCGTCGCGCTTTGTGACGACAATCGCGACCCATTTGCCCTTGTACCTGGCATGGATCTCTGGGATAGAGAGCTCCTCTTTCTTCTCCTCCGGCTGCGGTGTACTCCCGGTGCCCATGGAACGCAGCCTAGCCTAGGTAAGGTTCGCCAACGCTTTCTTGACCGCCGCCATCGCCTCTTGCACCTTAAAGCCATTCCCGGTTCCCCAGGTCAGGGGGTTGCTTCCCGAGACGGCATTCGTCGCCGCCTGCGCGATAACGGAAGTGGACAGAGGCAGCGTCTGGTTGACGAGCGCCGATTCGGCTGAAGGGGCTCTATGAGGCGTATTGGCGACACCACCCAGGTACACTTTGGCGCCGGAAATCGTGCTCCCGTTGGTCGTCACGACAACGGCGGCGCTTGCCAGTGCGAAGTCGATGCCACCCCGATCTGCGAGCTTGAAGTACGCGCTCTGCGTTCCCGATGCGGGGGCGGGTATATGGATCTCGGTCACGAGCTCGTTATAGTGCAGGCCGAGCTCCGTTACGCGTCCGTCCACAAGTGTGACCCCAGGCATCAGCTGCTCCATCGTCATCGTTTTCGATCCCCCCGGGCCCTGGACGGTCACGTCCGCGCCCAGCGCAAACAGGACTGGGGCGATGTCACCGGGATTGACAGCGTAGCAGAGGTTCCCTCCGAAGATGCTCTGGTAGTAGCGATTGTCCCCGATGGCGGCGTAGCACACGTTACCACCGTTGCGCCAGCAGTCATAGTTGCCACGCATGTACCAGCACCAGACTTCCTGCAGCACATCGCCTGCGACTGTCGCCGCATTCGCGATTCCCGGGGGATGTCCTGAGGTTGCCTGGACGAGGGCAGTGTAGTACTGGTTTACGTTCGGATCTGACTGAACTTTGCCCACGGTTGTGGTCGCGCCAATCCTCAGCCCGTCGCTCGCGGTGTACTTTACGTAGTCGAGGCCAAGGTTCGTGATGTCGACGAGATACTCTGGGACGTGCAGGTCCACGTTGTCCTTCATCATATAGAGGAGGTCGGTTCCCCCTCCGATGATTTTGGCATTTCCCGCGTACTTGGTGAGGATGGAGACGGCGTCGCTGGCGGACTGAGCCTGAATGTACCCGAACTTCGCTAACTCGTTGTTGCTCATGACTCATCGCCCCCTATAGTTTCCCCGTCGATTGCATCCATTGTATCGCCGCGAATATGTCCTCGCGTCTGATTGGGAGTTTGGTGAACCTGTAGCCCCCGAGTGCGTTGCTCAACGCGTTCGCGATTGCGGGTTCGCAGGAGACAAGACATGGCTCCCCGATTCCGACGGCCCCGTACGGTCCCATGGGGTCGTTTTGCTCCACCCACACTCCGACGGCGCTGTCCGGGACCTCCATTATGGTCGGAGGTTTGTAGTTGAGAAGGTTGGGATTGAGGTAGCTGCCCGACAGGTTCAGACCGGTTGAAGGATCCATCAGAAGCTCTTCATAGAGGGCGACCCCCTGCCCCATACCCACGAAGGCGCCCTGCGCTTGGCTCTGCGCCCCCTTCGCAAAGATTACCTTCCCCAGGCCCAGGCCTCCGACGTAGTTCGTGACGTGCACCTCGCCGGTGTCCGTGTCTACCTGCAGTTCGACGAATTTCGCACCTCCGACGCGCGTCGCGTTGGCGAACAGCCCGAAGATGTTCCATGTGCCGTAGCCCTTCAGCGGGGCGGTGAGGAGGGCTGCCGCGGCCTTGAAGGTCATCGAATTGCTCGGGTTGGTCGTGTCGTAGATCGTGTCGTTCTGGAAGGCGAGGTTGCTCGCCTTTGTCCCGGCAGCTAGCTTCGCGGCTACGATGGGGAACCACTGGCTCGCAAGATCCTGAGCTGCGGCGATGAGGGATGGTCCGCAGTTTCGCGTCGATGTGCTGCCGGCCGTGACGGAGCTGTCGGTCGTGAGGGAGGTGTCTGATGCGATCAGGGTTACGTTGGTAAGGGTGGTCAGGCCGAGAGCTTCTGCGGCCATTATAGGGAGCGTTGTGGAGGTCCCGGCACCGTGGTCTGTGTGGCCTGTGAACACCTGCACCGAACCGTCGGGAGAGACCTGGATCTGACCGCTCGTCGGAGGGAAGGCCGATCCCTTGTTGGAGCTCGTGCCGGCCATGCCGACGCCTGTCCTAATGCTTCCGTTGACGGCGCTGGGTACGCCCCAGCCCTTCCAGGCCGCTGTCCAGCCGAAGGCAGCACTGGCGTTGATCGTGGCCGCCGGGTTTCCGAAGCTGGTGTAGGTCAGCCCGCTGACTGCGTCAGTAGGGAGAGCCCCCGTGGCTGAGATGCCCCGCATGTTGTTCAGTCGGAACTGGACCGGATCGATGTTCAACTTCTCGGCTAGCATGTCGACCGCAGATTCCAAGATGAAGTGGGACTGGCCTTCTCCCACGTTTCGCAGGTATGCAGCATTGTTGAACATGTCCGTATTGGCGGTATAGGCATTGATCGTCACGTTCGGAATGTTGTACCCGTCGTAGAGATCGTCGACGACGTCCCCGGTATAGCCACCGCGAGCCCCCGCATTCGAGTACAGGGTAGCCTGCATGCCCGTAATCTGGCCGCTGTTCGTAGCGCCGAGCGAGATGTAACCTTTGACCGGATACCGGGCTGTCGTGCTCAGTGCGTTGTTGAACCGCGTGCATGTGTACTTCGCCGGAGCGCCCGCCTTCTTGGACATCAGGGCCGCGAGGACGTACTGGTCAGCGGTAACGGAATTGCCAAAGACTCCGCCGCAGACCATGCCTCCTTCGATCCCACCGAGGGCAGTCCTTACCGTGACATCGGCGAGTGGGAGTCCGAAGTAGCCTGCGAACGAAGCTTGGGTCGCATGAACATAGGTGTCCTTCCCGTACAGGAAGAGCCCTCCTTCAGTCCACCAGGCAAGAGCCGTGACCGGCTCCATCTCGAAATGCTGAACAAGTCCCCATGTCAGTGTCGCCGTTACGACCTGGTCCGCCTGTGCCAGGGCCGTGGCAGAGTCCCCAAGCACAATGTTCGAAGTCGATGAGACAGGGGTGTAATGATAGACCACGCTCGCTGCGGGGGAGTTGCCGTTCTCCCAGAGTTGGGGAGCACCGGGTTGCAGTGCTGCCTCTGCATCGAAGACGTACTCGAGAGGTTCGTACTCCACGTCGACGAGGTTAATCGCGTCTCTCACCTCGTTGGGATCCATTGCTCCGACGGCCACGACGGGTTGGCCTGCGTACATGGTTAGGCCGTCTATGGGCAGGGGGGAGTATGGTCTGGAGATTCCATACATGCTATACGGCGGTATCTCACTCGGCTCGATGGTCACGTACCCTGCGGCCACTGCTTTGCTTACGTCGATCTTGGTGATCCTTGCGCGTGGATACGGGCATGTCACCATACCCATGTAGACCAAGTCTGTCACGCCCAAGTGATCCGGAAGTATGTCGGCCGTGTACACCTCTTGGCCCGTGATCCTTGCCATGGTCGTGCGCCTTAGTACGTTGGGGTTGCCCACTAGGTTGAGTGGGTGGTTCACGGTGAAGGGGCTCGGACCCTGACTCTGGCTCATGTCAGGTCACCCTGTCCCCTGCAGGCTAGTAGCCGCCGCCTGCACGGCCGCGATGATGGCGATGTATGCGCCACATCGGCAGATGTTTCCGCTCAATGCCGCCTTAATCTGAGCGACCGTCGGATTCGCGTTGGCTTTCAAGAGCCCTGCAGCTGACATAATCATCCCCGGGGCACAGTAGGCGCACTGGCCGGCGTCCTCGGTTACCCACGCCTGCTGAAGCGCACTGATGACGGGGTCGGGGTTCTTCGCCCCCACTCCTGCCTCGACCGTCAGTATCTGCTGGCCGTTGCCTAGGCGTATGGCCGGATAATTGTCCGAATAGTGCACCACTCCGTCGATTAGGACCGCGCATCCGCCGCATTCCCCTCTGTTGCATGGTCTCTTCGTGCCGATGAGCCCTAGGTCCTCTCTGAGTACATTGCCCAGCATGTCCCTGGGTTCAACTGACACCGCATAGCTGGCT
Source organism: Candidatus Gagatemarchaeum stordalenia (assembly GCA_003164815.1). Lineage (GTDB taxonomy): Archaea > Thermoproteota > Nitrososphaeria > Nitrososphaerales > Gagatemarchaeaceae > Gagatemarchaeum > Gagatemarchaeum stordalenia. The sequence continues at coordinate 43,251 of PLUF01000071.1, forward strand.
CCGTTTACGATGAGAGTGACTGTTTGTGCAGCGAACGGGTCCACCGTAGCGGTCTGCTGGTTAGAGGATGTGGAGGAAGTGGAAGTGTAGAGCTCGAGGGGTTTGATGCTGGTTAAAGCGACCGCAGAAGCGCCGACCACAGCCGTTGCCGCGGTGGCCGTCTTCATGAAACCGCGCCGATCCATCTTTGAGCCTAGCACGCCTGCGGGCTGATCTCTCGTGGTTTGTTTCGGATTGTTCTCTGAGTCCTTCTTGGTAGTCTTTGCGCTATTTGCCTTCGACCGAATAGCAGCAGCGTCTCGCTTTTCCCTTTTTTCAGGCTTCAACGAGCTACACGAAAAATTCACCTTCGAACGACTATTTCACCAAATGCCCGAACGCGTTCGGGTATCACTTTATATGAACAGATTGTCGGCGGACCGGGCCCGCTGCCAGCCGCATAGCACAACCCCCTTTTTCGGCTGAATTACACATAAGGATTATTGGTCCCGACGTTGGGACATCCTCTTGCTATGCAGATAGAATACTGGGCTCTGGAAAAGCACCCTGAGCCTGATCCTCGTCCAGATATATGGTGCATCGTCTCAGGCTGCGCCGAATGCGCGTGGTGAAATGGCGGACTCGGACGAACAGAGTTCAGGATCGCTTTGAAAGACCAAGCTTGGCTCTGATCCGGCCTGCCTGCTTACCAAGGCGCAACAAGGACGCCTCCGAGGACTGGACGAGATGGCTCTTGGCCCTGTACTTCGAGACTAGGTTGTTGAGCCCCCCTATCTCGTCGTTCATGCTCTTGAGTTCCCCGAGGAGGTTCCTGTCGAAGAGGATGGGTCGAAGAGAGCGGCCGTGGCGGCCTGTGGTCACGATGGGCGCGTAGCACGTCGAGTACTCGCGGATCATCGCGTTGATCGTGCTGCGGTCCACGAGCCCTATGTCCCCGGGCACGACCATCACGCCGTCGGCATCTTCCTTCACCGCCGAGAGGCCCTTTTTGATGGAGTAGCTCGCACCCTTTGCGAAGTCCTCGTCGAAGACGATCTCACAGGGATAATCCTTGAGCGCGAGTCTGACCTTGTCAGCGTCGTTCCCGATCACGACCACTACCTGCTTGGCCTTGGACGTGAGACATTCGGACGCGACGTACTCGATCATCGTCCTCTCTCCGATGGGCTCCAGCAGCCTGTTCCGTCCGGACTTCATGGAGATTCCTGAGGCGATCACGATGATCGAGATGTAGTCCGGGTTCCTATGTCTCATTTCTGTCGAATCTTCTGACTTCTCGCTCTGCGGCGAAATCAAGCATCGTATATCCCTATTGCTCCACCGGCTTCGGGCAAATCTCCTGCGGGAGAAAGAGATGATTTAGGCAAGCAGCCGACTTTAGGCTCGAATCCCTCGGCCCCACCTAGAATACTGGTCCAATCATGCATAGGTTCTGATGGGCCTACGGATTTTTGACTATGACAACGCCGCTCATGGGATGGTAGGAGCAGTAGTACGGATATGTTCCAGCCTGCGTGAACGTGAAGGTATAGGTTTGCCCGGATGATAGGTCTCCCGAAGCGAAGGCACCGGTGTTGCTGATTACGTTGTGGGCGATGAGGTCCTGGTTGATCCATGTCACGGTGTTGTTCATCCCAATCACCACAGTGATGACCTGAGGAAGGAAATTAGTGGCACCGTCATCGTTCTCGCCGCCTCCGTAAGGTATGTACACCTGAACTGCATCAGGAGGAGTGTAGACTGACGTGGTGTTTGTGCTTATCGAGATAGAATTGCCGTAGTTTGTGAAAGTGTAGAGCTCGACCGGCGCGGACGCGAATGCTGCCCGATTAACGAAGAGATAGGCGCCGCCGGCTACGATGAGCAGGAAAACCACGGCCGCGACAGCACTTCTGCCACCCGCGCGCATCCTTGCAATGTGCATGACTCTCGCCAGATTCAACTGCGGTCTCACTCTTCTTTATTCACTGAAGGAGACTTATACATAAATCCAGGAATCATTCAGGTAGGGGAAATTCGTCTTTCTCGATTAAGAAGTGATGCCCCGGGCGAGCATCCGACTTCAGGCCCGAATCTCTTCGGCTTAGCTGCCCGGACAAATGGGTACTCTACTAATCGCTAGCGGGAACTTTATCGGTAGAATGCCACGAGGGTAATCGCCTGAGTGGGCGTGACTTCGATGACCGGGCTTGTGCTGCCATCGCTCCAATGATCAAACACAAAGCTACCGTAGCTATCCGCTGAGACAGTAACGGCGGGGCCCGAAGAGACGTCAAAGGTGGACGGCGTGTAGCCGGAGCTGGAGGAGCCATCCGGTTGGGTTACCGTGACCCATAGGCCGCCGGAGGTGGAAATTCCGTTCATTGTCGCTGACTGGATGGTAACTGGAATCTTCGAAGCGAGCAGCGAGACCATCTGGTCGAAGTAGGGACTCAGGGCGTTGTAGGGCTGAGTTCCGGTTCCGTTGGTTATGTACAGATACCCGACGTAATCCGAAACCGCAAGCAGATACGATGGGTCGAGTGAGGGAACGGCATAACTGAAGAACATGAAGTTGCTCTTGCTGTAGCTCGCGTGCCACCCTCCCAACCCGGCAATTGAAGTCCAGCCCGCGGAGAGAGAAAGTGAAGGAAGGTACGAGTTCTCAAAGGTTCCAATCGTGTTTACGCTGCCGATGAAGTCTGTGGGAACGTCAGCGCCCGAGTTCGCCATCACGTCCGTCATTCCTATGGACTTTCCGTATTGGCTCAGGGCGGCAAAGTATGCAGGTATGAACTCGCCATCCGGACCACTGTAGTACCAGGTGCCGCTGGGGCTGTTGTAGTTCCAGTTCGGCATCTGATCGAGGTAGATTCCGCTGACCCCGTACCAATTGAGATAGACAAGCATGGCTGACTCGATCGAAGAAATACTGTCCTCGCCCCACCCCGTAGGGACGTACCCGACCACGGTTATGCCCGCTGACTGCATGTTCCTCACTTCAGTCGCGATGCCCGGATCGTATGAACTACCCGGACCTCCGTCCGGGTTGAGTACGACCACTATTGGCACGACGGGATATGCAAGCTTAGCCTGGATGATCTCGTTCACCTCGCTCAATCGAGCGCTCGAGTTCTCTGTGAACAGCGGAACGATGAGCCCTGTGCTGGGCGGGGCCAAAGCCTCGGATGCCGTGGGAGCTGTAGTTGCACCCGCGGCGAACGGCCCGTAGGCAATTGATGACGGTGCATCGGAACCGGAGAACGGAACCTCTGAGGAGGAGCCGGCCGCCGGTGTCGAGGAGGTCGAGGTCACAGAGGACGAAAGACTCGAGAAGGAGAACGCGACGCCCGAACCAACGATTATTGCTATAAGTACTACTGCTACAACTGACGTTAGCACTTCATGGTGCGGGAGCCTCATTTTGAATGTCTTCTCTTTCAGAGGCGACGAGACGAGAGAAGAGGGCTGCAGAGAATGTCAGGATGGCTTGCCGCATCACGACTCTTAGCTCCGACCGCATTCGGCGCCATTGCTGTCAACGGTTTTAATTTCGAATAAGGAGACTGCACTATCAAATCAACAGGAGTGGGATACGGTCCTGCCGTTATCGCACGAAGCGTGAATTAGGCAGTAGCATGCCAAGGGCGTTTCATTACAGGAGCCAATCACATAACCATTAGGGCTTTGGAGAAATGGACAAAGAAATCAGCCCTTGGATTCCCACACACGAAGGGCGCGACAGGTGCGATGTGAGGAATCATGAGTGCCCCGGGCGGGATTTGAACCCGCGCTCATCGACTCGAAAGGCCGACATACTCTCGACACTTTGCTGAGTTTGACCGGGCTTTACGCACTCGCTCTGTACTACCGGGGCTGACCACCCCTTCAAGCTCTTGAATTAGAGGCTTTTGGGAGCGAATTCGAGGTAGCACCACTCCCCGAGCGCTTCCCCGAGATGGAACGTCGGGAGGGATTTCGTCTTCACCTTGACGACCGACGACCTGGGCAGATAGCAGTTCTTCGTGTAAGAATTCGAGACCGTGCGCAGTCGAGAAGCGAACTCGCTTGACGGCACGGATGAGTGGTAGTATTGCTTCCTCCCCGTCTGGAGTAGAGAACAGCCCTCGGTTGGATAGTCTGTCACGCACTCTATGGGCTGGTCCGTACCGAGAAGAACCTGAGAGATGGCCGCCTTCTCGTCGGGGGTCAACCCGCACTTTCCCTCCTTTCGAAGCGCCGTCCAGATCCTGAGGCCCTCCATCCTCGGAAAGAACTGGACCTCGAACCCTCCTTGCATCTTCTTCGCCGTGAAATATGGATTGGCGGCCACGGGTTCCCGCGGGAAACGTGACAGGCCCGGTATGGCCGGGGAGATTGCGTCGAGCATCTCACACCCTGATGAAGCAAGGCCTGACCTCGAAATCGTAATCCTGTATGAAGTATCCTCGGCCTTCAGGAGATCACCTTCTCTCCTGACAGAGAACCCACTGCTTGCCAGGCGCTCTTCAAAGGCCTGGAGCTGCCCCAAGGTAAGTTTGGGCAGCGGAAGGTAGTAGCGGTCCATGCCCTCCACGTGCATCTCGTGAACTTCGTACTTGAGCAACGGCTCTAGAGTGGTTCTCCGGAGTTAAGAACGGTGCCCCTGCATGGGCAGGCGAGGACGACCTAGGGGACAGACCTTCGATAACCGTTAAATAATATCTAAGGAGGGTAGAGGCGAAAAGGTTTCAATTCTTGGTTGAGAGGGACCCGACGTTCTTAGAAGAAATTACACTCAAGACAAAGGACTACCTCGACCGTTCAAGCATCGCAGTCGACCGCGAGCTGGAACGGTACTCGAGTTCCCGCTTCTTCGGTCCCCTGAAGTACGCCCTTGAGGGCGGCAAGAGGATAAGGCCGGTGATAGCGCTCCTCTCCTCTGAGAGCGTCGGCTCGAAGGACGACAGCGTGCTGGACGCGGCTGTTGCAGTCGAGCTTCTCCACGCTGAGTCGATAATCCACGACGACATCATAGACCAGGAGGTCGCGAGGAGGGGCAAGGCCGCGTTTCACGTAAGGTATGGCTACAGCGCCTCGCTTCTCACAGCCGACTTCGTCTTCGCCATGATCCTCGCCATCTCCTCGAGGTATCCCGACAGGAGGGTCGCGCACACTCTCAGCAAGGCGGCGCTGCAGATGTGCGAGGGCGAGTACATGGAACTAACGATCGACCCGATCACGTACAAGCTCGGTTGGGACGAGTACATCGACATAATCTACAACAAGACCGGCGCGCTCTTCCAGACCGCGACGCAGCTGGGCGCGATCATCGGAGGAGGGACCAACGAACAGATCGAGGCGCTTGCGAGCTATGGAAAATACCTGGGTATAGCGTACCAGGTCCACGACGACCTGCTCGACTGGGGCGCCAAGGACAAGGTCACCCTGGCTCTGAAGCAGGGGAACGAGGAGAGCTCAATACTTACCGAGCTAAGATCCCTCACCCACAGCTACTCGAAGAAGGCCAAGGAACAGCTGTCGCTCCTCCCGGAGAGCAAAGCCCGCGGGCTGCTCTGGGAGCTGACGGACTTCTCGGTCCAGCGCGACTTCTAATTCAGTGCGGGAAGATCGAGGGCACTTCGCCCTGAGAGAACCCGATCCCTACCTGCGGAAAGACTCCCAGGCCGATCATCAGCGCGACCAGGACTGCGACGAAGACCCTCTTGTCCGCCTTGTCCGGGATGATGATCTCCTTGAAGAGTGGCTTGAAGAGGTCAGCGAAGTTCTGCAGGATGCCCCCGTACCTCCCGGCATACTGCGGCCCCACCCTGAGCTGGATCTTCGCGACGAACTTCCTCTCCACCCAGATCATGAAAACCGTCGAGAAGACGGCCGCGAAGGTGAATCCAGGGAACGTCGTGAACAGGAAGAGGCTCTTTGTCGGTTCGCTCTGGGTCGTCTGCATAAGATAGTTCGAGACGCCCTGCGGGTCTGTCAGGGCGGCCGCGACGACGTGGATGAGATCGATCCCCAGGAAGACCCTAAGGATTAGGTACGCTGGTATAGACGCGATGCCGACGAGGAGAAAGAGCCAGGGTATCAGGAGGAGGACGTGCTTCACAAACCCGCGAAAGGTTGTGATGGTCTTTGGCACGCTCACGCAACCGTAGGCGGCGCGAAGCCTCACTTTATTTGAACGTTGTTATTGAAAACGACGAATTATGTTAAATGAGGCTGCTTGCGTAGTCCTCGAGCCTCTGCCTGTAGACGCTCCTGGGAGGGAATCCGATGCCTGTAAGGTAGGTGGAGAACTTCACCCGCTTCTTCGGGTCCGTGATCCGCTCCTCGATCGCACGGATCTCCTCGCCCACAACGGCGTAGCAGGTCGCGTAACCAGGGAACATCCCCTCGTGCGCCGGGAAGAGGTTGTAGTACATGTCCCTGCGCGGGACGCCCGTGTACTTCAGGGCCCAGTCCAGGAACTCGAAGAGTCCTTGGTTGCCGGTGTTGATCCTTACGTCCCCGATTACCCTGAGGAACCTTATCAGCCTGCACTTCCTTGTCTCGAGCTCTATCTCCAGGTTTAGCAGGTCGAAGCCGCCGAACTTCTCGAGGAGCGCGACGTAGTTCCTCTCCGCCTTCGTCAGGGGTTGCTTTCCCTTCAGCGCAAGAGAAGCCTCGAGGAATTCCCTCTCCCTGTTGAAGGAGAGGCCCTCGGTGATGGGTCCCGAGAGGAGGGTCGGCAGGAGCTCCAGCTCGGTCGCCTTCCCCCCGAACCTGTGGACGCTGTTCGAGTGGTTGACACAGTGCCCGTATTCCTCGTGGACCAGAAGGTTGATGAGCTGTGATACGGACTTGGCGGGGTTCCTCTTCGGGTCGGTGGTGAGGTAGTAGAGCTGGAACGGCTTCTTCGTGAACGTGTCTAGGAATCCCGCCGCGCCAGTGGGCAGCGTGCCTGTGAGGAAGGGAGGAGTCTCGATTACCTTGGTCTTGTACTGCTTGTTTATCTTGACGACCGACTCGTTCGCGAACTCCTGGACTACCTTCCGGATGGAGTTGGTGGTCCGGAGGAGCTGCTCCGGCCTCAACTTCCGCCTCTCTACGACCTTCTTCTCCACGGCCTCCGGGGTCGCGGCGCAACGGTAGTGCTTGGACAGCTTGGTCACGACTTCCCTGTACTTGGGGAGCTCCTCGTCGATCCATGCGAGCGCCTTCTGTTCCAGCTCGTCGGGGGTCTCGCTGTAGTCGAACCCACCCTCGAGTGCGACGCGGTAGAACCTCTCCCTGCCGAGGGAGAACTTCTGCTTCTGGAAGACCTTCTCGACCTCCTCGAATGTGCCGGACCCGAATCCTTCGAGTTCGAAGAACTTGACGAACTTGTTGACCCTCTCGGACAGTCGGTCGCAGTCCTCCTTCAGCTTCTTGCTCTTTGTGGTGCGCTTGACCGAGTTGAGAATTTCGAGGACACCATCGAGCCTGTAGAGCGTGAGAGCCTTGACCGCGGTCGGAACCTTGACGGACCTGAACCTCTTCTGCGTGGCGTCGATTGCCTTCGAGGCTGCGGCGAGCAGAGAGATCAGGTTCTTCTCGTTCACGCCCTCCTTCGTGAGGTGAGCGAATATCGAGCCTACGATGTCGTCCAGCACGACCTGAGGCTCGGGAAGGAGCAGGCCGACCTCTAGGCTGTCGAGGACCTTGGACTGGACGTCGTTCTCGGCGCGGCGCCTCAGGGCCCTCACCCTCTGCAGTGCGTCCTTGATGTTCTGCTCGCTGGGCAGGAAGAGTCTCCCGGCATACTCGTCCCATCCGAGCTGGTAGGCGCCGGAGGGGCTCAGTTCCTTCCAGAGCTCGATGATGTCCGCGTCGAGAGACTTGTACACGCTACTCGGCTACCTCGATGGGTTTGAACCGTTCGGTGGTCTCCTCTATCTCTCCGAGCAGGGTCTTCTTCCAGGCGACGAAGCCCGCGGGTGTCGTCGGGTAGGCCAGGTTGTGCTGTACGAGGGTCTGGGACTTCTTTGCCGTGTACCTCAGCCCCTTGGCGAGGTCGTACTCGCTGAGAGCCCGGAGGAGGAGGATGGGGTTCATCATCTGGGTCCTGTTGAACTCCGGATGGCGCCTCTCGCTTATCGCCCTGATGTCTTCCTCCGAAAGGAAGTGCTTCATCCCGTAGTTGATCTGCTCGTTGGTGAGCGTCTGCAGGTATCTCCTGAGGACCTCGAAGCTCGCCATCTGGTAGCCGTGGGTGGTCATATACTCGACGTTGTAGCCCCAGAGCGCCTCCTGACTGTAGTCCTTGGCTTCGAGCGCGTGGGCGACGACCTTTCCGAGGATCACGCCTGCGTACATGGACGGCCCTATGCCTCCGGCGTCGAGCGGCCTGGGGAGCCACGCCGCGTCGCCCACGACCGCGAACCCATTGGCGACCATGCAGTCGTTGTGCCTGCGCACAGGGACCTGCCAGTTGCCCTTCGAGTTGCCGTCGAAGGCCTGACCGGCCGACAGGCGCCAGGTCTTGATCGCCGGATTGTCCTTCACGTACTTGTCAATCAGGCTCTGGAGGTTGTCGTTGAGCTTGAACTTCTTGTTCCGACGGTTTAGACCGGACTTGGAGACGCCCAGGCCGATGTTGACCCTGTTCTTCCCTTTGGGGAAGACCCAGGCGTAGCCCGCCGGGGCGATGAACTGGTCGAGATGGATCAGGCAGTAGTCCGGAGTGAAGAACGTCTCGTCTTCCTTCCCCTGCTCGAAGTCGAGGATGTACCTGCCGGTCGCCTCGATGTCGTCCATGTCGATCTCCTTCTCGATGTAGCTCTCGATGGGGAGGAACTTTCTCAGCACCGACGAGGACCCCGTCGCGTCGATGACGATCTTGGCCGTGGCCTTGAAGGGAGTCCCGTCGTCGGCCCTCCCGGTCACCCCCGTGACGTAGCCGTTCTCGGCGACCAGCCTGTCCGCGCTCAGGTTGAACTTGAACTCGACGTCGAAGCTCTTCGCGTCCCTCACCTGCCTCTGAGGCAGGAGCTTCCTGTTCAGGATGAAACCCTCTCCCTCGAACCTGACCTTGGTCTTGTGGTCGGGGGAGTAGACCAGGACTCCCTTCACGGGGTGCTCCAGCTCGGGCGATTCGTACTTGACCCCGATGTTCTTCTCAAGGAACCGGAGGCTATTCATGCTGGTGGCGTCGCCGCACGTCCAGCCGTTGTTGGTCTTCTTCCCCGCCTCCTCCGGTGGGTTCCGGTCCAACACCAGGATTCTGGCCGACTTCTTCGAGTAAAAACCGATGGCAGACGCAGTGATCAGTCCCGCCATGCCGCCGCCTGCAATTATTACATCGTAGTCGGTCTTCAAACGTCACGACCCCGTCAGTTCCGCTTAAAAAGGCGAGCGTGGGACGGGCTCAGCTTTGGCGCCTCCCGAGCGCTTGGCCCAAGCTGGAGAGCGGACTCTCACGCCACTAACATGCGGTGATTATCCCAAGTGCACTGGGTATAAGTTCTCAAGGGGCTCGAACTTCGTCTGAAGTCAATTGACAGAGACAATCGAGGGGGAAGGCATGACGAAGACTCATCCCCCATGGCTCAGGACGGCGGATGGTATCCTGTTCAGCGCCGACGATGCAGCGGTTCTTGGCTCTTCGGGCCAGGGACTGAGGTGGAGTGGCAACGAGGCGAGACTCGGTCCTGGTTTGCATTCCGCAGGGGAGAGCACCCGAGTCTGCCAGAGGCCGGGGGGCGCGGAACTAACTCGAAGTGAGCGAACCTTATACGAAGGAGGGCGCCGGTGATGCTGATGACAGATCGGACACTGAAGCGCGGCGAGACGGCCACGCTTGGGGTCGTTGACGGGGACCTCCAGGTCGGCCGCAAAGCGACGATCAAGGCTGAAGCAGGCGGGAAGGTCGTCGTCACCGGTGACGTCATCTTCGACGGGAGCGCCACGGTCGATTGCAGCCTCGAGTGCAACTCGGTCGAGGTGAAGGCGGCCCCTCATACCGGGGGCACGATAAAGGTCAACGGCGATCTCACCGCTCGCGAGGAGGTCGACGTTGCCGACTCCTTGGAGGTCTCGGGGACGGCATCCGCGGAGGGTTTCGATGTCGGTGGCCACATGTCGGCAGGCTCAGTACTTTCGAAACGCGTGCGGGTGGGCGGCCACTTCAGGGTCAAGGGCGCCCTCGAGTCGGACAGCGTGGACGTAGCCGGACATCTGTCGGCTTTGGGGAAAGTGAAGGTGGTCGACCTGCACGTCGGTGGGCACGCCGAAGTCGGCGGGGGCACTATCAGCGGCAACATCCAGGTCAGGGGACACATCGAGGTGAGGTCTCGTCTCGAATACGGCGAGCTCCAGACCTACGGTCAAGTCTCCCTTGCAGGGGGGAGCAAAGGCGAGCGCCTCTCGGTGCTTGGAAGGGTGAAATTCGCCGGAGACTCGACCTGCAGGAGCCTTGAAGTGAAGGGGGCAGCCGAGGCGAAAGGCGACCTCGCCGCTGAGGAGATTGACGTTCTGGGGATGATGCGCGTGACGGGGCACCTAACGGTTTCGAAGGGGTTCAAGGTCCTTGGTATCGCGGACATCAGGGGACGTGTCGACTGCCAGAAGCTCGTCGTCGAGGGCAGGCTGAACGCGGAGAAGGCGGTCGTCGTCGACGAAGCCGACGTGAGCGGCGAGCTGAGGACCGTCGGCGGAATGAAGGCTGCCTCGATTGCCGTCAGGAGGGGCGCGAAGGTTACCGGACCTCTTGTCGGGGGGCAGGTCGAAATCGGGGAGAAGCCGGGATTCGGCCAGTGGCCCTCGGTCTGGTCGGAGGTGAGGGGAAGGATCGGACAGATGACCGACGTCGAGGACGTGTACGGACGGAGCGTCAGAATAGCGGCGTACTCTCAAGCGAAGCGGGTCTTCGCAGATGAAGTGCAGATGGACAACGGGAGCATCGCCCACCAGGTGACCTATACCAAGGACATTAGACTGACCCCGCAGTACTACATCCATCTACCTCCCCAGAAGACGGACAAGCTGCCAGACCCCCCGCTCTAGAATGGACACTGTGGTGAGAGGGAGCGCGAATGGGTCGTAGGAACTCCAAGAGGTCGAGGATGGACATCTTCGCAGAGATCCTTGAGGTGATCACGCGCTATCCCGAAGGGGTGAGGATAACCAGGCTGTCCTATGGGGTCGGGGTCCCCGTAGACAGACTGAAGACCCAGGTGGAGGCACTCTGCTCGAACGGCCTAGTAAGGAGGTCGACTAACGAAGAGGACGTCCTCTACGGTGCCACTTCGCGCGGCTTGGAGTTTCTCGAGACCTACTGGAAGATGAGGAGCTTCTTCGAGATCCTCGGCGAGGAGCCTTGACGAACTCTCCTCCGATAAGACGAATCGCCGTCCTAGTGGCGGCCTCGGTCGAGCAGCGGTCAAGCAGGACCATCCGTGCACAAGGCGTTTATACCGGGAACCATCCTTTTCGCTAGATGAGGGTCTGGACGAGACGGGTAATTTCGGCCTCTCTTCTGATAATCCTTCTCTCGATGGGGACACCCTACTCTGCCCACGCAGCTAGCTTCGCCTCGGCGCCCAAACCGGTCCCGACCGCCGCCTGCGGTTCGAGCCTAGCATCCGCCGCCTCCGGGACGGCGGCCCAGTTCAGAGGGCACCAGGAGCCCCCGCCTTCCTCGACCGCCTACGACGAGCAGATCGGCATGACGTTCACGCAGAGCTTCTCGTCACTGGAGTACAACGTGACGGCCGTCGCGGAGACCGACCCTGTGCTTGACGACGGGCCCGGCTACCTCCTCAACGGGCTGGCCAACACGGGCTACTGGTATCAGGTCGGTCTCTCCTGGAACTGGTCGCCGGGACAGACCCCCGGGACGGGCTTCGACATGAACTACGAGGTCTTCGACACCTCTCAGAACTCGATCTTCCCCACGGACGGCGGCGGCGGGGTCATCGCGTTCTCGGGGAGCGTCAACCCCGGCGACACCGTGCTCCTCAACCTGTACTTCTCAAGCTCGAGCGTGGTGATGGCCGCCGAGGACATTAGTACCGGGTCGTTCGCGTCCGAGACCTACGGAGCGCTGGGAGGGACGTGTTTCGTCGGCTCCCCGAGCGGTCCGGCGAACTCCAACGGCTACTTTACGGGCCTCATGACCGAGTGGTACCACGGCGACCCGTACTTTGCGAACGGAGAGCAGGTAAGCTACTCCGACAGCACGTTCGGGCTCTCCTCCGCATGGATGTGGATGGACGAGTTCAACTCGAACACCTTGCAAGCGGTGTTCTCCGCCGAGACCGGGTCGCCCGTCGCATACACATCTCCCAGCAAGCTGCAGGAGTTCTCCTTCAACGGCACGGACGAGTTCAGCGACGCCTACGAGTTCGTGACCGGGAACCTGACCAGCACGACGACTCCCACCACCTTCCCGCTCACCTTCAGCTACTCGGTCTCCGGAGGATCGACCGGCTCAGTCTCTCCCACCCTGGCCTACGTCTCCAACGGCGTCCCGCTGACGGCGACTCTGAACGCAACTGCGGTCACCTACAACCTGGACCAGGGGAGCACCTGGAGCGTCTCACAAGTCCTCGGCGGGAGCTCCAGTACGGAGCGATGGGAGACAGTTGAGGCCACCACTGGCACAGCGAGTTCGGCACAGACGATCGCCTTCGTGTACTATCATCAATTCTGGGTCGTCTTCGTCTTCAGCGTCATCGGCGAGGGGACCGGCTATTCTGCGCCTAGCGTCACGTACCAATCATTCGGGTCTTCGGAGACCCTCGTCGCCTCACCGACGCCCATTCCCCAGGGCGTTTGGGCCGACGCTGGCTCGCACTACAGCTATGGGGACCCACTTCCTGGCTCGTCAAGCAGCGAGAGATGGAACTCGGATGGCGCATCGGGAACTGTGAAAGGCGCGGGCGCTCTTACGGCTACGTATGTACGACAGTACTCGGTCGTCGTCGAGGCTTCTTTCACCGGGAGTGGTATCTTCCCGTCGGTCGAACTGAGGTCGACGAGCTACGGTCTTCCGCTCCTCGGCACGGTAGTGCTAGGCACAAACTCGTTCTGGCTCGACGCTAACGCGTCTTACTCGATGCCGCAGACGATATCGCTCTCACAGGGCGAGCGCTGGGCGACCAACGGAACCACGACCGGGACGGTCTCTGGCCCGCTCTCAATCGCGCTGGACTACCAGTACGAGTACTACGTCTCGATCGGATTGAACAACCCAGACGGGGGCACAATCTCTGAGGCCTCCGGATGGTATCTCCCCGGGACGTCCTTGCAGCTGACGGCAACGCCAAGTTCAGGTTGGCAATTCGAGGGCTGGAGCGGCTTTGGGAGCCCTAGCTCTGCCGGTGGCCTTGATCTCGTCCTGGGAGGACCCTTCAACTCTACTGCACTGTTCTACCCCGGAATCACAGTGATTGCGGACGGCCCAGTCTCGGTCTCCTATCAGGATGGCTCTACCTCCGGGACGGTGTCTGCCGGGACACGAACGGTCGTCTACTTGCCTCCGAACTCGACGCTTTCGGTGAGGGCGTCCCCTGCTCCGTTTCTCTACTCCTTTACCGGTTGGAGCGGAGCGAACACCTCGAACAACCCGAGCACCTCGTTCCTAGTCAACGTGCCCGAGGCTGTGACTGCGAATTCCTCGTACAGCTACTCTGATATCGCGATAATACTCGTCGTAGCGATTCTGATCCTTCTGGGCGTCATCCTTGCTCTGCGGATGACCAAGGATACGGTGACTGGAATCTAGACAGACCGATCAGGAACAAGAAAAACAGGAATGAGACAGCCCGGTTGCGTAATAATGCAACCGGACCGTCCCGTGCAGCCTAACTGCTGTAGACCGATTCGTTCGAGGCTGAGGGTACCTCGGGGAACGAGTCGCCCATCCGCTTCTCGGCGACCGCTGCCGCCTCGGCCATGATCTTGTCGGCCTCTTCGCTGCTCTCCGGAGTGAAGAAGTTCCCTCCACTCAGGCCGCCGACGTCTGACATCAGGCCACTGAGGGACGCGCCGATGTCTCCGAGCGCCGACTGGGCGTCGGGCATCGCTGTTCCGAGGGTGGTTCGGACGGTCTTGATCACGCCGATCGCCGGCCCGAGCGTGGCCGCGAAGTCACCCATGTCGGTGACGGTCTGGAGCCTCGTGGTTATCTGTTCGAGCGCAATCTTGGACTGGGTGACGATCTTCGCCATCTTCCTCACCTCTGCGAGCTCGTTCGAGTAGGCCTTGCTTGTCTGCTCGTCGTGCTGCTGGACGGCGGTGACCGTCTTCTTGAATATCGCCTGCTCTCTCTGCTTCAGGCGGTCCATGGAGCGGTCCAGGCGGGTTATCTCCTGCTGGAGCTGGCTCGTGGCCTTTGCGATCTGGGGCTTCATCGGCTGAGCGCCCTTGATCGCCTCCTTTGTCTTCTGACCGAAACTCGTCTGATTTGTTTGCGGCTTCCAGTTCTTTTCGAACTTGCTCAATGTAATCTCGCGGTATCTCGTGTGAGGTGATACGATGATACCAGCGTCTGACAACAATTCTTGACATCTTGCTCAAAGTGAGACGAATATCGCCATCCCCCGGAGCGGAGGGCATCGCTTTTTAGCCCCGCGGAGGGAAGGCACCCCGGCTTGGCTCTCGACCCGGCGATCTTCCTGGCAGCCCTGGGCATAACCGTCCTCGAGTTCACGGAAGCCGCCGCGGTGGGACTGGCCTTGTACGCCGATTCAGGCAAGCACACGGCGTTCCTGTACGTAGCGCTCGGCTCCCTCGTGGTCCTCGTCCCGACCATCCTCGTCGGTTCGCTCATCGGGCTGCTTCCTGCGCTCTACGTCAGGCTGGTAGCCGGGGTCCTCCTCCTCTACTTCGGTCTCAGGTTGACAAGGAGCGCCAGGAGGTCGGTGGTAAACGCCAGGAAGGGCGGTCAGCAGACCGAGCACTTCGAGAAGGGCATAATGGCGACGGGCTTCTCCGTGGGCGCTATCGAGGCCTTCGAGGCCGCGATCGTCCTGGTAGGGCTCCTGCCGAACGGGTTTGTGGCTACCCTCGGCGGGCTGAGCACAGGAATTGTCCTGGTCGTCATCGCCACCTACGCGCTTCGCTCGCAGGTCAGAAAGGTGAAGCAGGCCGACTCGAAGATTGTCGTCTCAGCGCTACTCCTGTCCTTCGCGACATTCTGGTTCGGTGAGGCGGTCTCCTCTCCGCCCGACCTGGTCCTCATACCGCTCTTCGGCGGGTTTGCGCTTGCCGTGTACCTCTTCGCGAACCACCCTTCGGCGCCGAAGCTCGAGAGTGCCTCCGTCGGCGCCTAACAGGTCTGCACCGGAAAGATCCGGGGACCTCGAGCTCTCGCTCACAGTCCGGCGAGTTCTTCCCGGAGCAAGCGTTCCATCGCCCTAAGGTTAGCATCGACGATTCTCCGCCCCGCCTCAGCCGAGGCGTGAACCCTTGGGTCGGCGCCCATTATCCCCAGGGGCCAGTCCTTCGAATCCGTGGGAAGGTTCTGCATCCTGACCAACTCCGGGTTGGTGGCCAGCATGATCGAGGTCTCGTTGGCGCCGACGTGGTCAATCATGAACCCGAGCTCCTTCTCCCCGACGAGGCCTTGAAGCGTGAGCACCTTCATGCCGAACCTCGACTCCCACTCCGTCTTTTTCGCGACGAAGAGGTCGGTCGAGGGGCCGCGCCCGTGGCCCACCACTATCCTGACCCCCGGTCGTCCGAGTTGTTTGAGCATGGCCTCGGCGTACCGCTGGAAGACCGGGCCGTCCACGTAGTACGCGCTGCCGGGCAGCTGCCTGGGCCTCTCCCCTCCGACGAGGATCTCAAAGTCCATCCCGTAGTATGCTGTCCCCCGATTTCTGTCGCCTCATCCGGTCCCAGCGACAGGGGAGGGAGGACTACTCCACCCACGCTCCGGGCGAGTTCGGAGTAGAGCCCGATCGGCTGGAGCATGTCAGACCCCAGCAGCAAGTGGGGTCCGTGGTACTCAAGAGTCCCGAGAGGCAGGTACGCCACCGGGGACCTTCCGCAGCCGCCGGAGGAGAGCGTCGGGGGTCAGTCTCTGGTACAGTGTCTCCATGGGGCAGTTGGCGTCGGTCCGTCTTACTTAGAGCCTATCCCAAAATCATC
>PLUF01000111.1:0-24610 GCA_003164815.1 Candidatus Gagatemarchaeum stordalenia
CGAGGTTCTGAGCTGCTCCTCTCTCGATGCTGTTCATCCTATTAGGTAAAAGCGGTTTTGTTGAGGTCATACAAGGGCAACATAACTTTATCAGCACTGAAGGTGTGCGCGCAGGAAAGATAGAGCCGTGAGGGGAAACCTCTGCGTCCTTGGCATCGAGAGCACTGCCCACACGTTCTCGGCCTCCGTGACTAAGGAGAATGAGAAGGTACTGAGCGACGTGAAGGACGTCTACGTCCCCCCGGAGGGGAGCGGAATCCATCCCACCGAGGCCGCGAAGCATCACGCCCTCGTCGCTGCGAAGGTCATCAAAGAGGCGCTGTCCGCGTCGGGCGTGAAGGCGGGGGACCTAGATGCGGTCGCCTATGCCATGGGCCCCGGACTCGGTCCGTGCCTGAGGGTTGGTGCGGTCTCGGCGCGGACCATGGCGCTGGCCCTCGGCAGGCCACTGGTACCCGTGAACCACGCCATCGGTCACATCGAGCTCGGATGCATGCTCACCGGCGCCAAATCTCCTTTGGTGCTTCTTATCTCCGGTGGACACACCATGGTGATCTCCTGTTCGGCGGGGATGTGGCGCGTCCTGGGCGAGACACTCGACCTCACGCTCGGCCAGCTGCTTGACCAACTCGGCCGACACTTCGGCTACTCCTCCCCCTGCGGAAGACGCATCGAGGAGGCCGCCTCCCGCTCGCACAGATACCTGAGGCTGCCCTACACGGTGAAGGGCAACGACGTCTCGTTCTCGGGCCTGATCACGGCGGCGAAACGGCTGGTCGACGTGGGGGAGCCCTTCGAGGACGTCTGCTTCTCGGTCCAAGAGAGCGCCTTCGCGACGACCGTGGAGGTAACGGAGCGCGCCCTCGCCTTCACGGGGAGCAAGGAGGTGATGGTGGTTGGAGGCGTGGCCGCGAACAAGCGGCTCTCGGAGATGCTGAACGTGATGGTCGAGAGACACTCCGCGAGGCTCTCGGTCGTCCCACTGCGCTACAGCGGCGACTGCGGCGCGCAGATCGCCTGGACGGGCCTTCTCGCATTCAAGGAGGGCGTGACTATACCGGTGGAGAAGAGCGTGATCAGACAGTCGTGGAGACTCGACACAGTCCCCCTTCCCTGGAGGACTGCGGCGTGAAGCTGGTCTACCGCGGGGCGGAGGCCGACATCTTCTCTGACGAGTGGGGTGGAGAGGGCGCAATCTTCAAGTTCAGGAAGCCGCTCCCTTACAGGCACCCCGAGCTCGACGCCGAGATCAGGGCCCAGCGCACGGTGCGCGAGGCGGAGATCATACACGACGCCAAGGCGGCGGGCGTGAACGCGCCCTCGCTCTACTACGTGTCACAACCCGAGTCGCTCATCGTGATGGAGGAGATCAACGGCCCCCGGCTCAAGTCCCTCCTGTCGTCGCCTGGCCGCGATCCAGAGGGCATCTCCTTCGATTTCGGCGTCACCGTCGGGCGACTCCACAGGGGCGGAATCATGCACGGCGACCTTACCACGTCAAATGTCCTCGTGGACCGGGCGGGCGTCCGGCTGATAGACTTCGGGCTCTCGGCGCACTCGATCAAGGTCGAGGACCACGCCGTCGATCTCAGGCTGATCAAGGAGACGCTCGCCGGTGCGCACTCAAAGATAGCGGCCGTCGTGATGGCCTCCTTCATGAAAGGCTACGCGAGCGAGGTGGGGGAGGCGAGGGCCAAGACGGTCGGCAGAAAGCTCGTCGAGATCGAGCGGAGGGGGAGGTATGCCAGGCTCGAGTAAGCAGGTCGCGTTCGCCACGTCGAACAAGGGGAAGATCGAGGAGGCCCGGATCGTCCTCTCGCCGTTCGGGATAGCCGTGAGACCGTTCAACGGGAAGGGGCTCGAGATACAGGCCGAGACCGTCTCCGAGGTGGCCGCGTTCTCGGCGAAGGTCGCCTCCCGGACGTACCGGCGCGCGCTGATAGTAGAGGACGCCGGCCTCTTCATCGAATCGCTCCACGGGTTCCCCGGCCCGTTCTCTTCCTACTCATACAAGACGCTGGGGATCGGCGGGCTGCTCTCGCTGCTGGACGGGACCAGGTCAAGACGTGCGTCGTTCAAGAGCGCTGTGGCCTACTGCGATCCTGCCGGGGAGCCACGCGTCTTCGAGGGCCTCGTTACGGGCATGATCTCCAGGTCGCCCTCGGGTGCGAACGGGTTCGGTTTCGACCCGGTCTTCGTGCCCTCGGGCAGCAGGAGGTCGATGGGACAACTCACGTTGGAGGAGAAGTGCGAGGTGTCCCACAGGGGCGAGGCGCTCCGGAAGTTCGCTGCGTGGTACACCGAATCGAACACTGGGCAACTGTTTTAAACAGGCCGCCTTCGGAGTCGCGGCTGCTTCATATTGGCAAGAATTCATTCGCATCGGCACGGGAAGAGCCACCAGACGAGGCCCACCAGCAAGCGGCCTCCGAGCTGGCTCACCTACAGCGCCGATGAGGTCAGCTCCATGACGATAAAGATGGGCAAGGAAGGCCTCACGCCCAGCCAGATCGGCGTCAGGCTGAGGGACGAGTACGGCATCCCGCTCGTGAAGCCGATAATCGGCAAGTCGATCTCCACGCTCCTGAGGGAGAACAAGCTCGCCCCCGCGCTCCCCGAGGACCTGCAGAACCTGCTCGAGAGGGCGAAGCGCGTCCAGCTTCACCTGGCCACCTACAAGTCGGACAGGAGAAACGTCCGCTCCCTCGAACTCATAGAGGCCAAGATTTACCGGCTCTCAAAGCACTACAAGAAAGTAGGAGTCATCTCCAACGACTTCAAGTACGCCGCCGTTGTAGCTCAACTGACCTAGAGGAGGTCTGGCATAGGGCATGCCTGACCTCGAGGCGCTCACGGCCAGGGCGTCGGAGGCCTCCAAGCTCCTCTCGGGCCTCGCCAAGGAAAAGAAGCGGATACTCGTCGTCACCCACATCGACGCCGACGGTCTCTCCAGCGGCTCCATTGCCTTCCAGGCCCTCGAGAGGATCGGAGCGATAGCCTCGGTCAGGGCTCTGCCCGACCTGGACGGCAGGGCGATAGACGCCCTCAAGAACGACAAGTTCGATTTCTACCTGTTCACGGACCTCGGCTCCGGGCTCATCGACCAGCTGACGGCCGCCTTCGGCACCAACTACCTCGTCGTCGACCATCACCAGCTGAGTCCCGACCTGTATGTCCATCCGAACGTGATGAACGCGTGGGGGTTCGGCTACGACGGGGGGACCGACGCCAGCTCCGCCACCATGGCGTACGTGGTGGCTCTTGCATTCGACGAGGGCAACAAGAACCTATCGCCCATAGCGATCATCGGCGCGCTCGGCGACCGTCAGGACAACGGGCCGGGCCGTTCCCTCGCAGGCCTCAACAGGAAGGTCCTGGAGGACGCGCTGGAGAAGGGCCTTGTCACGGTCTCGAAGGACTTCCTCTTCCACGGACGCGAGACTCGCCCGATTCACGAGGCGATAGCGATGACCTACACCCCCTACATCGCCGGGCTCTCGGGAGCCAAGGACGCTTGTCTGGCGGCCCTCTCGAACAGCGGCTTCGTCCTGAAGGAGCACGGGAGGTGGCGCAACCTCGCCGAGCTCTCTGACCCGGAGAAGCAGAAGCTCCTCGAGATCCTTTCGAGCTTCGCGAGCACGGACGGGGGCGGTTCTGCGGTCATCTCCGAGATGATAGGCGAGGTCTACTCTCTCCGCGAAGAGGATTCGTTGACACCGCTCCACGACGCGAGGGAGTTCGCGACGCTCATCAACGCGTGCGGCAGGATGGACGCGACCGACGTCGGCATAGCCATCGCCCTTGGCGACAGGGACGGCGGCCTCTCGGAGGCCCTGAGGCTCATCGGAGAGTACCGCGTGAAGATCGGAAAGGCGCTCCAGATGCTCCAGACGCCCGGCGAGCGGGTCTCGACCCAGGGGGACGTCGCGGTCGTGGTGGGGGATGAGTTCATCGAGGAGAGGATGACGGGCTCCATATCCTCGCTCCTGGCATCGTCCGAGAAGTACAAGGACAAGATGGTCCTCGTCCGCGCGCGCTCCGGCGAGACCGAGCTGAAGTTCTCTTCCAGGCTGGGCGACTCCTTCCCCAAGGAGGTCAACCTCGGGCTCATTATGCAGCAGGCCGCGGAGCTTGTCGGAGGCGTGGGAGGGGGACACAGCATGGCGGCCGGCGCGAAGATCCCGATGGCGAAGAGGGACGAGTTCACCAGGGCCGTACTGAAGAAGGTCGCAGAATGACGCTCACGATCGAGATCACGATCGAGTGTCTCGGAGAGCGGGAGGCGGCCTCCCTTGAGGCCGCGCTGACCCCCGACAACCGCCCTCTCCCGAAGGGCCAGCGGTTTTCATCGACCAGGAACGGGAGCGTCCTGAGCTTCAGGATCAGCTCGGACCGCCAGTCAAGCTGCATATCCTCGGCCATGAGCCTTCTCTCGGACGCGAGGCTCTTCGACGAGGTCTGGTCCGCGGCGTCATGATTATCTCCAGGGCTTCCGCGGGGTAGGCTGCACAATGCTCGACGTGAAACTGGTACGGGAGTCCCCCGACGTCATCAGGCACGACCTGCGCAGGAGGGGCTGGGACGACAAGCTCCCGCTGGTTGACGAGGCCGTAGCCCTCGACCGCGAATGGCGCCTTCTGAAGAAGGAGGTCGACGACGCGAGGCACAGACAGAATCAGCTGACCGCGGAGATAGCCGCGCTAAAGCGGTCGGGAGTCGACACGGCCGAGAAGCTGGCCGAGGTCAAGGGAATCCCGCAGCGGATAAAGGAACTCGACACCAAGGCGGAGGAGGCCCAGAAGAGGGTCAGGGACATCCTCATGGGGCTGCCCAACATCCTTGACGGGTCGGTCCCGCTCGGACCCGACGACAGCGGGAACGTCACCGTGCGCACCTTCGGCGCGCCCAGATCGACCGATTTCCCGCTCCGCGACCACATCGACATCCTGACGGCGCTCGGACTGGTGGACATGGAACGGGCGGCAAAGGTGGCGGGCGCGCGCTTCTTCTTCCTGAAGGGGGACGCGATGCTCCTCGAGCAGTCGATCATGCGTTACGCGCTTGACACCCTCGTGAAGAGGGGGTTCACTCCCGTCGGACCTCCGCTGATGATGAAGAGGGAGGCCTACCAGGGCGTCGTCGACCTGAATGACTTCGGGCCCGTGATCTACAAGGTGGAGGGAGAGGACCTGTACTTGATCGCGACCTCCGAGCACCCGCTCGTCGCGATGCACATGGACGAGATACTGGACGGTCGCAACCTCCCGATAAAGTACTGCGGCTTCAGCCCGAACTTCAGGGCGGAGGCCGGCGCTCACGGGAAAGACACGAAGGGGATATTCAGGACCCACCAGTTCTACAAGGTGGAGCAGATTGTCTTCTCGCGCCCCGAGGAGAGCTGGACCATCCACGAGCAGCTGATCGCGAACGCGGAGGCGATCTTCCAGAGCCTGGGTCTGCACTACCGGATTGTGAACGTGTGCACGGGCGACATGGGCACGGTCGCCGCAAAGAAGTACGACCTGGAGGCCTGGATGCCCGCCCAGCAGAAGTTCAGGGAGATGGTCTCCTGCAGCAACACCACGGACTATCAGGCCCGACGGCTCATGATACGGTACAGGGAGAAGCCCGGGGCGGACCCAAGGCTCGTCCACATCCTGAATTCGACCGCCGTGACGACCCGGGCGCTCGTGGCGGTGGTGGAGAACTACCAGCAGGCCAACGGTTCGATCACGATACCCGAACCCCTGGTCTCGTACATGGGCGGCAAGGAAAGAATCGGCTGAGGAAAGGCTGAGTTTTTAAGGCGGGATAATCGGGGGGCGCTTCCTAGCTTGGTAAAGAAAGGAGCGGGTAAGGTAAAGGACAAGTGGAAGGCGAAGCAATGGGTCACTGTGCTCGCTTCTCCGTCTTTCGGCAACGCTCCCATAGGAAGGGTTCCGCTGAGCGACGTAGAGAAACCGGGAGGACGCGTCGTCGAGACGACTCTCTACGACATCCTGAAGCAGGATCCGCAGCACTACAGCTTCAAGCTCTATTTCCAGATCGACAAGGTCGAGGGTGACACCGCCTACACCATCCTGAAGGGCCACGAGTACTCAAGGGAGTACCTGAGGAGCCTCATGAGACGCGGCTCGTCCATGTCCGATTTCATCAAGGACTACACGACCAAGGACGGATACGTCGTCCGGGTCTACTGCATCGCGCTGTCGCAGGGGAGGATGAACTCCTCCAAGAAGCACGCTATCAGAGCAGTCATGGACAAGACCATTGCCGAGAGGGCGGCCGCACTGACCTACGACCAGTTCGTCCAAGAGACGGTCCTCCAGAAGGTAGCGTCCGACGTCTACAACGAAGCGAAGAAGGTCACGAGGCTGAGGCACGTAGGGGTCAGGAAGACGAAGCTCGTGAGCAGGCCCGTCGCGGCGCCGGCGGCTGCCGCCCCGGAGATCCTAGCTGCGCCTGCTGCCTGATACTATCTTCAGAATGTCGCCGTTCTTGAGGGTGTGCTCCGCCGAGACTCTCATCCCTGACCGGGCGTCGATTGCATACAGGAACCCCTTCGCGAGGTCGGTGTGGATTCTGCCAGCGAGGTCGATGGCCGTCGAGCCGCCCCTCATCACGTGAGCGTCCGGCAGCACGTTGCCGTTCTTGTCGGAGAGCTTCGTCTCGTCCTCGACGGGATAGACGACGATGGCCTTCAGGAGGCCGAAGTAGGCCTGGTCGATCGCCTGCTGCACCCCTGTGGCGCCGTAGGGGTCCAAGACCTTCTCCTTCACTAGCTGCAGGGCCCTGGTCTGTTGGGGTGACAGGTCGGGCTTGGCGACTTCGAAGGAACCGTCCCCGGGGGTGTACCTTATCAGCGCGTGTTCGGAGGCCCGCCTGAGAAGCAGCTCGGCTTCGGCCGCGCACGGGATGACTGTCTTCTCGGTCTTCCTGAGCTTCTCGATTCTCTCCGCCGCTCCCGGTAGGTCAGCCTTGTTCGCCGCGATGAGGCTCGGTTTGTTGGTCTCCCTGAAGGCCTTCACGAGGTTCATGAGGTCCTGCTCGGTCCATCCGGAGGGCTTGTCCGGCTTCAGCTTCAGATGGAGGACCGCCCCCTCGATGCCTCCTTCGTCGATGCCCAACCCGGACAGCCGCTGGGCGAGGTGCGCGACTATGCTGGAGCCCGTCTGCTCGGCCAAGCGGGCGGACTTCTCCCAGTCCTTGCCGATGATGCCGAGGACCCAGAGGTCGAGCTCGTTCTCGACCATCAGGACGTCCTGGACGGGGTCGTTGGTCCCGACCTCCACCTTCCTCCCTTCCTCGTCGGTCCCGCCCGAGGCGTCCACGACGTGTATGAGGGCGTCCGCCTGCCTCAGCTCGTCGAGGAACTGGTTACCTCTCCCCCTGCCGGCCGAGGCGCCCGACACGAGGCCAGCGACGTCGACGAGCTTCACGGGTATCAGCCTTACGCCGTCGGTGCAGACGGAGTTCTTGGGCGTGTCCTTGACTCCCATCTCCTTGCAGACGCACTTTGTCCTCAGGTAGCCCATCCCCAGGTTCGGGTTGATGGTGGTGAACGGGTAGTCGGCGATCGGGACGTTCTTCAGTGTCGCTGCCGAGAAGAAGGTGGATTTGCCCACGTTTGGCTTGCCGACGATTCCGACTAGCAATACGGTCGCGGACCGCCGAACTCGCTATAATGAAGTCTTCGGAAGGAGGGTCGCCGGTCGAGTATGGCCGACCCACGACTGCAGTTTCAATCAGCCCTCCGCCTTACTACCCATGTGCGCGAGCCCACCCTATAGCCCAGCGGGGGCGCCATCGCGGATGTGACCAGGATACTCGTTGCCGGCGGAGGAGTCGCGGGCGTTGCCGCGGCCGTCTCGGCAAGCAAGAGGGGCGCCGACGTCGTCCTGGCATAAGGGTCAGGAGGTCTGGCCCCCAACAAGAGCCTCTTCCCGCTCCTGCTATTCGGTGGAGTCACCCAGTCAGAGCTGCGAGCGGCGGACCCCGAGGACCTCAGAGCGCGCTTCGGAATCGAGGTGAGGCTGGGCGATCAGGTCGCCTCAATTCAAACGTCCTCTGGGCTCGCCCGCATCCGCGGAGGCCGCGTCGGGTTCGACAGGGCCATCATCGCCACCGGCTCGCGCGCGGTCCTGGACGACGTCCGGGGCGTCTCGAAGAGGGGGGTCTTCACGCTGAGGGCACTCGGGGACTATCTCGCCCTCTCCGCATCGCTCGGGGGCCTCTCCAGCATCGCGATCTCAGGCCCGCTCCCTCTGTCGCTGATCCTAGCCCAGACCCTGTCGCGGGTCGCGCGTGTCTCGGTCTTCGTGGGAGGCGGGACGCTCCAGAGGTTCACGCAGCGGGTGCTGGGAGCGGTCTCCTAGTCCGCGTCGTCCGTGGGCGCGAGGCTCCTCTTCAAGCCTGTGGACGCGATAGTCGGCGTGGATCGCGTCGAGGCGGTGATGTCGGCCGGTGAGGTTCATCCCTGCGACGGCGCCGTGATCCTCCCCCGGAGCCTTCCCTGCCTCCCCTCGGTGGATTGCGTGAAGGGCGAGCATGGGGGGGCGGTAGTCGACGACTCGATGAGGACGACGAGCCCCGTCGTCTTTGCCGCGGGTGACTGCGCTGAACTCAGGTGCGGCTTGGGGTCGCTCCCCTCGCGGCTCCGCTCTTCCTCGCTCTCCATGGGAGAGGTTGCAGGGGTGAACGCCGCCGGCGGCGCCGCGAGGGCCTCGATCTCCCGGTGCCTCGCCCTAGACCTGTTCGGGGTCGAGGTATGTGTGGCAGGCCTCGACGCGGATGGGGCCCGGAGGGCGGGCCTGGACGCGGTCGAGTTCGACGCGTTGGGAGAGAATGGCGAGCCCGACGCGTCGCTCGTCTACGACAGGGTCACCCTTAGGCTCTACGGGGTTCAGCTGGCGGGCAGGGGCGCCCTGGGACTCTCCGACTACATCTCCCTCGCGGTCGCCTCCGGGGCAAGCCTCGGCGACCTCGCCTACCAGGAATCCCCATACCTGCCCAGTTTTAACAGGGACAAGTCTCCAATATCCTTAACAGCAAGCCGGGCGCTCACCCGAGCAAGAGGGTAGCAAGTTGGCCAACCGCAAGGTACTGATCTGCGACACTGTCGACGTGGCATCGCTCGCGCTCTCAGAGGATTTTGAGGTCGACTACCTCCCGAAGATTACTCCCGAGGAGCTCCTCGAGAAGGTCGCGAACTACGACGCGGTGGTGGTCCGGAGCCGGACCAAGATAGACTCGAACGTGATCGAGAGGGCCGTGAGGCTGAAGCTGATAGCTCGGCCCGGGACCGGCCTCGACAACATCGACCTGCGCGCGGCCAACGCGAAGGGAATCGAGGTCGTCAACAGCCCGGAGGCCCTCGTCGAGGCGGTGGCTGAGCAGGTGGTCGGGCTCATGCTCGCGCTCGCCAGGAAGACCCCCTCGGCCGACGCGTCCACCCGGTCCGGAAGGTGGGAGAAGGAGAGGTTCGTCGGAGTAGAGCTGAGGGGAAGGACCATCGGCATCGCCGGCATGGGAAGGATCGGGCGGAGAGTCGGCGAGATCGCCAAGGTCCTCGGTATGTCGGTGCTCGGCTACGATATCATTGAGATTGGCAGGGACGTCCTCGCTTCGATCGGTTGCACGATGGTCGACCTCGACACCCTCTTCTCCTCGTCCGATTTTGTGACCCTCCACGTCCCCCTCTCGCCGGAGACGCGGCACCTCGTGGACTCGAGACGGCTCTCCCTCATGAAGAAGGGTTCGTTCCTCATAAACACCTCCCGCGGGGAGGTAATCGAGGAGTACGCCCTCGTCGAGGCGCTGACGGCCGGGACAATCGGGGGAGCCGCCCTGGACGTCTTCGAGACAGAGCCGCCGAGCCCGGAGATACTCACTGCCCCCAACCTGATCGCGACGCCGCACATAGGAGGACAGACCGCCGAGGCTCAGCGGATGGCCATCAGCGTGACCGGCTCGAAGATAACACAGTTCTTTCAGCGGCACGGATAGCGAAGATTTATCTGCTCGTCCCGAAACGGGGCTCCGTTTACTTTGTACGTCGAGATCGGGAAGTCTTGGCACAAGGTCTTCCATGAGAAGGCCGGGGACATCTCCGCCCGGGCCGTGCTGCTCAGGAGGGGGCCCACCATCGAGAGGCTGGAGAAGCCGTCCAGGCTGGACCGAGCAAGGATGCTCGGGTATAAGGCCAAGCAGGGCGTGGTCGTGGTCAGGATCAAGGTCTCAAGCGGGGGGATGAGGAGGAAGAGGCCCACCTCCGGCCGCAGGCCGAAACACCTCGGCGTCCTGAGGATGAAGTCGGACGAGCCGGTCCAGGGCGTCGCCGAGAGGCGTGTCCGAGAGAAGTTCCCGAACCTCAAGCTCCTCGGGTCCTACATCTTCTACAAGGACGGAAAGCACAAGTGGTTCGAGTGCATCCTTATCGACCCGCTCAATCCGTCTATCTCGAGTGATTACAACTACAGACGTGTGCTCGGCCTAAACTAGACCTTCATCTCGCTGCTGTGCCCGGGGAAGATCCTCGCCTTAGGGTCGATGTAGTTCTTGGCCACGTTCACGGCCACAGCGGCTTGAGCGTAACCGACTGCTATCAGGTTGAGCTTGACGGTCCCCTGGGGCGCAGCGATGTCCCCTGCGACGAAGACGCCGGGGATGTTGGTCTCCATCCTGCCGGTCGCGCTGATCTCGCGCCCTTCGATTCTGAGTCCCCAGTCCTTGATTGGCCCGATGTCCGCCCTGAAGCCGATGTTCACCAGGATGGCGTCTACGTCGATTCTGGTCTCGGTCTTGTTCTTGCTGTCGTAGAGCACCGCCCCCGTGACCTTCTGGCCGTCGGCTAGCACCTCCTTCAATTCGAAGAAGAGCTTGACCTCGACCCCAGATCTCATCAGCTCGGCGACGCTCTCTTCGTGGGCCCTGAAGACGTCTCGCCGGTGGACGAGCGTGATGCTCTCCGACCAGTGGTTCAGGTTGAGCGCCCAGTCGACCGCCGAGTCTCCCCCTCCGACGATCAGGATCTTCTTGCCCTTCATGACGTTCTTGTCCTTGAGGAAGTAGTAGACGCCTCGGCCTTCGTACTCGAGGGAGCCCACCGCCTCCGTCCTGTTGGGGGAGAACGCGCCGACTCCGGCCGCTACCAGCACCGTCTTTGAGTAGTGGTGACGGCCGCTGGCCGAGTCGAGCTGGATGATGCCTCCGTCGACCGCCTTTATCGAGACGATCCTCTCTCCGAGCACGACGGCCGGATTGAACTTCAGGGCCTGCTCCACCATCCCCTTGACCAGCTCCTTCCCCGTGACCTTCGCAAACCCCCCTACGTCATAGATGTACTTCTCGGGGTACAGGACCTCCACCTGCCCACCAAGTTCCTCTAGCGCGTCCACGAGCTTGGTCCTCATCTGTCTGAGGCCTGCGTAGAACGATGCGAAGAGGCCGGTTGGACCGCCTCCGACGATAGTGATGTCGTAAACGTCCTTCTCGGACATCATCCTCTGATTCAGGGCCTTTTGCATGCGATATAAACGGATTGGGCACTAGAATCCGGAACGGAGGGGGTCCTCCGGCTTCAGCACCTCCCTGAGCAGCGTCGTCGCGTATTCGCCTTTGCCGAGGCTGAACGAGAGCGTGGTGCTCCCGGGTCCTGACTCGTGTGCCAGGTCCTTCGCTAGGAGGGGTGCGTGCCTGAAGCCCCCCTCGTTGCTCAGCTCCTCGGCTTCCTTGATGTAGAACCTCGAGGGCTCGACGGAGAGCTCTTTGAGGATGGACAGCATCAGCGCGTCGAACCTCGACCCGTAGTTCCTGAATCCGTATCCGACTATCTGGATGAGAGGGACCGCTTCTCCGACAATGGGTTCCTTGACGCCGTGGGTCTTAGTTGACCTGAGCATGTCCGGGGCGAGCGTGGTCCAGTTGTCGCCCTTCTCGGCCCGGGAGAGGTCCAGCCCCTCGCGGACGGCTTCGCTCGCGGTCCGGTTGAAGATGTACGACTGGAACGCCTGCACGAACAGCCTCCTGGGGACGATCGGGATCCTCCTTATCGCGCCGAGGTAGTCGTCAGGCTTCTCGGCCAGACGCGCGGTAATCTTCCTCTCGATGTCCTGCCTGGGCGAGAGGAGCTCGCGCGCCTCCCGGAAGCGTTCTTCGCCGGCGAGCCTCCTCGCCTCCCGCGCCTCCGGGCCCTCGCCCTCCCGAGGCTCCCCGAGGAAAATCTTGACCGCCGCCCGGAAGTCCCTCGCCAGGATGGCGTGGCCGACCCGGTGGTTGACCATCCCGCGGAGGCCGAACCTCTGGTACCCGAAGAAGTTCGGTATCCTCTTCTCGGCGCAGGCGAGGTACGCCGCCTCCACCCGGTCGGAGATCACCTCCTCTGTCCTTATGACTATCCTGAAGTGGTTCCCCGTCATCATCCCGCGGCTAATCGGGCGGGGGAGGTAGCCGATTCGCTCCGCGTCGAACATCCTCCCGTGGACCACCGGAGGGTCGTCTGCCCTGCTGCTCCGGGCGCTCGCGTACTGCACCGTAACTGCGTTGCTGTCCTTGAGGCCGGCAAAGTTCACCTTGCTCTTGAGGCTCTCGGCGAGTTCATCCGCCGCGTGGGGCGTGTCGACCCCGTCCTTCCTGACGCTGTAGACCGGGACGTACCCGGCCTTCCGCTCCTTCTCGACCAGACCGAGGTCGAGGATCTCGTTGACCTGGAAGTCCTCCCTGCTAGACCTCAGGACGCCGGAGCACCTTCCGGTTGACGTGGTGTAGACGCCCATCCCGGACGCGACGTCCGGCGGCGGCGGGAGGAGGCTCAAAGTAGCTTGAGCTGCCCCGTCAGCCTGTCGACGAGCTCTGCGGGGGCGGGCCCGACGGCCATGCAGGTCACGGTGCCCGGCTCGAGCTGCGTGCGTCCCGCGTCCTGGATCAGCGACGACGGGAGCCCCATCGTCTTCGCCTTCTTGAAGAGCTCCTGGAGCTCCGACTCATCCGCGCCCTTCACGACGACCTTGGCCTGCCCCTGGTCCTTCCATTCATGATACCACGAAGCGTGCCTCCCCATGCTCTCCTCTGCCGAAGCGAGGGCGGCATGGGCGACCTGGGCGGCGAGTTTGCCCTTTCCCATCTTCAGGTCGGTCCTCACCACGATCACCTGCTTGATCTCGGCCATTTTTCTTCTCGGTTGGATGCAAGGGTTATAGCGGAACTGGTTAAGGGTTTACCTACAAGGTTGACCTCCGGCTACGATATCGTTGTAGGGGGCGGGAGCGTCGGAGGCCTGAGCTTCGCCATCGGCGCCGCCTCGAGGGGTTTGAAGGTCCTCGTCCTCGAGGAGGACGACGAGATAGGCGAGCCAGAGAAGTGCGACGGCCTGGTCTCGCTCAGGGCGATGAGGCGGTACATCCCTCCAGAGGAGGCGTGCGTCCAGAGCAGGGTCACCTCGGGCGTTGTACACTCGCCTTCTGGCCTGGTCGCCTCGCTCGATGCCTCGCGGTTCGAGGTCGTCGTCATCGACAGGAGCGCCTACGAGAAGCAGCTGGCGTCGATGGCCGTCTCGGCCGGGGCCACAGTCAAGACCGGCGTCAGGGTGGAGGCGACCGTCGAGGAGGGCGACGCGGTGAAGGTCAAGGCGGACTCGGCGTACTCGTGTTCATACTACGTCGACGCGACCGGGCCTGTCGGGATCCTGAGGCGCAACCGGCTCCGCCTCGTCCCTGCCGCGAAGTACGAAATCCAAGGCGACTGGTTCGCGGACGGCGAGGTGCAGGTCTTCGTCGATCAGAAGAAGTATCCGGGTTTCTTCGCCTGGGTGATACCCCGGGGCAACGGTACCGCCAAGGTGGGGGCGGCGGGTTTCGGGATCAACAGCTTCAAGACGCTAGACTCCTTCCTGGAGGGCAGGACCTACCGGACCTTGACTCGGGTCGCCGCCCCGATATACGTCGGCGGCCCCGTAGAGGAGTTCGTCTCGGGACGGACGATACTTGTGGGCGAGTCCGCGGGGCAGGTCAAGCCCACCACCGCAGGAGGGATACTCAGTTCCGTTGCCGGCGGGTCGATCGCAGCCAGATGGGTAACCGAGTCCATTGGGAGCGCCGATCCATCGCTGCTCTTGGGCTATCAGAGAGAGTGGACGAAGGAGTTCGGGGATGAGTTCAGGACGATGAAACGGCTCAGGCACATGTACGAAAGCCTCTCCAACCCGGACATCGACAGGATAGTCTCGGCCCTCGGCTCGAAGAGGGTCTCGGAGAGGCTGGCCAAGACGGACTTTGACTTCCACGCCACCGCGTTCATCTCCGCGCTCGGTGCGAAGGGGACGCTCCAGCTGGCGAGCATCCTGCTTTCGGCGGAGGCCAGGCAGGCCCTTTCGTCCCTAGCCTAGGCCGGCAGGTCGCCCGTTCTCAGCAAGGTATATCTGGTAGTGCCGGAGAGGCCTCGGCAGTTTGTCGCAGTCGAGCGTAACACTCCCGACCTGTACTTCATGCAACAGGCCGATAATGCCTCGAGAGAAGGCATCCAGGTTCTACTGCCCAAACTGTCACCAGGTCTTCGTCTGGCGATGCGAGAGATGCCGGAAGTTCTCCCGCAAATACAAGTGCATCAACTGCGGTTTTGAAGGGCCCTAGTGAAGCTACAAGATGGGTTCTTATCTAGTCCGACTCAAGGTCCTCCCCACGGGCCCCGAAGTTCCCTCGCAGCAGCTCATCGAATCGGTCAAGGGGAGACTGGAGAAAGACATGGTCTTCAAGAACAGCAAGGAAGATCCTATTGCGTTCGGGCTATACTCTCTGACCATCGACATCGTCGTCCCGGAGGTCGAAGGGATGATCGACAAGGTCGAGGTCGCGGTGGCCAGCGCACCACTCGTGGCGCAGTCCGAGCTCATGGGTGCGAGCCGGCTATCCAGCCAGCTCAAGAACCTGTAGCCGAAGACTTAATACGAGCTGCCCCCGTGGTTTCATATCTTCTCGGAACTGAATGATTCATGAAACCTCCTCTCAAGTACCAGGTCTTCGAGTTCGTCAAGGAGAAGAAGGCCGTGACGGACGACGAGATAATGGACTTCCTAAAGAAGTCTGACAATTACTCCATACACGATCTCAACAAGTGCCTCATGGACCTGGAGATCCTCGGGGCGGTGAGCATAAGGTGGGTCGCCAAGGAGAAGAGAAGGGTCGAGTTCGTGGAGACGCCCCTCGAGACCACCCGATACGGCGAAGGTTAATTATTAACAGAGCAATGACCGCTGTCGTTACATGGGCGTAGACCTCGGCGACATTATACCCAGGCGGAAGGTCGAGCTGGTGAGCCTCTCGAACAAGAAGCTTGCCGTCGACGCCTACAACACTCTCTACCAGTTCCTCGCGATAATCAGGGGTGTCGGCGGGGAGCACCTCAAGGACTCCAGCGGCAGGGTCACGAGCCACCTGAGCGGTCTATTCTATCGGAACATCAACCTCATGGAGCTGAACATCAAGCTCGTCTACGTCTTCGACGGCGTCCCTCCTGAGCTCAAGACCGAGGAGATACAGCGGAGGCGGAAGGTCCGCGAGGAGGCGGGGCGGCACTATGTCGAAGCGGTCGCTGCGGGCGACATGACGAGCGCGAGGAAGTATGCGGAGGCCTCGACCTCCCTCAGGAACGACATGATCTCGGACTCGAAGCGCCTCCTGGACGCGATGGGGATACCATGGATTGACGCGCCGTCGGAGGGGGAGGCGCAGGCCTCGGTGATGGCCTCCGAAGGAACGGTCGACGGCGTGGCCTCCCAGGATCACGACTCCCTGCTCTTCGGGGCCCCCCTGCTGGTGAGGAACATCACCATTTCCGGCAGGAGGCGCCTCCCGAGCAAGAACATCTTCATCGAAGTCGAGCCTGAGACGATCAGCGAGGCGGAGACTCTGCGCGACCTCCAACTGACCCGCGAGCAGCTCGTCGACCTCGGCATCCTCGTCGGGACAGACTTCAACCCCGACGGATTCAAGGGGATCGGGCCCGCGCGCGCTCTCAAGTTCCTCAGGGCCTCCGGGTCGCTGGAGAAGATCGAACCGATAAGGGAGGAGCTGGCCAAGATCAACTACCCGGCGATCAGAGAGCTGTTTCTATCGCCGCCGGCCGACCGCGGGATCAAGCCGGTCTGGAAGGAGTACAAGGCCGACGCGGTCAAGGCGTTCCTGGTCGACGAGCACTCGTTCTCGGCGGAGAGGGTGGACGCGGCCGCAAAACGGCTCGCTGGGGTGGAGAGCGCCAAGAACGAGTCGCTCGAGAAGTGGTTCGGGTAGCCCTACTCCACACCGGTGAACTCTCTCAGGTTCCTCGCCAGGAGCGTCGGGTTCAGCTTCGCCTCCTCCCCTAGCCTCCTGCTCCGGACATCCCCGTAGTCGTGCCCCGGATAGATCATGGTCTCACCCGGCAGCGCCATCAGAACGGCGTGGAGACTGTGGAAGAGCTCGCTGGTGGACCCTCCGGGCAGGTCGGTCCTCCCGCAGTTGCCGATGAAGAGCGTGTCGCCCGTGAACAGGTTCTTCCCGTCATAGAGGCAGATGCTGTCTTGGGTGTGACCCGGTGTGTGGATGACGCTGACGCGCGCTCCTCCCAGTGTAAGGGTGTCTCCCCCTCTGACCCTTAGGTCAGTCTTCAGCTCGGAGGACTCGTGCGCCACGGTCTGCGCGCCGAGCTTCCCGGCGAGTTCGGCGATGGTCTCGACGTGGTCGAAATGCCCGTGGGTGGCGACCACGTACCTTACCCTCATCCCGCCTGCCTTCGCGGCGGCGACGACCGGCCCTGTCTCCCAACCAGAATCGACTACGATGGCCTCCATGCTCGTCTCGTCCATCACGAGGTAGTCTAAGTTCTTCATAGGCCCGACCGGAATCTGTCTGACGATCATCTTACTCTCTGATCCCTATGGGGACGGCGAGGACCTCGCCGGTATATTCGGCTTTTCCGCGCATCCCCACCTTCGCCCGGTGGAGCGTGATGGTCAGGTCGGCACGGACCGTCGCGGCACTCGCCGCGCCCGTTAGGGGGTCGAGCCCGGATGGGACGTCGATAGCGACCTTCGCCGAACCCGTATCGTTCATCAGTCTGACCGCCGAGGCCACCGGCTCCCTCACGTCGCCCTTTACCCCGGTCCCAAGAATCGCATCGAGGATCACGTCGGACGAAGCGAACCACTCCCGGTGGGCCATCAGGGACTGCTGGTCGAGGACCTCGGCCGTCTCGACGGGCGCTCTCAGCCGAGCCCAGTTCCTCGCCGCCTCGCTGGTCTTGAGGCCGGCCGCCGATCCGAGGAGCAGGACGCGAACCCGCCAGCCGCTCGCGAGGTGCCTCGCCGCCACAAGCCCGTCTCCCCCATTGTTTCCGAGGCCACACACGACGAGGACGTTCCCTCGCCCAGTGCGAGCGTACCTCTCCTCGACGACCTTGGCGACCGCCGCGCCGGCGTTCTCCATCAGTTCCGAAGGACCGAGCCCGTAGGTGCCAGCCCTCGCCTCGGCGTCCCGCATCTCCTGCGGGGTTACATATTCCATGCGTGGCGATTCGACGAAACTACCTTTATCAATCTGACTTTGCCGCTCCAGGTCCAAGCATGGCCAAGAGCAAACCGGCCGGGAGGCCAGTCTCAGAGTCCACGACGACCTCGGTCCGGATAATGATGCCGGCCGACGCGAACATCCGGGGCAACGTCTTCGGCGGCGCTATAATGAAGTACATGGATGAGATCGCTGCCGTGACCGCCTTCCGCCACGCCAAGAAGCCGGTCGTCACGGCCTCGATAGATCGGATGAACTTCATCGCACCAGTCTACCTCGGCGACCTGCTCGTGATGAAGGCCTCGATCAACTACGTCGGGAGAACGTCGATGGAAGTCGGGGTCAGGATGGAGGCGGAGAACCTGCTTTCGGGGAAGGTCACGCACGTGGGATCGTGCTTCCTGACATATGTGGCCCTCGATGACGGCGGGAACCCGACGCCCGTGGATCCCGTGATACCCGTCACCCCCGACGAGAAGAGGAGGCACCGCGAGGCAGAGACCCGGCGGAAGCTGAGGCAGGTGGAGAGGGCGGAGATACGGAAGTTGGGAGTTTGATTATCGACTCAACAAATGTAGAGCATTCCTCTATTAACCGGTGTGCAGGTTGATGGAGCGATGGTGAGCGTATCCGAGGTCTTCGACCTGGCCAGGAGCGGCGAGCGCGCCACCGCCGTGAGCGTCCTGAAGCAGGAGTTCCAGAGGCTGCAGTCGTCCGAGCACAAGGTGCAACTCTGCGAGTGGATAGCGAGTTGCTTCGAGAACCTGAACGACTACGAGCAGGCCGCCGAGTGGTACGAGATGGCCGGGCTCCTCTGCCTCTCAGAGACGGGGTCGGAGCTGATCAACGCCCTTATGGCGCTGGAGCAGTACGAGAGGGCCTTGACCTGCCACGAGCAGGGGGAGGACGAGGAATCAGTCCAGAAGTGCCTTCAGATCATCGACGAACTGAAGCACACGTACGCGGCCTCGTGACCTGGTGCCAAACGCCCCGAGCCGCCTGTCGGACGGCCTACTTTGACTCGTCGAGCGCCTTGCGCCGGTTGACCGTCTTCTGGTAGCACTCGTTGCAGACGAGCTCTTCCTTCATCCCTACCTTGAACGGCTTGGCGTCCTTGTCCAGCTCTTCGTCACAGAGATAACACCTTACTTCCACGATCTCAACCTTTGGTTCTCGAGACGCGCCGCTTCTGGAGATTCCCTCTCTCCTTGAAATGCCAAACTTCAGCGTCGGCGTTGAACGCCTCTGCCCATTTAACTAATTCCCTCAACTCCTCGCTCTTTATGCGGGCCTTCCCACTCTTGACCTGGACGAGCAGGACCTTTCCGTCCTTTGCGGCGAACAGGTCGACGGGGCTGTGCGAAGCCGCGCTCCGGCCGACCACCCATCCCTCGCCCCTCAGGATTTCCATGCACCTGTACTCCTTTGCACGACCCCTGTTGTAGAGCCGGTTAACCAATCCGGATCGGCCCCCGACGAACCCCGAGACTTCGCCTCTCGTCCACCCGCGGCTTCCCCGAGGGGGACGGTACGGGGGCGCATAAAATCTCCACGCAACGTTGCCTGCTGACCAAACCCGCGCCCTTCGGTGGTCTCCTGATTGATAGATAGGTTCTCGCTCACCGGGTAAGCTTATGTCGTGGCAGTTGCGAACCGAGGTTGAACAACAATGGACCTAAAGAGCGTGGAAGGCTCCCTCGAAGGGATACAGGTGAACCTGCAGCTGACACTCGACCGCAGGGAACGGATCCTCAAGGAGAGCAGGGACGTGATCCTCTCATGCTCCAGGGCGATTGTCTACCTTCACTCCGGGAAGACCAAGGAGGCCCGGAGCGAAATCGCCAAAGCCAAGCAGGTGCTCGAGAAGCTCAGAAAGGACGGCCTGGGCAACCTGTCACGTTATCTGATCTCCCCGGAGACGGAATTCGTTGAGGCCTCTACCGTCGAGTCAATCGTATTAGGGAAGACCATCAAGGACGCCCGTGCGCTCGGCGTCTCTGACGAGGCTTACCTCCTGGGGCTCCTGGACACGGTGGGCGAGCTGAAGAGGCTCCTCCTCGTCACGATCACAAAGGGTGACGCAAACAAGACCAAGGAGTACTTCGCTGCGATCGAGGAGCTCTATGCGCACCTCTCCCCGTTCGCTGTCTTCGACAACGTCGTCAACGGGGTCAGGAGGAAGATCGACGTTGCGAGGATGATCACAGAGGACACCCGCGGAATAATAGCGGAGGAGACGCGGAGAGAGGCCCTCCTCACCTCGATAAAGAGCCTGCAGAAGGACATCAGGAGGCGCAAGGATGCCCCGCGATGAGCCGTCGCCCGGGCTTCGGCCCTCGCGAGGGGTCCCCGACCGATGTGTAAATACGGTCTTATACGCCCGGCCGAAGGCAGGTTCCTGCATATCCAGGAGTTGATTTGAGAGATGGAGAAGCTGAGCCCAGTACTGATGTCGGAGCTGTTCGAGCTCGTCAAGCTCAAGGCCCACCTGAAGTTCGTCAACGTCTCTTCCGAGGACCTGGCCTCGAAGATGGGCCAGAGCCAGCAGGCGGCGTCCCAGCACCTTCAGAAGCTCGAGAAGCTCGGGCTCATCGAAAGGAAGAGGGCCGGACTCAGATTCGCGATAAAGCTCACCCCTAAGGGCTACGACCTGGTCCGTTCGCACTACTCCCAACTGAAGGCCGCGGTCGAGGAGAAGGGGAGGGATATCGTCTTCAAGGGCCGGGTCTTCAGGGGCCTCGGGGAGGGCGCCTACTACATCGGGCTCGAGGGGTACCTGCAGCAGTTCGTCAAGGTCCTGGGCTTCGACCCGTATCCGGGGACCTTTAACGTGAAGCTCGAGTCACCGATCCAGATGGAGCAAAAGCGCGAGCTCCGTTCCCGCGAGGGACTGAGGATACAGGGGTTCGAGAACGGCACAAGGACATACGGCGGGGCGAGGTGCTACCGTTCCTTGGTCAACGGCAAGTATCCGGCGGCGATCCTCGTGATCGACAGGACCCACTACGATGACAGCGTCATGGAGATCATCTCGCCCGTGAACTTCCGGAAGGACCTTGGGATCAAGGAGGGCGACGAGGTCACGGTCACGGTGTCGGCGTAGTCTCAGAGCGAGCTTACTATCTTCGAGGTCTTGATCCCCGGAATCGGCGAGTCGAGCCTGACGACGCTGAGCTTCAGTCCTCTGTTCCTAGCCTCGTGCTCGATATCCTGTGGGTTGTGCTTCTGGTCATAGCCGAGCGCCACCACGTCCGGCCTGACCTTCTCCATCGTGTCGTAGATGCTCCCCTGGCCTCCGGGGAGAGCGACGTCGACCTCCCTCAGCGCCGAGACGAGTCTGACCCTCCACTCCTGGGGTGTGACCGGCTCGCGTCCCTTGTTCTTGGTGACCGTCCGGTCCGCAGCGAGTACGACGACGAGGGTGTCGCCCAGCCTCTTGGCCCCCTCGATCGTGTGGATATGGCCTGGGTGGATTATCTCGAAGGCGCCTCCTATCATCACCACGGTGAGCCGGCCCCTCCCCGCCGCAGTGAGGCTGACCTCTTCCCCGGTGATCTCTACCAGCCGCTCCCGCGACGCCTCCTCCAGGCGCAGGGTCACCTCCTCCGGGGTCCAGCGGAGGGCCTGCGAGAGCGCATGGACCGAGGCGGTGCCGTCGCGCAACCTGGTCGAATAGACCGCCCGAAGGAGCTCGTTCTCGTTCATGATACTACCAGTCCAGCTTTATCTTTCCGGTGAAGGTCAGCGCGTCGATGAGGCCCTCAGCATAACCGATGCTGAGCATCGCCAGCTCATCCTGCCCGTTGGCCAGGAAGCTCTCCGCATCTCTGATGTAGAGCTCGCTGTTCTCGAAGAGTTCATCGTAGCCCTGCGTCAAACTGCTCCTCGCCGTCCCGAGGGCCTTCTTAGCCTTTTCAACGTACCTCGGTACGAGCACCTGGGCGGTCCTCTTAATCGAGGCCGAGTTGTCTCCGACCTTCCCTGGTTCCAGCCTGCAGACCGAGGCGAGCGACTCGACCTCGCTGAAGTGCATCCTCCCGGGGATGATAGCGACGTGGGGGGACTCCCCGAAGTCGAGCAACCGCAACTCCTCGATCGTCCCGGCGCGTATCTGTTCCCCCTCCGTGCCGACCCTGCTGAGCACCACGACGAAGGTCTTCTCGCTGATGACCTCCCTCTTGAAGTTCCTCTCGGCGGCGAGGAGGCCCTCCATGAGGGAAGCCAGGCTCGCCCCCACGCCCTTCTCCGTGTCGAACTCGAGGAGGAGAAGCGTGTGCGACCCTTCGAGGAGGTTCTGGTGGACTCTCCCGTAGACCTGCTGGTGGTAGTTCACGCTGTCCTTGGTGAAGGTCACCGTCGCGCCGAACTTGTAATAGTGGAGTCCGCTCGCGCTCGCGGCCGCTGACGCGATCGTGGTCCCGTGGATCACGGAGGTCTCGATGCCTCCCGAGGCGGCCCTGACCCTGAGGTCGCTGTGGGTGGTCGCGATCATGGGATCGCCTTGGACAGCGAGCACCACGTTCCCCTCCTTCGCCTCCTGGAGGATGCGCTTCCCGTCCTCGACAAAGTTCCTGTCGACCACGACCATCGTCTTCCCCGATGCGGCCTCCAGCTCCTCAAGGAGGCGAGGTGCGTGGGGCGTCGTGTAGTATTCGAGGTACGAGACGTCAGATTCCCTAATCGCGTTCAGGCCGGCTATGCTCGCGCCCTGGTCCCCGAGCCCGAGGCCGACGAAGGTTAGTTTTCCCAAGTTCTTCTACCGCCTGGAAGGAGGTCGAGGCGTTAATAATCAGTCGCGCTCCGCTTCGTGAGTCATTCGAGGGCGCAATGTCAGGTCTCTCTCAGCAACGCTTTAATTGCTAGTCCTGCGGCCGCGTCTCCGCGGGCCCGTGGCTCAGCCAGGTTAGAGAACACGAGTCTATAGCGGCTGGCTCTTAACCAGCATGTCGTGGGTTCAAATCCCACCGGGCCCGCTTCCAATTTGAGTTCAAACCTAGTGGCTTTTATACGCCGTTCTCCTAGAATGGCATGACCGCACAGGCGAGGAAACCCCGTGAGGCATACAGGGTCCTCCTGGACAGGGATGCCAACCTGCGTCGCTGGCATCAAAACAACGCAAAGGGCAGCATCATCGTGGCAGATGTCTACCTGAGGAGGCTTGGATCCTTCTGCCGCCAAAACGGGGTCTCCCCCGGCGAGTACGCGAAGCTGCCGAAGAGGAAGATGGAGGAGATGGCGTTCGATTTTGTGCAGGAGCTGGAAGGCAAGATCAACCCGCTGTCGGGCAGGAAGTACGCGCCGAGCTATGTGGCCTCGAACCTCAAGGCGATTCTGTCTTGGGCGAGGTGGAACAGGAAGGGTTTCGACATGCGGATCAAGATAGCCAATTCCTCGAAGAGGCCTACGCTTGAGAACGAGAGGGTCCCGACCAACGACGAGCTCAGGAGGGTGCTCTACGCTGCCACGACCAAGCTGAGGACCAGGGCGGAGATAGCGATAATGGCCTTCGCGGGTTGCCGGCCGGAGGTCCAGGGGGACTACAGGGGTCTGGACGGACTGAGGATCAAGGACCTCCCGGAGCTGATCGTAGGCGAGAAGGAGGTCAGGTTCGCGACCGTCCCGACGTTGATCGTAGTGCGCGACGAACTCTCGAAGTCAAGGCACTGGTATCCGACCTTCATGCTGGAGGAGGGGTGCGAGATAATCAAGGCATTCCTCGACCGGAGGATAGCCGACGGGGAGAGACTGACGCCCGAGAGCGGGGTGGTGGTGAGCACTGAGAGGCATCTGAAGCAGTCGAAGAACTTCGGGGTGCCCGACGCCGCTCCCTTCGTCCGGACCACAAAGCTGGGCAGGGACGTTCGCATCGCGATGCGCGCATCCAGCCTGCCGTGGAGGCCCTATGTCTTCAGGAGCTACTTCGATACAATGCTGCTCCTAGGCGAGAGCAAGGGTCTGGTCTCGCACGCGTACCAGCAGTGCTGGATGGGGCACCAGGGTACGATTGAGAGCGTTTACACGCTGAGGAAGGGGGAGCTCCCCGCTGAGCTCCTGGAGGACATGCGCGGAGCCTATGCAAGGGTCTCAGAGCTACTCGGTACGAGAGGGAGGCAGTCGCTGAGCAAAGATGAGATGCTGGCCACGTTCAACCGGCAATTCCTTAGCATGTCGGGGTACACCGAGGAAGAGCTCAGGGGGCTTGGAGACCTTTCGATACTGACCCCGCAGCGCGTCCAGGAGCTGGTCAGGCAGAAGTCGATGCAGTCGCTGGGTCTGAAGGGCAACAGCCAGAAGATCGTCCCCATGAGCGAGGCGAAGGAGTGGATCGTGCAGGGTTGGGAGTTCGTCAACGCGCTTCCGAACGGCGAAGCGATAGTGAGGCTGCCCAGATGAGGCAGGCATGCTAACCCCTGACCTCATATTCGAGAAGCAGCGCGAAGTCGGGTATCTTCGACAAGGCTACGCTCCGAGGAAGCTCGTCCGGCTGAGAAAGTATGAGCTTCCGCAGTGGACTGCTCGCGTTGAGATGCCTTACTGCGAGCTCCTTCAGCTCACGCAGGCTGACGAGCTCTTGTTCCTGCTTTGGAGACTCCATCCTCGGTCGCGAATTATGGCCAGTGTGGGATTTAACGCAGGGTTAGGAAGCCGTTCGGACATAACTTTTAATCAAAACCTCCATTTCGCGGCTCGCAAAGGACCGACGAGCCTCACGAGTAATCCCATCCCGAGGAGAGGGCCCACCAAGCGCAAAGTCGCGCTGGTCGTGGCTCTGGCCGCACTCGTGATCCTGTCACTGTTCTTCGCGACCGCGGGGAACGTCTTTGTCTCCGGGAAGACCCCGCTGTGGGTCTATCATACGAGCGGGACGATAAACTCCATATCGATCAGCGAGAACGGAAGCCGTATCGCTGTGGGAGTTGGTTTCACCCTGAACACAGGAGCGGTACTCCTGTTCGACGGAGGTGGCAACCTTCTGTGGGAGCATCAGACAAGCAGGATAATAGGAGGAGTCTCCATCTCAGGAAATGGCTCCCGCATCGAGGCGAACGGATACCAGCTTCTGCCAGGACCTGCCG